>VGBV01000041.1 GCA_016870325.1 Actinomycetota bacterium
CTGCGGGTCGGCCCGCGCTCGGCCGGCGCCGAGCCGGGGCCCGCCTGCTACGGCCGCGGCGGAACGGAGCCCACGGTCACCGACGCCAACCTGCTGCTCGGCTACCTGGCGCCGGACTCGGCCCTTGCCGGCGGCGTCGAGCTGGATCCCGACGCCGCCGGCGCCGCGGTGGACGCGCTGGCCGAGCCGCTCGGGCTTTCCCGGATCGAGGCCGCCGAGGGCATCGTCGCGGTCGCCAACCAGGAGATGCTGCGGGCGCTGCGGGTGATGACCATCGAGCAGGGGATCGACCCGCGCGGATTCGCGCTGCTGCCCTTCGGCGGCGCAGGGCCGATGCACGCCGCGGCACTCGCCGCCGAGCTTGAGATCGGGCGCATCCTCTGCCCCCGCGCGAGCGGGGTGCTCTCGGCGCTCGGCCTGATCGCCGCCGGGCGCCGCCACGACACCGCCCGCACGGTGCTGCTCAGCGGCCCCGAGCTGAGCGCCGCGCGGCTCGCCGAGCTGGTGGACGAGCTCGGCGCCGCGGCGCTCGAGGGCCTCGAGGGAGCTCGGCTGGAGGTCACCTACGACCTCCGCTACCGGGGCCAGTCCTTCGAGCTGCCGATCCCCGGCCCCGAGCGTCCGGACCCCGCCGAGCTGGCTGAGGCGTTCGCCGCCGAGCACGAGGCGCGCTACGGCTACCGCGACCCCGACGGGGAGCTCGAGCTGGTCTCGATCCGCGTCGCCGCCGTGGCGCCGGGCCCCGAGCTCCGCCCGCGCGCCGCAGCCGCGGGCGAGCTGGCCGAGGGCTCGCGCAGCGCCCGTCTCGCCGGTTCGTGGCGGGAGACCCAGGTGCTGCGCGGAGAGCCCCCGGCGGGCACCCGGGCCGATGGCCCGTGCGTGTTCGAGCTTCCCGAGGCGACGCTGGTGCTGCCCCCGGGCTGGTCGGCCTCGGTCGACGGGGCGGGGACGATCGCCGCCGAGCGCGAGGGGGGCGGAGCGTGAGCGGGCAGCGGATCGACCCGGTCACCCTCCAGGTCCTCGCCGGCGCCCTGCACGCGGCCTGCGAGGAGATGGGGGCGGTGCTGATCCGCAGCGCCCACTCCTCGAACATCAAGGAGCGCCGCGACTGCTCGACCGCCCTCTTCGACGCCTCGGGCGAGCTGGTGATGCAGGCCGAGCACATCCCGGTGCACCTCGGCTCGATGCCCGACGCGGTCGCCGCCGTCGCCACCGAGCCCCAGGCCGACGGTGAGCACTGGATCCTCAACGACCCATACCGCGGCGGCACCCACCTGCCCGACATCACCCTGATCTCGCCGGTCATCCTGCCCGCCGGCTCCTCCAGCCTCCCATCCGCCTCGCCGCACTCCGGGCGGCTCGCGCGTCCGGGGCCCGCGGGGGCGCGGAGCGAGTCCGGGACCCTGATCGGCTTCGCGGCCAGCCGCGCCCACCACGCCGACGTCGGCGGCGCCACGCCCGGAGGCATGCCGGCGCGCTCGACACGCCTCGAACAGGAGGGGGTCGTGATCCCGCCGACCCGCGCCGACGACGCAACGCTCGCCGCGCTCGCCGAGCAGATGCGGAGCCCGCGCCAGCGCCTCGCCGACCTGCGCGCCCAGCGCGCCGCCAACCTGGCGGGCATCGCGCGCATGCGCGAGCTGGCGCGACGCCACGGGAGCGAGGGCCTGCGCGCCGGGCTCGCCGAGATCCTCGACTACGCCGAGCGCCGTACCCGCGCCGCGCTGGCCGGCCTCCCGGACGGGGACGGCGAGGCCGAGGACGCGCTCGAGGCCGCTGACGGCTCCCTGGTCGGGCTGCGCCTGCGCGCGACCGTGAGGGGAGACTCACTGCGGCTCGACTTCGAGGGCAGCTCCCCCCAGGTGGAGGGCAACCTCAACTGCCCGCTCTCGGTCACCCGCGCCGCCTGCTTCTACGCGGTCCGCGTCGTCTGCGACCCCGACGCGCCGCCCTCGGCCGGCGCCTGGCGCCCGGTCGAGGTCAGCGCGCCGCGGGGCTCGCTGCTGAACGCCGAGCCACCGGCAGCGGTGGCCGCCGGCAACGTCGAGACCTCGAGCCGCGTCGCGGACCTCGCGATCGAGGCGCTGGGGGCGTTCTCGGCGGTGCCCGCGCAGGGCCAGGGCACGATGAACAACCTGACGCTGTCGTCCGATCGCTTCACCTACTACGAGACGATCGGCGGCGGCCAGGGCGCCTGCGCCGACGCCGACGGGCCCGACGCCGTTCACGTCGCGATGTCGAACACGCTGAACACCCCGGTCGAGGCGCTCGAGGGGGAGTTTCCGCTGCGGGTGCGCGAGCTGTCGCTGCGGCGAGGCAGCGGCGGCGCCGGTCGCCACCGCGGCGGCGACGGGATCGTGCGCGAGATCGAGGCCCTGGAGCCGATGGGCTACACGCTGGTCGCCGAGCGCCGCCGGCTGGCGCCACGGGGGCGCGAGGGCGGCTCCGAAGGCGAGCCCGGCCGCGACTCGGTCAACGGCGAGGCCATCCCCGGCAAGACCGAGGGAAGGCTCGAGGCCGGCGACCGGCTCCGGATCGAAACGCCGGGCGGGGGTGGGCACGGTCGGCCAGAGCCCGCGACTGGCTGACCAGCCAGGATTTGCATCCCATCGGAATGGGCTATTCGGGGCTTACTGGTAAGCAGGAGAGCTTGTGACGCTCAGCCACAAGGGTTGTCAAACCCGGAACGGTCCTCTACACTCCCGCGCGTCCTGAGGGAGCTTCGGTGCCGAACGGCGCCCCGCTCCCACCCGAGACCACCTGAACCTGACTACTCATGCCAATCGCCTTTAAGGAATGGGCTGTCACCGTGCGGGCTTTGTCCGAGGGTGAGCAGCTCGTCGTGCTGCGCAAGGGCGGGATCCGCGAGGAGAACAAGCATTTCGAGGTCGAGCACGACCAGTTCTTCCTCTACCCGACCTTCGATCACCAGCGCAACGATCTCGTGCGCGAGTCCCACCACCCCGAGCTGCGCCGGGCCCTCGAGGAGGGCGTCTGGCCCGACGAGGAGCCGCCCCCCAGGGCCCTGATCCAGGACGGCGGCATCCCCCAGCCCGACCGCGTCCGCATTCGCGCCTGGGCCGAGATCACCGATCACTTCACAACCGATGACAACCGCGTGGTCGACGAGCTCAGCCCGTTCCACGTCTGGACCTCGGACTACGCCAAGAAGCGCCTGGCATGGAAGCGCACCCACCCCCTGCACGTGCTGCTGCTGCGGGTCCACCGGATCCCGCGCCCGGTCACGGTCAGGGTCAAGGACGAGCACCACGGCTGCCGCTCCTGGGTCGAGATCGACCGCGAGCTGCCCTTCGAGGGCACGCCGGTGATGGCCGACGAGGAGTTCGAGCGCGCCTCCGCCGCCATCCGCGAGATCTGCCAGGGCGACCTGGTCCCGGCGTAACGCGCCGCGCCACGTCAGGCCGCGAACTCACGGCGTTCCAGCCGTTTGGTCATTTGTGGGGCTATAGCACCCTTTAGCGTCCAAACGACTGATCGTCCGAGCGAGCGGCGCGCGCTGTGCCGCTTCGTGCCAGCCCGGTGAGCTAGGGGGTGTAAGACCCAGGCCCGTTGTTCAAGAGCTCAGCGAGTCGAGCCCCGGGCGGCTTGCGGCCGATGGCTGAATGTGGTCGTCGGAAGTCGTAGTAGCTGAGCCACCCTGGCAAGGCTCTCGTGCGCTCCGTGGAGCTGCGGTAAATCGCCCCATAGGCCCACCCACCGAGCATCGTGCGGATGAAACGCTTTGCCTTGCCGTTGGTCTGCGGGCGGTAGGGCCGCGTGCGCAGGTGGCGGATCCCGAGCTCGCGGCAGCAGCTCGCGTGCACCGCCGAGCGATAGGCCGAGCCGTTGTCGGTGAGCAGCCGCTCGACCCCGAAGCCGTGGGCCCTGAAGAAAGCAACCGCCCGACGCAGGAAGCCGGCCGCGGTCTCGGCGCGCTCATCGGCGAGCACCTCGGCGTGGGCGAGGCGGGTGGCGTCGTCGATCGCGATGTGGACGAACTCCCAGCCATGCCTGCCCTTGCCGCGGTGACGACCGGGGCCGCGTCCGAGGGCGCGGTGACCTGCTTGGTCGATCCGCCCCAGCTTCTTGACGTCGATATGGATCAGCTCGCCCGGGCGGGAGCGCTCGTAGCGGCGGGCCGGCTCGAGGCCCAGGCGCCCGAGCCTGCCGACCCCTTCGCGCTTGCAGACCGCCGAGACCGTCGAGGGCGCCATCGCAAGCAGCTCGGCGATCTCGGGGCCCGAGAAGCGCAGCTTGCGCAGGGCGACGACCGTGGCGACTCGGTCCGCCGGCGTTCGGTTCCAAACCCGGTGGGCCGCCGAGGAGCGGTCGAACATGCCCGACTCGCCCTCGGCGCGGTAGCGAGCCGACCATTTCTGCGCCGTTCGCTCGCTCACCTCGGCGGCCGTGGCCGCCTCGGCGAGCGACCAGGAATCGTCGACCACCCGCCTTGCGAGCCGTCGGCGCTGGTTCAGTGTGATCGCCGCGTTAGCGTGAAGGTCCATCCGGTGTTCCTCCTTGGTGCTGGGGTCTCGAGAACCACCAGCCTCCAAGGAGGCCCGGATGAACAACGGGGCTAGGAACTACAGCTAGGGCAGGACGACCGTGAACGCGACAGTGCCCGAGGGTGCGCCACCCCTGTAGGTGTTTATCTCCAGCAGGTTCTTGCCACAATCGAGATCGCCGCCTCGCGGCGCGACCATCGTGTCCGCGACAGCCGGGGTGGTGCCGTACTCGACGCTCGCGACGGTCGGCCGGGTCGGGTTGCCGCTGGCGTCGAACACCTTGGAGGCAATCGCGCTGTCCACCCCGAGGCACCAGCGTCCTTCGGCTGGATTGGTCAGCGTGGTGAAGCCGCTGGTCCGAGCCGCGACGTATGAGCCCGTCCCGAAGGGATCGACCTGGCCGTAGGCGAGCGCGCCGCTCAGATCGGTCTGCGCGGTCGAGCTGAGCCTGTTGGCGGTCAGCGTTCCCACCGCCACCTTCGAGTTGACCACCGCGGCCTTCTTGATCTTGTCCTTGGTCACCGCATTCTTCTTCAGCGCGCTGGCGCCGACGCTGTTCTTGGCGACCTTGGCCGCGTAGGCGCCGGACCCGAGCGCGACGAAGAGCGCCACCACGGCGATCACGGTGCCCGCAGAGGGCGTCTTCCGTCGATTCGACATCCCACTCCTTCTCCTTCGGAAAAATGGTTAGCGGGTGAGCGTATTCGGTGTCTGGGCCGATGGTACCCGCAATTCGTCGAGCCGGGGCACGCGCAACGCCGCTGACGCGCGGCCGCCCGGCCTGCGAGTAGCCTCAGTCGAGGCTTATGGCCTGGGTAGAGACAGACTCGCTCAGCTTCACCGCCAGGCACGACGATGCTGACGTCGCCTGCGCGCAGCGGATCCTGGACCGGCTCGAGGAACTGCGGCTGCGGCTGGAGGAGCGCTTCGACGAGGTGCCGGGCGACGTCACCGTGGTCATCCACGACAACCCGGCCTGGCTTTCGGCCGCCCACCCGCTGCTGCCCGCCGCGCGCTGGTCGGCGGCCCCGGCGGGGCGCCGCTATCTGGCGGGCTGGCCGATGGTCGGCGAGATCCACATCCTCGACGACGAGTGGATGGAGCGGCGCGCAGGCGGCGAGGACTCGGCGCGGGCCCTGCTCGGCACCGCCGAGCGCGTCTACTGCCAGCTCGTCCTGGCCGCCAACAACGAGCGGCTGCCGCCGATGTGGACGCCGCGGCGCTTCCTCACATACCTGCGCTGGGCCTGGCTCTACGAGGGAGCCGCGCAGTACTTCGCCGGCCAGGTCTCGCTCTACCGCCCCGCGGTGATCACGCGCCTGCGCGAGGGCGACCGGCCGAAGTTCCCGCCCTCGCGGCGCGACGCCGTGATCCTCGGCGGCACCGTGTTCGACCTGCTCGACCGCCACCGGGGGCCCGAGGCCTGCTCGCTGCTGGCCGCGAGGACCCGCAGGAAGGGCGCCGAGTCGAGCCTGGAGATGGCCTTCGACGCGAGCTTCGGCGAGATCGAGCGCGGCTGGCGCGCACACCTGGACGAGATCCTCTATCCGCAGTCGACCGAGCCCGGCTCGGACCCCCTGATCGACACCGGCGAGCGGCCCTCGGCGCTGGACCGCGCCTCCTCCCGTGGGCAGGGGAGCAGGCGGTCGCCGTCGCCGATCGGCGGCGAGAAGCCCTCCCCCCTGCGCATGCCGCGCGAGGAACCGGTCGATCTGCACGACCTCGATCTGGAGCAGCAGGGAGAGGCCGACTTCGACCCCGAGTTCGAGGACCCGTTCGAGGGCGAGCCGCGGATCCGGCGCGGCAGCGGCCTGCGCGACCCGACCGAGGCCGAGCTGGACCCCCCGCCCGACTTCGACTTCGGGGCGCCGCCGGAGTTCGGATTCGAGACGGACGAGCGAAAGGGGGGCGCGCGCGAAGGGTCAGGTGGCGACCTGGTAGAGGATCCAGACCAGCGCCAGGCCGATCGCGAACGCGATCGCGATCCCGAGCGCAAGCCGCGCAGGGGACCCGATCCCGGGCAGTGAGCCGGGCGGGCCCTCGCTGGTCAGCAGGTCTGCCTCGCTGAGCAGCTCCCTGGCCAGCTGATAGCCGGACTCGGGCACGAGCACGTCGCGCGGGCCGGCCGCGATGAAGTCCGGGACGTCGAAGCCGCGGGTGCGGCGCAGCACCGAGGGCACGCCGTGCTCGAGCAGGATGTTCTGCACGAGCTCGCACTCGGCCTGGTTGCGCCCGCCCGCGACACGGACGAGCTCACCGCGCGCGAACCGCGGGTCCACCTTGCGGGCTCGCTCGTGCGCGTCGTCGCGCGGCTCCAGCTCGCGCGGGCCCTCGAAGGTGAGGGGCATGCCGCAGTCACGGCAGAAGCGCTCGTCGGGGTCGTGCAGGCGCGAGCAGCGGGGGCAGACCAGGGACGTCGTTGGCCCGGGCTCGTCGCGGCTCATCTCGGGCCCGAGATCGCCCGGCCCGCCCTCAGGCGGTCTCCAGGTCTATCTCGGTGACGCCGTCCTCGTCGATGCTGAAGCCGCGCAGCGGCGCCTCGCCCTCGGCCAGCGAGGCGATCAGGTAGATCGTGCCGGGGAACAGCGGCGTCTTGCCGACGACCTTCCCTCCCTCGCGGCGGTCGATCAGCGCCAGGTTGATGTCGGTCTGCGAGGGGTAGGCGGGACTCCCGGTGTGGGAGTGGTAGATCGCCGCCAGCTCCTCCCCGCGCTCCTCCATCTCGTTGTTGGTGCGGAGCTGCTCGGAGGGGTCGAGCATGTAGCGCAGCGGGCTCGCCTCGGCGTTGCGCACGCGGTAGTAGGTGGTGAGCTCCCCGTCGCGGCCGCCGACGAGCCCGCAGCACTCGTTGGGGGCGTCCTCCCGAGCGTGCGCGAGCAGCTCGTCGTAGATCGGGCGGGGGATCCTCACGGCGCCGGCTCAGATCACGAAGCGGACGCACTCGGGATCGGCGAAGCGGCGACGGCGGATCTTGAGCCGCGCCAGCCAGTCGGACGCCGGCAGGCTGACCGGACCGTTCTCGGTCTCCAGGGGCAGCGGCTCGCCGCTCCCGATGTCGACCACGCGGCGGAACTGGATCTGCCCGCGCTGCATGTCGCTCTCGACCGGGCTGAAGTAGCTGCAGCCGTCGAAGAAGTAGTGGGTGACCTGGCTCAGGCGGGTCGAGTCCGCGTCGGCGACCGGATCGCCGCCGTGCAGCAGGTTGGCCGACCAGACCAGCGCCTGGCCGCGCCTCAGCGTCGCCTGCTCCTTCTCGAGGCCGAGCCCGGCGATCAGGTGCGCGATGTAGGCGACGAACTCGTCGTGCTTACCGGGTCCGAAGGCCTCGTAGTCGGGCAGCCGATGCGAGCCCGGGTAGTAGTGCAGCGGGCCGTTGGCCTCGTGCAGGTCCTCGAGCGCGATCCAGACACCGCACATGTAGTGCTTGGGGAAGCTGTGGAAGTGGAAGGAGTCGCTGTGGGTGAGCTGCTGGCTGCCGCGCAGGAAGTTGAGCGTCTGGAAGGGGATCGGGCGGCGGCCGTAGAGCGCCTCGAGCACCGACAGCACGTTCGGGGCGAGCGCGAGTGAGCGGACGGCGTCCGACACGGTCCAGGCGTCCTGGATGCGGTTGAACTCGCCCTCGGAGTCCCGGTGGCGCGCCGCGAGGTCCCCGATCGCCCGCTCGCAGAGCTCGTCGAAGTCGACGCCGAGGTCGTCCAGCACCACGTAGCCGCGCTCGGAGAAGTCACGCACCATCGCCTCGGTCTTGGCGTCCAGCTCCCGATCTGCGAGCTCCCGCTCGAAGAAAGGGGACATGAACCAGGGGCCGCCGAAATACGGGATCTGCGAGGCGGATATCGAGACGGCGCCGGGCACCGCGCCGATCATAGGAGACCGGCGCGGGCCGTCGGCCGGCTAGAGCTCATAGCGGACGTAGCCCCGGCCGATCGCCGGCTGCAGGCGCCTTCGCCAGGTGACCAAGCGCGAGCGCATCGGTGGCCTCACTCGTCCGTGGGGAGAGCGAAGCGGCAGCGAACGCTCGCTGCCGACGTCCACGATCCGCCGAAAGTAAATGCGGCCGCGCTCGAAGTCGCTGCGAAACGGCGTGTAGCAGCTGCAGTCCTCGAAGTGGTAGTGGGTGACCTGGCTCAGGCGGGTCGATTCCGGGTCGGTCACCTCATCCCCGCCATGCAGCAGGTTGGCCGCCCAGATCAGGGCCTGTCCGCGCTTCAGGCGCGCCCGCTCCCTGCTCAGGCCGAAGGAGCCGATCACGCCCTGGACGAACTGCAGCATCTCGGCGTCGCCGTTGGGGCAGAGGAAGTCGTAGTCGGGAAGCCGATGCGAACCCGGGTAGT
The DNA here is from genome assembly GCA_016870325.1 of Actinomycetota bacterium. Classification (GTDB taxonomy): domain Bacteria; phylum Actinomycetota; class Thermoleophilia; order Solirubrobacterales; family 70-9; genus VGBV01. Next base: position 8,840 of record VGBV01000041.1, read on the forward strand.
AGTGGACCGGCCAATTGCGCTCGTCGATGTCCTCGAGCGCGACCCAGACCCCGCACATGAAGTGCTTCGGGTAGCTGTGGAGGTGGTAGGAGTCGCTATGGGTCTCCTGCTGGCTGCCGCGACGGAAGTTGAGCGTCTGGAAGGGGATCGGCCGGCGTCCGTAGAGGGTCTCCAGCATCGTCGTGATCCTCTCGTCGGCTGCGATCGCCCTGACCGCGTCGGAGACGGTCCAGGCGCGGTTGTGGGCGCCGCCCTCGTGCAGCTCCGCCAGCTCGGCGACGGCGGCGTCCAGGACGCTGTCGTCAGCGGCGAGCCGATCGACGATCAGGTGGCCGCGCTCGGCGTAGGCGCGGACCATCTCCTCGGTCTGCGGATCGAGCGCCCGGCTCTCCAGCCCGCGATCCAGGAACGGGGACATGAAACACGGTCCGCCGAAGTAGGGGGTCTGGGGAATGCTCGCTGGGCCGGCTGCCACCGCGTCCACCATCCGGGCGCGATCATATGGGCGCGACTATGCTTGCGCGCGTGCTCAGGCGTCTCGTAGCGTGGTCGGACTCGAGCGACGCGGGCCGGCGCCTGAGGGCGGGACTGCTGGCTAACCCGCTCGCCGCCCGTGCCATCGACGCCCTCGACCAGCGTCGCATCAACCGGCTGGCGAAGCAGGGGGACCCGGTCGAGCGCTCCAAGCGCCGCTGGCGCGCGGCCGAGCCCGACCGGGGTCTGTCCTGGGGCGAGGAGCACAGCGGTCACGGGGCCGCGCGGGTGGCCGAGGCCCACGGGGTCTTCGGCCCCGGTCGCCGCGTGCTCGAGGTCGGGCCGGGCTATGGGCGCATCCTCGGCGCCTGCCTGGAATCGGGGTACGAGTTCGAGCGCTACACCGGCCTCGACCTCTCGGAGCGGAACGTGGCGCACCTGCGCGCGAACTTCGCCGACTCCCGGATCGAGTTCGTCGTCGGCGACGTCGAGAACGCCGAGCTCGCCGAGCCCGTCGACTCGGTCATCTCCTTCCTCACCTTCAAGCACCTCTATCCCTCCTTCGAGCTGGCCTTGGCCAACCTCGGCGCGCAGCTTCGCCCGGGCGGGATCGTGCTGTTCGACCTGCTCGAGGGCTCTCGCGCCTACTTCCACTACGACGCGAGCAGCTTCATCCGCCACTACACGCGCGACCAGGCGGGCCGGATCGTCGAGCGTGCCGGGCTCGCCCTCGCCGGCTTCGACACCGTCGAGCACGCGCCCGGGCGCGAGCGCCTGGTGGTGATCGCCCGGGCGCCCGGCTAGCGGCCGGCTCAGTCTCCCGCCGACCCGACCCCCGCGAGGTCCTGCGTCGGGGTTTGCCGGGGCGCGCTCGGCGCCGCCGGCGCCGTCAACCGTCGCGCCCAGGCGCGCGCGGGACGCTCGACGAAACGCAGCGAAGCGTAGGCGTAGAGGATCGAGGCCGTGAGCACGACGACGTAGAAGAGCGCGACGTCGGCGAGCGTGCCATCGCGCGGCAGGTCGAGAACCATGACGCCCAGGTAGATGCCGACGACGACGTGAATCAGGAAGATCGCGTAGCTGAGCTCGGCGAGGCGCCGGATGGGCGCGTTGACGAAGGGACGCTGCAGGAACGGCGGCCCCAGCAGGACCACGAGCATCACCGCCGCGAGCGAGGCCGAGTAGACGATCGGGATCGTCGCTGAGGTGCGGGCGACGGTCGGCGCGACCACGTCGCTGAACCCGGCCTCGTGGCCGAACAGGTAGACGGAGCCGGCCAGGGCCAACAGCGCAAGCGGCGCGGCCCGCAGCGCCAGCCGCTCGAGCTGCTCCCGAGGGCGGCTCTCCGTCAACCGGACATACGCCCAGGCCGCCGTCATGCCCACTCCGAGTGAGAACGCCCAACCGGGAAGCTGCGGGACGACGCTCAGACCACGATGTCCACGGCGGACGGGAATACGGTGAACGCGGGCAACTCGATGGCCATCAGCACGAGCAGGACCACGAGGCTCAACCAATAGGCCGGATAGATCCGGGCGGCGCGTCGGATGTAGAACGAGCGAACCCCTCCCAGATCGCCGCCACGGGCGATCACCGGGAGGAAGAGCACGAAGCCGCTGATGATGAAGAAGACGTCGATGACGTTGCCGACGGTGCCCCAGACCAGCACCTGGAACAGCTCGCCGTGCTCCGCCACCAGCACCCCCGCGAGCCCGAGCACGTGAAGCAGGACCACCCCGAGGACCGCCTAGCCGCGAAACCCGTCGAGGGCCGGGACGTGGGAAGCTCTGCCTTCCACCGGCGGGAGTCTAGGCCCAGCGGGTCGGGCCTCTGACGGCGAGAGCGCCGGGGTGCGTCGCCCCTACCACCAGACGGTGGAGTCGACCCCCTCCAGCTCCTCGATCGGCTTCGTGTAGACGCCCGAGGAGAGGTACTTCCAGCCGTCGTCGGGGACCAGGAAGACGACGTTGCCCTCGTCCAGCTCGCCGGCGATGCGGTTGGCGACGTAGGCGATCGCCCCGGACGAGACCCCGGCGAACAGGCCCTCCTCCTCCAGCAGCTTCTTGGTCCAGACGATCGCGTCCATGTTGGAGACCATGATCTTGCGGTCCAGCAGGGAGATGTCGATGATCGGCGGGATGAAGCCGTCCTCGAGCGAGCGCAGGCCCGAGACAAGCTCACCCTGCATCGGCTCGGCGGCGACGATCCTGGTGGCGGGGTCGTGCTCCTTGAAGCGGCGGCCGTTGCCCATCAGCGTGCCGCCGGTGCCGAGGCCGCCGACGAAGGCGGCGACCTCGTCCAGCTCCTCGAGGATCTCGGGGGCCGTGCCGTGGTAGTGGGCGTTGGGATTGGCCTCGTTGCCGTACTGGTAGGGCATGTAGTAGCTCGAGTCGTTCTCGGCCATCTCCAGCGCCAGCTCGACCGCGCCGTTGGAGCCCTTGGCGCCCTCGGAATAGACGATCTCGGCGCCGTACATGCGCAGCAGCTGGGTGCGCTCCTCGGTCACGTTGTCGGGCATCACCACCTTCAGCGGATAGCCCTTGCGGCGGCTGATCATCGCCAGCGAGATGCCGGTGTTCCCGGATGTCGGCTCCAGCAGCATCTGTCCCGGCTCGATCGCGCCGCGCTCCTCCGCGTCCTCGATCATCGACTTGGCGACGCGGTCCTTGACCGATCCGGTCGGGTTGCGGCCCTCGAGCTTGGCCCAGATGCGCACGCCCGGCTTCGGGGACAGGCGGGGCAGCTCGACCAGCGGCGTGTTGCCGATCGACTCGATCACGTTCTGGAAGCGGCCCCCGCAGGGACGGTTGAGGAGAGGCTCTTCGAGCATCTGCCCCAATACTACTTCAGAAAGTGAAGTACAGGGCGGGTGTACGCATTCCCCCGAGGGGGGATATGTTGCGCCTGGTTTCGCTGCAAACCAAACGAGAGGAATCAGAGAATGAGGTCACGCCTACTTGCATTGCTGGCCGCCCTCGCCCTAATCCTCACGGCCGGCTTCGCGATCGGCTGTGGCGACGATGACGACGACGGGGGCGGCGGCGGCGACCTGGGGTTGATCACCGAAGGTGAGCTCCTGGTCGGCACCGACACGCCCTTCCCGCCGTTCGAGATCGGGCAGCCGCCCGACATCACCGGCTACGACATCGAGGTCATGAACGGCATCGCGGACATCCTCGAGGTCGATGTCACCTACCAGGACACGTCATTCGACACGATCTTCCGCGACGTGGCCCAGGGCAAGTTCGACACGGCTGCGGCCGCTTCGACAATCACGCCGGAGCGTCAGCAGACCGTCTCCTTCTCAGACCCGTACTACGAGGCCCAGCAGGCGCTGATCGTGCTGCCCGACTCGGACATCGCCACGGTCGAGGACCTGTCAGGCAAGATCGTTGGCGCCCAGGACGCGACCACGGGCGAGGCCTACGCCAACGATGAGACCGACGCCTCCGAGGTCCGGGGATTCCCCGAGGGCCCGGATGCGATCAACGCCCTGCGCTCCGGCCAGGTCGACGCGGTGATCATCGATCAGCCGGTCGCCCAGGACGCGGTCGAAGCGGACGGTGACGTCGAGATCGCCACCCTGATCCCGACCGACGAGCTCTACGGGTTCGCGGTCGCCAAGGACAACACGGCACTGCTCGACGCGATGAACGACGCGCTGGGCGAGCTCAAGGACAACGGCACGCTGAACGACCTGTATCAGCAGTACTTCAGCACCGATGCGCCGGAGGCCGTGACCGGCGGCACGACCACGAACCCGTAGTCGAGTCGAGAGTCCGGTTTCGTCGAGGGGGGCGCCGCGAGGCGCCCCCCTCGTCGTTGTCGCGCCCGGTTCTCGACTAGGCTCACCCCGATGAACGGGCCGCAGGAGCCGTGTTGGATCCGATAGTCCTGCTCGGGAACATCTGGGACAACACGGTCGGCGGGGCCTGGGACGACCTCGAGCCGTTCCGGACCCAGTACTTCGACATCCCGCAGGTCTGGGACTACCGGCACGACCTGCTCGACGGGTTCTGGAAGACGATCCTGCTGACGATGATCTCGGGGGTGCTGGCGCTGGCGTGGGGCTTGGTCCTCGCCTTCCTGCGACAGCTGCCTGGAAAAGCCGCCGCCCCGATCCGCGGCCTCACGATCGGCTACATCGACGTCTTTCGGGGCATCCCCGTGATCCTGATCATGCTGCTGGTCTCGGGAAGCCTGGGCGCCTTCGCGGTCGAGGGCTTCCTCCCCAGAGACCTCGGCATTCCGCGCTGGTTCGGCCTGCCGGACCCATTCTGGTACGGGGTGATCGCACTCACGATCACCTATGGGGCCTACATGGCCGAGGTCTACCGCGCCGGCATCGAGGCTGTGCCCAGCGGCCAGATGGAGGCGGCGCGATCGCTGGGCATGAGCCACTCGCAGGCGATGCGCCAGGTGATCGTGCCCCAGGCGGTGAACAAGGTGGTCCCGCCGCTGCTGAACGACATCATCGCGCTGATGAAGGACACCTCGCTGGTGCTGGTCCTGGGGTACACCGAGCTGACCCAGGTCGGGCGCGACGCGCAGGCCGAGACCTTCAACTCATCGGTCCTAGTCGGCGCCGGGATCCTCTACCTGCTCGCGACGATCCCGCTGGCGAGGCTCGTCGACCGGCTGATCGCCCGCCAGCAGAAGCGCACCACGCGCGGCGGTGGCGGCGCGACGGCGTCACCGCTGGACGTCGGTCATGCGGGCAGCATCGGGGGAAGGGCCGGGACCTGATGGCCGACGGTCCGATGCTCCAGCTCCAGGGGGTACACAAGCGCTTCGGCGAGCTCGAGGTCCTGCGCGGGATCGACCTGGAGGTCGGCAAGGGCCAGGTGGTCTGCGTGCTCGGACCGAGCGGCTCGGGCAAGAGCACGCTGCTGCGCTGCATCAACCTGCTGGAGCCGCCCGAGCAGGGCGACATCCTGCTCGAGGGCAAGAGCATCTGCAAGGGGGAAGACGAGGGAGAGGAGGGCTGGGAGCTCGACTACGTGCGCCAGCAGGTCGGCATGGTCTTCCAGCAGTTCAACCTGTTCCCCCACAAGAACGCGATCGAGAACGTGGCGATGGCTCAGCAGACTGTGCTGGGCGAAACGAGGACGAGGCCCGGGCCAAGTCCGCGAGCCTGCTCGAGCGCGTCGGGCTCGCCGACAAGCTCGACGAGTACCCCGAGCGGCTATCGGGCGGCCAGCAGCAACGGGTCGCGATCGCGCGGGCGCTGGCGATGGACCCCGAGGTGATGCTGTTCGACGAGGTCACCAGCGCGCTCGACCCCGAGCTTGTCAAGGAGGTGCTGGACGTGATGCGCGAGCTCGCCGACGAGGGCATGACGATGATCGTGGTCACCCACGAGTTGGGCTTCGCGCGCGAGGCCGCCGACTCCGTCGTCTTCATGGACGAGGGCGTCGTGATGGAAGAGGGCAAGCCGGCCGACGTGCTCGACCGGCCCCAGCACGAGCGCACCAAGAAGTTCCTCGGCCTGGTGCTGGCGCACTGAGCCGTGTCGGTCGAGGGCCGCCGGGCCGCTAGATTCGCCGTGGTCGGCGTAGGCAACACGGTGATCACGCTGGCGCTATATGCCCTGCTCGTCTCGCTGGGGGTCCACTACGCCGCGGCCGCCGCGATCGCCTGGAGCGCCGGCGCGCTTAACGGCTACAGCTGGAACCGCATTTGGACTTTCAGCCGCGCGGCCCATCGCGCCACGATGATGGGCAAGTACCTCGCCGTCGCCGTGTTCGGGCTGAGCTTGAACACCGCTCTGTTGGCGCTCTTGGTCGCGGGCCTCGGCGCCGGCGAGTTCGTCGGCGAGATCGTGGCGCTGCCGATCGTCGTGCTGACCACCTTCAGCCTCAATCGCCATTGGACATTCGGGCCGCATCTACGCGAGCTCGCGGCGAGCAGGGCCTCCCGATGATCATTCCTCGGCGCCGTCCGGTTGGGCGAGCGGCCGGCAGGATCAAGGGCGCAGCGCGAAGCCCTTGAGGGAAACCAAACGCAGGTCCGAGGCTGGTTCCTCAGGGGCGGCTCTCGAACACATGAACGGTGACCGGGAAGATCGAGTAGCCGGGGAAAGTGCGGGCCTCGATCTGACGGAAGCGGTCGGGTAGGGCGGCCATGAAGTCGGCCGTTGGCGAGCCGGGCACACGAAGGGAGCGCTCGTCCGCTGCGCCCGGAGCTACGACGAAGATCCTTCCCGAACCGGCCTCGCGCACGGCAGCGATCGCCACCTCGGCCCCGGTCGGCGCGGGCAGCGGATCCAGGATTCCCGGGGCGCCCGAGCCGCGGGCGTCCAGCCGCTCGTCCATCGGGGCGAAGCCGACGACGTGGACCGTCCGGTCCCGGGGCGCGGCCTCGCCTGGTTCGGCGAGCTCGGCCTCGAGCGCGGTCTGGGGCCCCGGCGTCGGGGCGGCGACCTCGATCACCGGCGCGCCCGGGTTCCCGCCGGCCTCGATGAACTCGGCGGCGGCCGCATAGTCTGGGCGCTGATGGTCCTCATCCAGGATCTTCACGGCCCCGATCGCGAAGCCCGCGAGCAGCAGCGCCACAGCCACCACCCGCAGGCGCCCGCCCCCGCCGGTTGCGAGCGCCGCGATGGCAAGCGCCAGGCCCGGAGAGGAGGCGGCGAAGTTGCGCGGGATGAAGACGCTGTCCGCGACGAGATTGTGGAGCGCGGCGCCGACTGGCGTCGCCAGCGCCAGCACGAGTACCAGCACGAGCCCAGATGAGGGCCGCCACGCGAGCTCGCCTCCGCGAAGCCTGAGCACAACGCCGACCGCGCCGAGCGCGGCACCGAAACCTATCAGCCACAGCGCAAGGTTCCCCGGGACGACGCCGGCGGCTTCCATCGGGTGCGCCACCGACCAGTGGACCAAGTCGGTTTTCGCCGTGGCGAGCGTCAGCGGGTGCAGCGCCTCGATGATCTTTGATGCCGGCTCCCCGCTGTCCTCGGCGAACTCGCCCAGCCACGGCAGGTAGAGCACAACCGCTCCCGCGGTAGCGATCAGCAACGCCCGGCGCGAGTCGCGGTGGGCGAAGAAGCTCCAGGCGAAGAGCCCGAGGAGGGCGAAGACGCAGGTGTAATGGGAATAGGCGGCGGCGGCGGCGGCGCCGGCGTAGACGACCCACCATAGGACCCCTCCCTCTCGCACGGCCATCAACACAGCGACGGCTGCGATCAGAACGAGGACCATGACCAGGGCATAGGCCCGAGCCTCGGTCGAGTAGAAGATCAGGAAAGGGCTCAGGGCCATGATCGCGGCACCGACAACCGCGGCTCGGCGGCCCACGGTCAGCAACCCGAGCACGTAGGTGAGCGGAATTGCGGCCAACCCTGCCAGCAACGAGATCCAGCGAACGCCGGCGACAGGCTCGCCGACCCCCTTCGCCAGCCAGGTGAGTAGGAAGAACAGCGGC
>VGBV01000042.1 GCA_016870325.1 Actinomycetota bacterium
CGCAGCCGCCCCTCGCGCAGCGCGCCCGCGGGCGGATCCTCATCATCCGAGCGCTCCGCGGCAGAGCCGCGCTCAGACTCCCCGAGCCGCCGCCAGCGCTCGGCGCCCGTCGCCGAGGGCGAGTCGCGCCAGGCCCAGCAGCGTCCCTCCGGGGGCGGCAGCCGCTCGAGCGGCTGATTCCGCGCCCGCTGCGCTAGCTTCCCGCCCCGTGGAACGCACGCTGGTCCTCGTCAAGCCCGACGCCTTCGAGCGCCGCCTCACCGGAGAGGCGATCGCCCGCTTCGAGCGCAAGGGCCTCTCCCTGGTCGCGCTGAAGCTGATGCAGGCCGAGGAGGAGCTCGCCAACGTCCACTACGAGGAGCACGCCGAGAAGTCGTTCTTCGGCGAGCTCGTCAGCTTCATCACCGGCGGCACCCTGGTGGCGATGGTGCTCGAGGGCCCGAATGCGGTCAAGGCCGCGCGACAGGTGATCGGCGCCACCGACCCCGTCGAGGCCGACGCCGGCTCGATCAGGGGCGAGTTCGGCAGCGAGGTCACCTTCAACCTCGTGCACGGCTCCGACTCCCCGGAGTCCGCATCCCGAGAGATCGGGATCTGGTTCCCCGAACTTTGAGGCGCCGGGGCCGCTGGTCCTGTCGCTGCGGCAGATGAGGGTGGTGCTGGCATCTCAGTCTCCCCAGCGCAGGGCGCTGCTGGAGGGGCTCGGGGTGGAGTTCGAGGTGGCCGAGCCGCGGGTGACGGAGCTGACCGAGGGAGATCCGCGCGAGATGGTGCTCGAGAACGCGCGCTGGAAGGCCGCGTCGATCGCGCCGATGGAGCCCCCCGGCACGCTGGTGATCGCCGGCGACACCGAGGTCGCGCTCGACGGCGCCGCGCTCGGGCAGCCGGTGGACCCCGACGAGGCGCGCGAGCACCTCGAGCGGCTCTCGGGCCGCGAGCACGAGGTGCTGGGCGCGGTGGCTCTGATGGGGCCCGAGTCCGGAGAGGACGGGCTCGCCCGAGCGCGCCAGGGCGTGCTCGCCTCGACCGTTCGCTTCCACGAGCTCTCCCAGGCCCTGCTCGAGGCCTACCTCGCCTCGGGCGAGTGGGAGGGGCGGGCCGGGTCCTACGCGATCCAGGGGCTGGGCTCGGCGCTGGTCGCAGAGGTCAGGGGCGACGTCTCCAACGTGATCGGGCTGCCGGTCGGGCTGCTCTTGGAACTGGCGCCGGAACTCGTGCCCCGCAGCTGAAACCCCTGGCGGTCTTCGGGGGTGGTGGTGGACGGGTCGCGGTTGGGGAAGGGCCTTTCAGCGCGCTTCAGGTTGTTCGCTACATTCGTCACTCCCGACGCGAGCGGCGCAGCCCACAGGCGCCGACGAGGCTTCTGAGGCCCGAGACTTGAGGACCCACGCATGTATCGCAAGCAGGTGCGCCGGCGGCGAGCAGTCCTGTTGCTGCTGGTCGTCGCCTCCCTGACCCTGCTCAGCCTCTACTTCCGCGAGAGCGAGGCGGGGCCGATGCACCGCGCCCAGCGCGGCGTCGCGACCGTGCTGGGACCGTTCGCCGAGGCCGCCGACCGGGCGCTGAAGCCCGCCCGCGACTTCGTCAACTGGTTCGACGATACCTTCGAGGCCAGGGGCGAGAACGAGCAGCTCCGAGAGCAGGTGGCCGAGCTGCGGGACGAGCTCTCCCGGGCCCAGACCCAGGCGGGGCAGGCCGACGAGCTCGGGCGCCTCGCGAGCCTGACCGGGGGCGGCCTGGTGCCGCCCGGGTTCGAGGCGGTGACCGCGCGGGTGGTCGGGCGCTCGCCGACCGTCTGGTACTCGACGATCACGATCGACAAGGGCACGAGCGCCGGCGTGCGCGTCGACGCCCCCGCGATCGCGGCCGACGGGCTCGCGGGGCGGGTCTCGGCGGTGACCAAGGGGACCGCCCAGGTGAAGCTGATCACCGACCCCACCAGCTCGGTCACCGGCCGCGTGCTGCCGGAGGGCTCGGTGGGCGTGGTCGAGCCCGACGTCGGCGACCCCCAGAACCTCTTCCTCAACTACGTTCAGCGCGGCGAGGAGATCGCCGAGGGCCAGAACGTGGTCACCGCGGGCTTCGCCGGCGACGCGCTCGACTCGCTGTTCCCGCCGGGGATTCCGGTCGGGCGCATCACCGACTCCTCGCTCGAGCAGCAGCAGGCCTACCAGCGCGTCGAGCTGCGCGCCTACGCCGACCTGCGCGACATGCAGTTCGTCCAGGTGTTGGTGGAGAAATGAGCAGGGCGATGCAGAGCCGGCAGCGGACGCGAAGCGGAGGCGCCCGCGAATGATCCTCACTCCGCAGATCTGGGTGCGCCTGGTGGCGCTGGTGCTGTTGACGGCGCTGCTGCAGGTGACCTTCTTCGCCAGGGTCGAGCTGTTCGGGACCAGCCCCGACGGCGCGGTGCTGGTGGTGATGACGCTGGGCCTGCTCGGCGGCAGCGTCTCGGGCGCCGTCGGTGGCTTCTCGATCGGGCTGCTGGTGGACTGCCTGTTGATGCAGACGCTGGGGGCCTTCGCCGCCTCGCAGATGGCGGTCGGCTACGTCGCCGGCCGCTACCGCGAGAGCGTCGGCCGGCCCACCCGCGGCGCCGTGCCGCTGCTCGGGGGCGTGTTCACGCTGCTCGGGCTGCTGGCCTTCGCGGCGATCCAGGTCGGGACCGGGATCGACGCCGACGTCAGCCCGCTGGTCGTGCGGGACGCCCTGATCAAGTCACTGCTGGGCGCTCTGCTTGCGCTTCCCGTCTTCCAGCTCGTCAGACTTGTGTTGCGGCCCGCGCTGGTCGAGGACCGGCCCGGAGGACGCAGGCCGGTGGCCCCGCGCGCCGCGGACTCGAGAGGCTGAGATGTACCGCCACAGATCAGGAGAGGAGACGCCCGCCCGCAGCTCGAAGCTGTCGCGCCGGGTGACGATCGTGAGCGGGATCGCGGTCGCGGTCTTCTCGGTCATCTTCCTGCGGCTCTGGTACCTGCAGGTCCTCTCCGGGGACACCTACCGCGAGCAGGCGAACGACAACCGGGTCCGCGAGGTCCGCATCCAGGCGCCGCGCGGGGACATCGTCGACCGCGACGGCAAGATCCTGGTCTCGAACCGGACCGACCTGGCGCTGCAGGTGGTCCCCGACGATCTGCCGAAGCCGGGCGCCGAGCGCAAGCAGGTGATGTCGGGGCTGTCGGCGGTGACGGGCATGACCCCGGCCGAGATCGAGGCCGAGATCGAGGCCGTGCGCAAGATCTCGCCTACGAGCCCGGTGATCCTCGAGCGCGGGCTCGGCGGCGGCCGCGTCTTCTTCCTGCGCGAGAACCAGGAGCGCTTCCCTGGGGTCACGGTCGAGCGCGTGTTCGCGCGCGATTACCGGCAGGGGACGATCGGCGCCCACCTGCTCGGCAACGTCGGCGAGGTCACCGCCGAGCAGCTCGAGCTGCCCCGGTACTCGAACCTGGAGCAGGGCGACTCGGTCGGGCAGTCGGGCATCGAGTACGAGTACGACCGCTTCCTGGGCGGCAAGCCCGGCTCCACCCGCACCACCGTGGACGCGCTCGGCCGGCCCGAGGGCCAGCTCCGCGGGGAGCCGGCGCGCGCCGGGGACAACGTCAAGCTCACGATCGACGCCGACCTGCAGGCGCTCGGCGAGGGCGCGCTCGGGTCCTTCGGCCTGCCCGGCGCCTTCGTCGCGATGGAGGTCGACAGCGGCGAGATCCTGGCGATGGGCTCGACGCCGAGCTTCGACCCCGAGATCTTCACCCGCCCGATCAGCCAGGGCCAGTACAAGGCGCTGGTCTCGAAGAAGAACGACGCGCCGCTCGCCAACCGCGCGATCCAGGGCGCCTACCCGACAGGCTCGGTCTACAAGCCGATCACAGCGATCGCTGCGCTCGGCGAGGGGATCATCACCCCGGAGGAGATCTACAACGACGACGGCGTTTTCGCGGTCGACGTGCTGAAGCTGCGAAACGCCGGCGACCAGGTCTACGGCCCGGTCAACATGAGCGACGCGCTCAAGCGCTCGGTCGACACCTACTTCTACCAACTGGGACTGGACCTGAACGTGGACAAGGGACGGGGCGGGGCGCTGCAGGATTTGTCGTCGCGGCTCGGGGTCGGCGAGCCGACCGGGATCGACCTACCGGCCGAGCTCGAGGGGATCTTGCCGACCCCGGCCTGGCGCAACCGCCTCTTCCGCCAGAAGCTCACCGACCGCCGCTGGACCGGGGGAGACAACGTCAACCTCGCGGTCGGACAGGGCGACGTGCAGGCCAACCCGCTGCAGATGGCGCTCGTCTACGCGGCGATCGGCAACGGCGGCACGATCGTCACCCCGCACCTGGCCCAGGGCGTGGAGAGCGTCACCGGGGAGCCGCTGCAGGAGATCGAACCCGCTCCCAAGCGGACCGTGGAGATCCCCGAGCAGGCGCGCCAGACGGTGATGGCGGGGCTGCGGCGGGCCTCGATGGAGGAGGACGGGACCTCCTACCCGGTCTTCGGCAACTTCGAGATCCCGGTCGCGGGCAAGACCGGGACCGCCGAGCGTGGATTCACCGAGAGCGGCCTGCCGCTGCCCGACCAGGCGTGGTTCGTGGCGCTGGCGCCCGCCGACGACCCCGAGATCGTGGTCGCGGTCACGATCGAGCGCGCCGGCTTCGGCGCCGACTCCGCGGCGCCCGTGGCGGCGCGGATCCTGGAGAAGTACTTCCAGCTGCCGATCACCCCCGCGGCCTCGAGCGGCCAGGAGACCCTGGAATGACGGCTAACCTCGACTGATGGAGGCGGCACGCCCCCTGACGATGCTCTCGCGCCGGACCGGCGTAGGCGAGCGGCTCAACCTGACCCACCTGGACGGGCTGATGCTGGCGGCCGCGTTCGGGTTGATCGCGTTCTCGATCTTCACGCTCGCCGTGGCGACCGCCGACGACGTCCCCGGCAGCCCTCTCTTCTTCGTCCTGCGCCAGAGCGTCTATGCGCTGATCGGGGTGGCGCTGATGTTCGCCGTCGCCCGCGTCGACTACTCGCGCTTCCGCGAGCTCCGCGTCGGCATCTACTCGGCGATGGTCGCCTCGATCTGCCTCGTGCTCGTCTTCGGCGCCGCCGCGCGCGGCTCGCGCCGCTGGATCGAGCTCCCCTACTTCCGCTTCCAGCCATCCGAGCTGGCCAAGGTGCTGCTGATCGTCTCGCTCGCGGCCTTCGTGATCGAGTACCGGCGCCGCGGCGCCTCCTGGCGCTCGACCGTCCGGATCCTGGCCATCGGCCTGGTTCCGGCCGCACTCGTCTTCCTACAACCCGACCTCGGCACGGCACTCGTGATCGGGGTGATCACACTCGCGATCCTGTTCCTGTCCGGGGTGCCGTGGAAGCACTTCGCGGCGATCGGGGCTGCGGTGGCGGCGGTAGCCGCCTTCGCCCTGGTCCTCGCCCCGGCGGCCGGGATGCCGCTCCTGCAGGACTACCAGCAGGAACGGCTGACGAGCTTTCTCAACCCCAGTCAGGACCCATCGGATTCGAGCTACCAGCTGAATCAGAGCGAGATCGCAATCGGCGCCGGCGAAAGGACCGGCCGCGGCGATCAGGCATCACAGACCGAGCTCAACTTCCTCCCCGAGCATCACACGGACTTCATCTTCGCCGTGATCGGGGAGCGCTACGGGTTCCTCGGGGCCACATTCGTTCTGTCCCTTTACGCCCTGCTCGTATGGCGGGCGCTGCGCTTACTGACGCTTTCGAAGAACCTCTACGGGACCCTGATCGCCGGCGGCATCGCCGCGATGATCGTGTGCCAGGTCTTCGTCAACGTGGGCATGAATCTGGGAATCATGCCCGTCACCGGGATCACCCTGCCGCTGATGAGCTACGGCGGGTCCTCGGTGCTGGTCACCTTCATGGCGATCGGGTTGCTCCAGAGCATTCACGTCCAGGCGCAGCTGGCCAGCCGCGACAGCAGGGCACCTACCCCACTGTTGCGCTGACACACAAAGAGCCCACCCAAGCCACAAACGACACGCGCGCGACCGCCGGCAGGCCCGGCGGTGCAGGGCGCGGGCGCCGGCATCACGCCGGGCGCCCCGCCGCCGCGTTCGGGCTCCGCTCAGCGCGGAAAGGAAACACATGAAGAAGGAAATCCTCGTCAGCGTCGATCCGAGTGAGACTCGGGTCGCCGTGCTCGAGGGCAAAGGAACCCCTGCCCGGGACAAGGGCAACGGCCGGCGCAAGAAGCCGGCCCCCGGCGGCGACTGGAAGGTCGCGGAGCTCTACGTTGAGCGCCGCGGCCGCCGTTCGATCGTCGGCAACATCTACAAGGGCAAGGTCGACAACGTCCTGCCCGGCATGGAGGCGGCGTTCGTCGACCTCGGTCTCGAGCGCAACGGCTTCCTGCACGTGGACGAGATCGTGATGCCCGACGGCAAGGCCGTCCCCAGGCGGGGCCGCGGCAAGGGCCGCAGCATCGCCGAGCTGATCAAGCCCGGCCAGGAGATCGTCGTCCAGGTCGTCAAGGACCCGCTGAAGACGAAGGGCGCCCGGCTCTCGATGCAGCTCTCGATCGCCGGCCGCTACCTCGTCTACATGCCCCAGGGCGGCGGCATCGGCGTCTCCAAGCGCCTCGCCGACAAGGAGCGCCAGCGCCTGCGCAAGCTGATCGACGGCGTCGACATCGGCGGCGGCGGCGTCATCGTCCGCACCGCCGCCCAGGGCGCCAAGAAGGAGGACTTCAAGCGCGAGATCGCCTATCTGCACCGCCTCGACGAGGTGGTCGAGCAGCGCGCGGCGAAGTCCGAGGTCGGCGAGATGGTCTTCCAGGAGGCCGACCTCTCGATCCGCGTCGTCCGCGACGTGCTCGTGGAGGAGTTCGAGGGCGCCGTGATCGACGACGCCAAGCAGCACGAGCGCGTGACCAAGTTCCTGCAGCGGACCGCCCCCGAGCTGGCCGACTCGGTCGAGCTCTACAAGGCGAAGACGCCGCTGCTGGAGAAGTGGAAGGTCGAGGACGCTTTCAAGTCGGTGCTGAGCCGCCGGGTGGACCTGCCCTCGGGCGGTTATCTCATGATCGACTACGCGGAAGCTCTCACCGTGATCGACATCAACACCGGCTCGTTCACGGGCCGGGGCAAGGGACGGCTGGAGGACACGATCACCAAGGTCAACGTCGAGGCCGCCGAGGAGGTCGTGCGCCAGCTGCGCATGCGCGACATCGGCGGCATCATCGTGATCGACTTCATCGACATGGCGCGGGCGCGCAACCGCGACCAGGTGCTGAAGACGCTGACCAAGGCGCTCGAGGAGGACCGGACCAAGACCTACGTGGTCGAGGTCTCGCCGCTGGGGCTGGTCGAGATGACGCGCCAGAACGTGACCGACGGCGTGCGCGAGATCCTGACCAAGCGCTGCCCGACCTGCGAGGGGGAGGGCGTCGTCTCCTCCGAGGAGACGGTCGCGATCGAGATCGTGCGCAAGCTCGGCGACGTGATCGCCAAGCAGCCCGAGCCCGAGGCCTACCTGGTCCGGGTCAATCCGCGCGTCGCGGGCGAGCTGCTCTCACCCGACTCGGGCCTCGCAGAGCTGGAGGGGCAGACGGGCAAGCGCTTCCACTTCAAGGGAGGTGACGCGCTGCCGCTCGACACCTTCGCGGTCGAGGAGACCGGCACGCATGAGGAGATCGAGCAGCAGGCACTGCCGTTCGCGGTCGAAGACGAGGTGCTCGTCACCATCGAGGAGCCCCACATGTACAACGTCGACGACGCGATCGCGCGCGTCGACTCCTACATCGTCAGCGTCGCCGGCGGGGGTGGCCACATCGGCGAGCGCCGGCTGGTCAGGATCGACGGCGTCGGGCGCTCCTCGGCGACGGCGACCCTGCTGGAGGATGGCAACGGAGCCGGATCCGGGGACTCCGAGAAGCTAGAATCGAGCGACTCCGACGACTCCAAGGAGCGCGGCCGCCGAGGCAGCAGGGGCGGCAGGCGCCGCTCTCGCGCCGGCGCAGGCGCCAAGAAGGACTAAACGGTCATGTACGCGGTAGTGGAGACAGGTGGAAAGCAGTACAAGGTCGAGAAGGGGACGACCCTGCTCGTGGACCGCCTGCCCGATGACGAGGGGGCGAAGGTCACCCTTCGCCCCGTCGCCTTCTCCGACAAGGAGATGATCGTCGGCAAGGACCTGGAGAAGGTCAAGGTCGAGGCCACCGTCGCCGGCCACGAGCGCGGCCCCAAGATCCGGGTCTTCAAGTACCGCGCCAAGAAGGGCTACCGCAAGCGCCAAGGGCACCGCTCCGAGCTGACCAGGCTCGAGGTGACCGACCTGAAGATGCTCTCGCGCAAGCCGGCCGCCAAGCAGACCGCCGCGGAGAAACCGGCGGCCAAGAAGGAGGAGGACGGCGATGGCTCATAAGAAGGGGCTCGGCTCCAGCCGCAACGGCCGCGACTCCAACCCCAAGTACCTCGGCGTCAAGGTCTTCGACGGCCAGCAGGTGGGCGGCGGCGAGATCATCGTGCGCCAGCGTGGAACCCGCTTCCGCCCCGGCGACGGCGTCGGCCTCGGCCGCGACCACACGATCTTCGCCACGCGCGCCGGCGTCGTCAAGTTCGACTCCGGCCGCCGCGGCCGCACGATCTCCGTAGTCGAAGGGTCGCAAGACGGCTCTGCTTGAGAGCGGTCGCTTGCGGACGCGACGCATCCGAGCCTGCGCCGAGTGGACGCGGATCCGGCCCATAGCCCCGATTCCCGTCCACTCGGCGGGTAGGCGAACGCTAACGTCGCCCTGTGCTCTATGACCGGGCGAAGATCTACGTCGAGGGCGGGCGCGGCGGCGGCGGGGTCGTCAGCTTCCGCCGCGAGGCGCACGTCCCCAAGGGCGGGCCCGACGGCGGCGACGGCGGGCGCGGCGGCGACGTCGTGCTGGTCTGCGAGGCGGGGCGGCGCGACCTCGCCTCGCTAGGGCGCAGCAAGCACTTCCGCGCAGGGCGCGGCACGCACGGGCAGGGGGCCCGCAAGCATGGAGAGCGGGGGGATGACCGGCTGGTCGCGGTGCCGCCGGGGACGGTCGTCACCGCCCTCGACGGCTCCAGCTCGGAGCTGCTCGCCGACGGCCAGCGCGTGGTCGTCGCCCGCGGCGGCGGCGGCGGGCACGGCAACAAGCGCTTCGCGACCTCGACCCGGCAGTCGCCGCGCTTCGCCGAACGCGGGCTGGCGGGCGAGTCGGGCTGGATCGAGCTGCGGCTGAAGCTGCTCGCCGACGTCGGCCTGATCGGGCTGCCGAACGCCGGCAAGTCCTCGCTGCTGGCGCGGATCACCAGGGCCGCGCCCAAGGTCGCCGACTACCCGTTCACGACGCTCGAGCCCGCGCTCGGCACGATCGATCTCGACGAGCGCCAGGTCGTGCTCGCCGACATCCCCGGGCTGATCGAGGGCGCCGCGGAGGGGGCCGGGCTCGGGCACGAGTTCCTGGCGCATGTCGAGCGCTGCCGCCTGCTCGTGCACCTGGTCGAGGTCGAGCCCGCCGACGGCGAGCCGGAGCACAACTACGAGACCGTGCGCGGCGAGCTCGGCTCCTACGGGGCGAGGCTGAACCGGCTGCCCGAGGTCGTCGCGCTCTCCAAGGCCGACCTGGTCCCGCTCGAGCGCGCGCAGGCTCTCGTCGCCGAGTGGAAGGCGAGGCTGGGTGGGACGGTCGCCGACGTGGTCGCGATCTCCTCGGCCACGGGGGTCGGGCTGGACGAGCTGCGCCGCGCGATGCTGGCGGCGCTGCCGGAGGGGCGGTCGGTCGCCGCCGCTGCGCGGGAGGGCGCCGCCGCCGACGGGGAGGGCTTCGAGGTCGAGCACCGCGTCTATCGGCCCGGGGAGGACGAGGGCTTCGAGGTCGAGGCGGCCGGCGAGGGCCGCTGGCGGGTGAGGGGGCGGGGAATCGAGATGCTGTTCGCGCGCCACGACCTGGCCAACCAGGAGGCGCTCGACTACCTCGAGGGCCGCCTGCGCGAGATCGGCGTCATCGCCGAGCTCGAGCGCGCCGGCTTCGAGCGCGGCGACGAGCTCGTCGTGGGCGAGGCCGAGTTCGAGTTCGACCCGGCGTAGCCGCCGCCTCCCCGGCCTAGACTCGCCGCCATGACCCTGGTCGTGAAGCTCGGATCCTCGATCGTCTCCGCCGACGACGGCGCCCCGCGCGCCGAGGTGCTCGACGCCGTCTGCGCGCAGGTCGGGGAGCTGCACGGCGGCGGCGAGGACGTGGTCATGGTCACCTCGGGCGCGATCTCGCGCGGGATGCGGATCATGGAGATGCCCGCCCGCCCGCGCGCGATCGACGAGCTGCAGGCGGCATCGGCGGTGGGCCAGGGACCGCTGTTCAGGGCCTACGAGCAGCGGCTCGCGGCCGCCGGCGAGATCCACGCCGCCCAGGTGCTGCTGACGGCCGCGGACCTGCAGCGCCGCACCCACTACCTGAACGCGCGACAGACCCTGCGGCGCCTGCTCGATTGGCGCGCGGTCCCCGTGATCAACGAGAACGACACAACCGCCACCGACGAGATCACCTTCGGCGACAACGACTTCCTCGCCGCCCAGGTCGCGATCATGATCGAGGCGAGGCTGCTGGTGCTGCTGACGAATACGCCGGGCCTGCACAGCGCCGATCCCAACCGCGATCCCGGTGCGGAGCTGATCGCCGAGGTCTCCGACCCCGCCCAGCTCGGCGACTACGAGATCGGGGAGCACACGTCGCCCTTCGGCCTCGGGGGGATGCGCAGCAAGGCCGCCGCGGCGGAGATGGCGGGCGCCGCCGGCATCCCGGCCGTGATCTGCGACGGGACCAAGGCCGGGACGCTGCTGGCCGCGGCGGGAGGGGAGGCCGTCGGGACCCGCTTCGCGCCCCACGAGGAGCGCGGCTCGAGCTTCAAGCTGTGGCTGCGCTACGCGAAGCCGACCCAGGGCACGCTGCTCGTGGACGAGGGCGCCGCGCGCGTCCTGCGCGAGGCGGGCAGCAGCCTGCTGCCCGTCGGGATCACCGAGGTCGAGGGCGAGTTCGATGCCGGCGACGCGGTCGAGGTGCGCGGCGCGGGGGAGGCCGAATCCGAGCCGATCGGCCGTGGCATCGTCAACTACTCGGCCGCCGAGCTGCGGAGGATCAAGGGGATGCGCAGCGAGCAGGTGCGCGAGCTGCTGCCCCACGCCTCCGAGGAGGCCGTGCACCGCGACTACTTCGTGCTGACCTGAGCCTCGGGGCATTAGAGTCTTGCTCGTGGCCGAGGAGCAGACCACCGGCGCGCTGGGCGAGGCCGAGCGCAAGGTGCTGGCGGCGATCTGCGACACGGTGGTGCCCCCGATCGAGCGCGAGCCAGATCCCGACGGCTTCTGGGGTCGCAGCGCGACCCAGATGGGCATCGACCTCGGCGTCGAGCAGCTGATCGACGGCATCCCGGACGAGGCCATGCGCGCCGGTCTTGCGCAGCTGATCGA
Source organism: Actinomycetota bacterium (assembly GCA_016870325.1). Taxonomy (GTDB): domain Bacteria; phylum Actinomycetota; class Thermoleophilia; order Solirubrobacterales; family 70-9; genus VGBV01. The sequence continues at coordinate 11,440 of VGBV01000042.1, forward strand.
CGCGATCGGGGCGCAGGGGATCCTGCGGGCGCCGAGCCAGGCGTCGCGGGAGCAGATCCTGCGCAACGTCTCGCTCTCCGGTCCCGAGGCCGGGGCCGGCGTCGCGGCCCTGGTCGGGATGACCCTGTTCATCACCTACGGCGCGCCCGACGCCGAGGGGCAGAACGTGAACTGGCGGGTGCTCGGCTACCCGGGCCCGGTCTCACCGGCGCCCGAGGTGCCGAAGACGCTCGAGGCGCACCGGCCCTCCGGCGACGAGGAGATCGAGGCCGACGTCTGCATCGTCGGCTCCGGCGCCGGGGGCGCCGTGATCGCCGCCACCCTGGCCGAGCGCGGCCTCGACGTCGTCGTGCTCGACGCGGCCGGCTACTTCAACGAGTCCGACTTCGCGCAGCTCGAGTTCAAGGCCTACCAGGAGATGTACTGGCGCGGCGGGCCGACGCCGACGGCGGACGGCAACGTCAGCCTGATGTCCGGCACCACCCTGGGCGGCGGCACCACGATCAACTGGACCAACTGCCTGCGGACGAAGCCGCACGTGCGCGAGCAGTGGGCCTCCGAGCACGGGCTGGAGGGCCTCGACGGCGCCGACTTCGACCGCCACCTGGACGCCGTCTGGGAGCGGCTCGGCGTGACCGACTCCTGCTCTGACCTGAACGGCCCGCAGCAGCGCATGGCCGAGGCCTGCGAGGCGCTCGGCTGGAGCTTCGCCCGGATCACGCGCAACGCCGATCCCGACACCTATGACCCCATCCACGCCGCCTACACGGGCTTCGGCGACCAGTCGGGCAGCAAGCGCAGCGCCGACCGCACCTGGCTCGCCGACGCCCAGGCGCACGGCGCCAGGCTGATCGCCGACTGCCGCGCCTCGAAGCTGATCGTCGAGGGAGGCCGCGCCGCGGGCGTCGAGGCGACCCACGGCTGGATGGACCCCGAGGGCCGCACGGCGCAGCTCACGGTAAGGGCGCCGCGGGTGGTCGTCGCCTCGGGCTCGCTCGAGTCCCCGGCGCTGCTGCTGCGCTCGGGCATCGGCGGCCCCGCCGCCGGTCAGCACCTGCGCCTGCATCCCTGCACCGCGGTCTTCGGCGTCTACGGCGATGACCAGCGGGCCTGGTGGGGACCGCCGCAGGCGGCGCTCTGCGACGAGTTCGCGAACACCGGCGACGGCTACGGGCTGCTGGTCGAGACCGCGCAGTACGCGCCGGGGCTGATCGGCTCGGCCACGCCCTGGACCTCGGGCGCCGACCACAAGCAGCGCATGACCCAGTTCCGCAACGGCGGCACCTTCATCGGGCTCACCCGCGACCGCGGCCACGGCAGCGTCGGCATCGACGCCGCCGGCGAGGCCGTGCCGATGTACTCGGTCAGCGACGAGGTCGACGTCGCCAACCTGCGCCGGGGCCTCGACGCGCAGGCCAGGCTGCACGAGGCGGCCGGGGCGCACACGATCACCGCGCTCGCCGGCGGCGCGCCCACCTGGCGCCGCGGCGACGACCTCGACGCCTACATCGACGGGATCCAGCGCGTCCCCTTCCGCATGGGCGGCCACCGGCTGTTCAGCGCCCACCAGATGGGGACATGCAGGATGGGCGCCGACCCCGAGACCTCTGTGGCCGACCCCCGCGGCGAGCTGCACGACACCAAGGGCGTCTGGATCGGCGACGCGAGCGCCTTCCCGACCGCGTCGGGGACCAACCCGATGATCACGATCATGGCGCTGGCGCGGCGCGCCGCCGAGGCGATCGCCGAGGACGCCGGCGCGGCCGTTCCCACCGCATCCGAGGCCGACCGGGAGATCCCCGTTGGCAACTGAGGCCCCGGCAGCGGCCACCCCCGGCCATCCGAGCGAGCCGGTCACCCGCGACCGCCTCTACATCGGGGGGGAGTGGGTCCAGCCGGCCGGCACGGGCTCGATCGAGGTGATCGACTCCACCACCGAGGAGGTGATCGGCACCGTCCCCGAGGGCACCCCCGAGGACGTCGACCGCGCGGTCGCCGCGGCGCGCCCCGCCTTCGAGGCCTGGTCGCAGGCGCCGCTGGAGACGCGGCTGGACACGCTCGAGGGGATAGCCGCGGCGGTCGCCGCCCGCGGCGACGAGCTGGCGGCGCTGATCGCCGCCGAGGTGGGGATGCCGCTGGCGCAGTCGCGCACGATCCAGGCGGGGCTGCCGGCGATGGACTTCGGGGGCACCGCGCAGGTCGCGCGGGAGGTCGCCTGGACCGAGCGGGTCGGCAACTCCGAGGTCGTGCGGGAGCCGATCGGGGTCGTCGGCGCGATCACCCCCTGGAACTACCCCCTGCACCAGCTCTGCGCCAAGGTGGCGCCCGCGCTCGCCGCCGGCTGCTCGGTGGTGGCCAAGCCGAGCGAGGTGACGCCGCTGAGCGCCTTCGTGCTGGCCGAGGTGATCGACGAGCTGGGGCTGCCCGCGGGCGTCTTCAACCTGGTGACCGGCTTCGGCCCCGAGGTCGGCGCCGCGATCGCCGCCCACGCCGGCGTCGACATGGTCTCCTTCACCGGCTCGACCAGGGCTGGCAAGCTGGTCAGCGAGGCCGCGGCCCAGAACGTGAAGCGGGTCTCGCTTGAGCTGGGAGGCAAGTCCGCCAACGTGATCCTGGACGACGCCGACCTCGGCAAGGCGATCCCCTACGGCGTCGCCAACTGCTTCCTCAACTCCGGCCAGACCTGCAGCGCCCACACGAGGATGCTGGTGCCGCGCGCGAGGCTCGCCGAGGCCGAGCAGATCGCGGCGGGGACGGCCGAGATGATCACCCCCGGAGACCCCTTCGCCGACGGGACGCGAATGGGCCCGCTCGTCTCCGAGGCCCAGCGCGAGCGCGTGCGCTCCTACATCGCCAAGGGCACCGAGGAGGGGGCGAAGCTGGTCGCCGGCGGCGCCGAGGCGCCCGAGGGCCTGGAGCGCGGCTACTTCGTGGCGCCGACCGTGTTCAGCGAGGTGACCCCGGAGATGACGATCGCCCAGGAGGAGATCTTCGGCCCGGTGCTCTCGATCATCCCCTACGACGACGAGGACGAGGCGGCCGAGATCGCCAACGGCACCGTCTACGGCCTCGACGGCGGGGTCTGGTCGGCTGACCCCGAGCGCGCGAGAGCGTTCGCGCGGCGCATGCGCACAGGCCAGGTGCAGATCAACGGCGCCACCTTCAACCCGATGGCGCCTTTCGGCGGTTACAAGCAGTCCGGCCACGGCCGCGAGCTCGGCCGCTTCGGCCTCGAGGAGTTCCTCGAGGTCAAGTCGATTCAGATCTAGGGGCCGTCATGCGTGTGCGGCCGGCTAGCCGTGGCGCGCGAGAAACGCCCTGATCGCGCGGGCGGCACGGCGCTTGGGGTAGTAGAGGGCGTCGACGTGACCGGCGTTGCGGACGACGAGCCGGCGGGCGTTGGGGAAGTCGCGGGCCGCGTAGCGCCCCTCGATCGGGGTGGTGACGTCGTCCATCTCGCCTGAGACGACCAGCACGGGTGCGCGCGGGGCCTTCACGCCGGGCGGCTGCGGGGGCTCGTACAGGGGGCCGGGCGGGGGCGCGGTCAGGCAGTAGCGGTAGGCGAGGAAGATCGAGCGCGCGACCTCGGCAGGCAGGAACGGGGCGAAGCGGCGGCGCGGGTAGCTCTCAATCGAGCGCTTCAGCTGTTTGCGACGCTCGGCGCGGGTCGCCTGCTTCTTCCACAGCATCGGGTAGTCGTTGCAGCTGACGACCATCTCGTCCGCGCTCGAATAGGCCTTGACGCCGCCGCGATGGCCGCGGCCGGGCGGCGGCCCGGGGCTCGCCGCGGAGAACGCGGTCGATGTCCGGTAGGGACGTGGCGAGCTGCGCAGCAGCGAGCGGAGCCTGGAGTCGATCGCGAGGTAGGCCTTGGGGGGGCTGTGGCCGGCCGCCCAGATCGAGTTCAGCAGCGGCACCGGGCTGTGACCGTTGCGCCGCAGCTTCGCCACGGCCCGGCGCAGCCTGGAGCGGGCGTCGCCGGCGCAGGCGGGCGCCCGCGCGCAGGCGAGGCGCAGCGACCGCATGCCGGTGCGGGGGCCGCTCGGGTACCAGGGGCTCTCCCCGCTGAGCGGGTAGGCGGAGTCGAGGACGAGGGAGCGCAGGCCCTCGCCGTGCCGGAACGCGTAGGACTGCGCGAGGAAGGTGCCGTAGGAGTCGCCGTAGAGCGAGATGCGCCCGATGCCGAGCGCTCGGCGCACCGAGTCGAGATCGTCGGCGGCGGCCGAGGTCCGGTAGGAGAAGAAGCGCTCGCCGAGCTCGGAGGCGCAGTTGGCGACGACCTTCTGCGGTTTCAGCCTGCCGGCCTGGGAGCCGCGGCAGCGCAGGGCGCGGGAGAACCCGGTTCCGCGCATGTCCACGAGCACGAGGTCTCGCCGCTCCAGCAATCCGCCGAAGGTGGCGACGTATTCGCGGGCGCTGCCGGTGGATGAGTAGCCGGGGCCGCCCTCGGCGGCGAAGATCGTTCCCAGGCGGGCCCGGGAGCGGTCCTCGCGCCGGCGGACCGCGAAGCCGATCCCGATCGTGCCGAGCGAGGGGTCGGCGCGCTCGTAGGGGACCTCGATCCGGCCGCAGCGGAAGCCGCGCAGGACGGCGCCCGGGCAGCTCGCCAGGCGCACGGCGGCGGCCTCGGCCTCCGGCTCGGCGCCC
>VGBV01000043.1 GCA_016870325.1 Actinomycetota bacterium
GGGTAGAGCGGGTACCTCTCCATCAGGGCCTTGGAGCGATCCAGGAGCGCACCCTTCTGCGAGTCGAAGTCCTCGGCCAGCGCACCGGCGATCACCTCGGCGATCTCGCGCATGTCGTCCTCGACCAGGCCGCGGGTGGTCAGCGCGGGGGTGCCGATGCGAAGCCCCGAGGGGTCCATCGGCGGCCGCTCGTCGAAGGGGATCGTGTTGCGGTTGACGGTGATCCCGACCGCCTCCAGGCGCAGCTCGGCCTCCTTGCCGAAGACGCCGGTGGGGGTCAGGTCGGTCAGCACCAGATGCACGTCGGTGCCGCCGGTGAGCACCTCGATCCCGGCCGCCATCAGACCCTCGCCGAGGGCCCGCGCGTTGGCGATCGTCTGGCGCTGGCGCGCCCTGAAGGGCTCGCTGGCCGCGATTCCCAGCGCCACGGCCTTGGCCGCGATGATGTGCATCAGCGGGCCGCCCTGCTGGCCCGGGAACACCGCGCGGTTGATGTCGGCGGCCAGCTCCTCGCGGCAGAGAATGATGCCGCTGCGGGGCCCGCAGAGCGTCTTGTGCACGGTGGTGGTGACGACGTCGGCGTGCTCGACCGGGTTCGGGTGCTCGCCGGCGGCGACCAGGCCCGCGAAGTGGGCCATGTCCACCATCAGCCGCGCATCGACGGAATCGGCGATCTCGCGGAAGGCGGCGAAGTCGAGCTGGCGCGGATACGCCGACCAGCCGGCGACGATCAGCTTCGGCTTGTGCTCCTCGGCGAGCTTCGCCACCTCCTCCATGTCGACCCGGTAGTCCTCGCGGGCGACGTGGTAGGGCACGACCTCATAGAGCTTTCCCGAGACGTTCAGCTTCATGCCGTGGCTGAGGTGGCCGCCGTGGTCGAGCGCCAGGCCCATGATCATGTCGCCCGGCTCCAGCAGCGCCATGTAGGCGGCGTTATTGGCCTGGGCGCCGGCGTGGGGCTGGACGTTGGCGTGCTCGGCGCCGAACAGCGCCTTGGCGCGGTCGATCGCGAGCTGCTCGGCGACGTCGACCTCCTCGCAGCCGCCGTAGTAGCGCTTGCCGGGATACCCCTCCGCGTACTTGTTGGTCAGCACCGAGCCGGCCGCCTGCAGCACCGCCTGGGGCACGAAGTTCTCGGAGGCGATCATCTCCAGCGTCCCCTGCTGGCGGACGAGCTCGCGGTCGAGGACCCTGGCGATGTCGGGATCGACCTCGGCCAGGGACGCCGTTTGGAAGTCGTCGGGTAGCTCGCTCAATTTCAGGTCCTCCGCAGGTTGCCGGTCGATCAGGGTGACACGTTAGGGGCGGCGGCGCCGCGTGCCCAGCCCGCGCCCGCGGCTTGCAAATTTACTGACCATAAGGTAAGTATTGCGCCGGAACGCGGACCACGGCGGCGAGAGGAGCGGCGTGAGCGAGAACGGTGGCAACGGAGCGACGGAGCTGCAGACCGAGGACGAGGCGCTGGCGGTGCTGATGGACGCCGACATCGACAAGGTGATGAGCGGCCTCGACCGCATCATCGAGGCGGCCCCCTCCTACGAGAAGCTGTTCATGCGCTGGCAGCGGCAGCAGTGGTCGACCGAGGACTTCGACTTCAGCGAGGACGCCCGCCAATGGGCCGACCCCGACCTGATCACCGAGGACGAGCGCAGGTTCCTGCTGTTCGGCTTCTCCCAGTTCTTCCTCGGCGAGGAGCGGGTCACGATCGAGTTGCTGCCGTTCGCGATCGGCGCCCCCTCCCACGAGGCCCAGGTCTTCCTGACGACGCAGATCTCCGACGAGGCCAAGCACATGGTCTTCTTCGACCGCTTCTACCGCGAGGTGCTCGGGATCAAGGCCTCGTCGATCGGGGACATGCTCGGCAAGCAGCGCAACAACGTCAACGAGCAGTGGGAGGAGCTGTTCGACGGGATCCTGCACGAGTGCGCCGAGAACCTGCGCAAGGACCCGAGCGACTTCGCCTCGCTCGTCCGCGGCATCACCGTCTACATGATCGTGATCGAGGGAACGCTGGCCCTGACCGGGGCCCGCTTCATCATCCGCAACCTCAAGGAGCGGAACTGGTTCCCCGGCTTCACGGCCGGCTTCACCGCCGTCAACCGCGACGAGTCGCGCCACGTCGGCTTCGGCGTCAAGTTCCTGGCCGACGCGATCAAGGACGACCCGGCCAACGCCCGAATCGTTGAGCGGACCCTGCAGGAGACGCTGCCCGTCGCGAGCCTCGTGTTCGTGCCGCCGTGGGTCGACGATCCCTACGACTTCGAGACGCCCTTCTACCACTCGAGCGAGATCTTCGAGTACTCGCTGAAGGCGCTGTCGAAGAAGCTCGCCGCGATGGGCCTGGACCCGGCGATGCTGACGGCGGCCAGCGAGGCGTGAGCCCCGCCGCCTCCGCCGCCCCCGCGAGACGAGGGCGGCCCTCGACCGGCGCCAAGGAGCGCATCCTCGCCGCGGCGATCGAGACGATGAAGGACGAGGGCTACGCGGGCCTCACCGTCGCCGAGGTCGCCGCCCGCGCATGCGAGTCGAAGGCGCTGCTCGTCTACCACTACCGATCCAAGGCCGGCCTGGTCGAGGCCGTCGGCGGCGAGCTCGGCGAGATGGTGACCGAGCGGGTCCTGGCCGAGATCGGCGGGGCTCGGACGGTCGAGCAGGTGACCCGGGGGATCGCGATCAGCATCGAGGGCATCGCCGACGAGGACCCGCGCGTCCCCCGCCTCTACTTCGACCTCGCCGCGGTCTCGGTGGTGGACCCGGAGGTGCGGGAGACGCTCGCGCGGGTCAACGACCGCTGGCGGCAGGTGGTCACCGAGCTGCTGATCGAGGCCGAGGACGGCCCCGCGCCGGAGCGGGCACCGGCGATCACGGTCCTGATCCGGGCCGGGGTGCAGGGGCTGGCGCTGGAGCGGATCGAAACCGGTCCGGCCCCCGAGCTCCAGGCGGCGAGGGAGCTGTTCGTGCGCTCCGTGGGCATCGCCGTCGCCGAGGGCTAGGAACTACAGCTAGCTCGCCGCCATTCACCTCCGGCACCCGCCCGGGGCGGCCCCGGTCATAGGCTTGCCGCGATGAGCGAGGCGGACCTGCAGACCCTCCGGGCGGCCTTCGAGGCCTTCAACTACCGGGGGACCGAGGCCTTCATCCCCTGCGTCCACCCCGAGGCCGTGTTCACGACCCCTCCCGAGCTCTCCTCCGAGCCCGACACCTACCGCGGCCACGACGGCGTCCGGCGCTACTTCGACTCGCTCTAGGAGGCGATGGACCGGATCCGGTTCGTTCCCGACGATCTCGAGCCCGTCGGCGGCGTCATCGTAGGCGGCTTCGTGCTCCACGCTCGCGGCAAGACCACCGGGATCGAAACCGAGCAGCGGGCCTTCGGCGTCATCGTGATGCGCGACGGCAAGCTCTTCTCGGTCGCCGTCTACCCGACGCTGGAGTCGGCGCGCGCCGCCGCCGAGTCTGTGGACTAGTCGAGCTCGAGCCGGGCGGCGACCTCGGCGGCCGACAGCGCCCCCTCGCGCAGCAGCTCCCAGTCCCCGCCGGCCTCGAGCGCGGTGACGTCGATCACGGTCGAGGGCTCACCCCCCAGCTCGCCGCCGTCGATCGCGATGTCCGCGGCCTCGATCACCGCGGGGTCGATCCGCTCGAAGCTCGCGGGGGCGGCGGCGGCGCTCGGGTTCGCGCTCGTCTGGAACAGGGGCAGCGCCACACCCAGCAGGGGCCCCTCGATCAGCCTCACGCCAAGCCGGCCGGGGTCTTCGCCGCAGGCGAGCGGGTAGCGCCCCTCGGGGTTTGCGATCACGAGCGTCACCGGCCCGGGCAGCAGCGCGCCCATCGCCGCGCGCGCGCCCGGCCCGATCCCGGAGATCAGCTCGCGCATCGCCAGCGGGTTGAAGTAGAGGACGGCCGAGGGCTTGCCGTCGTCGCGCCCCTTGATCGCGTGGATGCGGGCGATCGCCGCGGCGTTCAGCGGGTCGCAGCCGAGGCCGTAGAGGGTGTCGGCCGGGAAGACGGCGACGCCGCCGTCCGCGATCGTCTGCTCCAGCGCCTCGCGCGCCGCGGCTGCGCCGTCGCTCTCGATCGAGACGACCTCGGTCACGAGCGGTGGCCCACCACGGCCCGGGGGATCCCGGCCAGGTCGGGGCGCGCCTCGACCCGGTCGAACCCGGCCTGCTCGAGCAGGGCCGCAACCTCGCGGTCCTGGCCCGCCCCCACCTCGAGCGCGGCCGCTCGCGCCAGCGAGGGGTCGGCGGCGATGCGGGCGAGCAGCGAGCGAATCGCCTCGAGCCCGGTCGGGCCCGGGACGAGCGCCTTGCGGGGCTCGTGCTCGCGGATCTCGGGTTGCAGGCCCTCCCAGTCGGACTCGCTCACGTAGGGGAGGTTGGCGAGCAGCAGGTCGAAGCTCCCGCGCGCCGGAAGCGCGCCCGCCGCGAACTCGACGCGATCGTCGAGCCCCAGCCGCACGGCGTTGGCGCGGGCCACCTCGAGGGCGTCCGTTGAGGTATCGGTGGCGGTCACCTCGGCGGCGGGAAGCTCGTCGGCGACCGCCAGCGCCACCGCTCCCGAGCCGGTGCCGACGTCGAGCACGGTGGCCGGCGCCAGCTGCAGCGCGACCTCGACCAGCAGCTCGGTCTCGGGCCGCGGCACGAGCACCCTGGGGTCGACCTCCATCTCGATGCCCCGAAAGCCCTTGCGCCCGACGATGTAGGCGACGGGCTCGCGGCGGACGCGGCGGCGGACCATCTGCGCGAACCGCCGCGAGGCGCCCGAGGGCAGGGGCTCGTCGGGGTCGGTCGCGAACCGCTCACGCGGCCAGCCCGTCGCCTGCGAGAGCAGCAACTCGGCGTCGAGCCGCGCTGACTCGACCCCGGCGGCGCCGAGCGCGTCGACCGCGCCGCCGAGCGCGTCGCGCACCGGCGCGCCCTCGTTCTCGCGGCCCTCCCGCCCGGCCTGCATCGGCTCAGCTCGCATCGGCGGTCTGGGCCTCGAGCAGCCGGCGCTTCTCCTCGGCCGCAAGCGCCTCGGTGAACTCGCCCAGCTCGCCGCCCAGCACGCGCTCGATCCCGCCCGCGGTCAGCTTCACGCGGTGGTCGGTGATCCGGTCCTGGGGGAAGTTGTAGGTGCGGATCTTCTCGGAGCGCTCGCCGCTGCCCACCTGGGCGCGCCGATCCGAGGCGATCTGCTCCTGCTGCTCGGCGAGCTGGTGCTCATAGAGGCGCGCCCGAAGGACCCGCATCGCCTTCTCCTTGTTCTGGCGCTGGGACTTCTCGTCCTGCATCGAGACGACGATCCCGCTCGGCTTGTGCGTGATGCGGACGGCCGAGTCCGTCGTGTTGACCGACTGACCCCCCGGTCCCGTGGACCGGTAGGTGTCGATCTCCAGGTCGCCCGGATCGATCTGCACGTCGACCTCCTCCGCCTCGGGCAGCACCGCGACGGTCGCGGTCGAGGTGTGGATGCGCCCCTGCGACTCGGTCTTGGGGACCCGCTGCACCCGGTGGGTTCCGCCCTCGTACTTGAACACCGAGTAGGCGCCGTCGCCCTTGACCGCGAAGGTGCTCTCCTTGAAACCGCCTTGGTCGGCGGGCGAGGAGGAGAGGACCTCGGTCGCATAGCCCAGCGACTCCGCGTAGCGGGTCAACATCTTGTGCAGGTCGCCGGCGAACAGCGCGGCCTCGTCCCCCCCGGTCCCGGCCCTGATCTCGATGATCACGTTCTTGTCGTCGTTCGGGTCGCGCTCGACCATCGCCAGCCTGATCTGCTCGGCCAGCTCCTCCAGCCGCGCCGGCGCTTCGGCGACCACCGCCTTCAGCTCCGCGTCGTCGCCTTCGGTGGCCAGCAGCTCCCTGGCCCCCTCCAGGTCGTCCCCGAGCGTCCGGTACTCGCGCGCCAGCGCGTGCGCGTCCCCGAGCTGGCGGTACTCGCGCCCCACCTCGGCGTAGCGCTCCCGGTCGGAGATCACCTCGGGGTCGGACATCGCCGCCTCGAGCTCCGCATACCGCCTCTCGATCTGCCCAACCAACTCGTCGATCATGGGCGTAAGTGTGACGGGGGCGGCGCGGGACGCGCCCGCCGGGACGAACTGCGGCTGGGGAAGGCGGGGCGAACCGGGCCGCGTGGGGAGAGAATCAGGGCGTCCTGACTTTTCCACGGTATGCGGGGCAAAGGCAGGACGGCCGGCGGAGTGGACGCCAGGATCGCGTCGCTTGCCGGGCGCTCGCACGGGGTGGCGACCCGGCGGGAGCTGCTTGCCGCGGGGATCAGCGGCGGGCAGGTGGACCGCGGGCTCGCAGCCGGGAGGCTGATCGCCGTTCACCGCGGCGTCTACCGGGTCGGGCACGCGGCGCCGAGCCGGGAGGCCACCTACCTGGCGGCGGTCAGGGCTTGCGGCGAGGGCGCCCTGCTGGCTGGGCGCCCGGCCGCTCACCTGTGGATGCTGATCCGGGGATCCCCGCCCCCGCCCGAGGTTCGGGCGCCGACGGAGCGCCGGGTGGCGGGCGTCCTGGCGCGACGCGAGCGGCGTGGGGCCTTGCCGAGGGACGCGACCACGAGGCTCGGGATACCTGTGACGACGGTGCCCCGAACGATCGTGGACCTGGCGGCTTCCCTGCCGGAGTCGGCGCTTGCGAGGGCGTTCCATGAGGCCGGCGTCCAGCACTCGACCACCCCGACCCACGTTGAGGCCGTGCTCGCGCGCAGACCCAGCAGCCCGGGCGCCGCCGCCCTCCGCCGCGTCATCCACGGCGATGTCCCCGTGGCCCTGAGCGCGCTCGAGGCGCGGTTCCTGGGCCGGCTTCGCGAGGCGGGCCTGCCGCTGCCCGAGACGAACGTCGTCGCCGGCGGCCGGCGGGTCGATTGCCGCTGGCCCGAGCGCCGTCTCGCCGTCGAGCTGGACGGCTACCGCTACCACCGCTCCCGCCATGCCTGGGAGCAGGACCGGCAGCGCGAAAGGGAGGCTCGATCGCGAGGGGACGAGTTCCGCCGCTACACCCACGCCGACGTCGTCGAGCACCCCCACTGGATGCTCACCGACCTGCGGCGCCTGCTGCAGGACAGGCAATGAAGACAACCCGCGCCCAAAGCCCCCCGTGCGCGACGCGGGGGCAGGGGTGCAAGTGCCCGCCGACCTACGTCGCGTAGGCGCCACGCGCGGGCGGCGGTGGCGCGGGAGGGTGCGTATGCAGCCGCCCTCCGGTTTGCGGACGACCGCGACCGCTCCTCGGCGAATCAGCACCCGACGCGCCGCCGCCGCCCGCGCCGTGCCGCGATCCCATCAGGCGGGGCCACTGGCGGCCGCCGGCATCAGTCGCGAACGCCAAGGCGTTCGCTCCACAGCCTGCGGCCTTGTGGCCCCTAGGCGACGATCTCGATCGGCTGCTGCTTGCGCGTCTCGTTGACGTCCTCGTTGGCGAGGACCTCTTCGAGCGAGCGGATCGCGACGGCGAGCTGGTCCAGGTCGGGCTCGCGGGTGGTCAGGTTCTGCAGCATCAGGCCGGGCCACATCAGAGCGCGGACCCAGCGCTTGCGGCGGTTCTTGCCGGCCCACTTGATCACCTCGTAGGAGAGCCCCGCGATCAGGGGGATGCCGAGGATGCGCGAGGCGAGCAGCCAGTACCACTCGGGCAGGCCGATCGGGGCGAAGACGAAGATCGCCAGCACCATCACGATCAGCAGGAAGCTGGTGCCGCAGCGCGGGTGCAGGCGCGAGTAGCGCTTGGCGTTCTCGGGCTTCAGCTCGTCGCCGGCCTCGAAGCAGGAGATCGTCTTGTGCTCGGCGCCGTGGTACTCGAAGACTCGGCGCAGGTCGGGCAGGCGGCTGATCGCGACGATGTAGCCGATGAAGATCAGCGTCCGCAGGATCCCCTCGACCAGCCAGAACAGCAGCGCCGAGCCGAGCCAGTCCTTGATCAGGCTGGTGGTGCCGACCGGGATCACGAAGAAGAGGCCTACCGCTAGAGCCATCGAGAGGGCGATGGTGAGGCCCCACATCCAGCCGCCGATCTCCTCTGGCTCGCCGTCCTCGTCGTCCTCGAGCTGGGCGTTGGCGCTGATCGCGAGCGCCTTGAAGCCGATCTTCAGCGACTCGCCCAGGGCGACGACGCCCCGGATCACCGGCCAGCGCAGCACGCGGTGGCGCTTGGCCCAGGAGACGATCGGCTCCGAGGTGACCTCGACCTCGCCCTCGGGGTTGCGGACGGCGACGGCCCAGGTCGAGACGCCGCGCATCATCACACCCTCCAGCACCGCCTGGCCGCCGAGCGGCAGGTCGGTGGTGGCGACGGGCTTGCCGTCGGGCATGCGCTCGGCCATCGCGTCGGGACCGCCGGAGACCTCGCCCCCCGCGACCCCTCGCTTGCCGTTCTGCGCCGCCGCAGGCGACGATCCGTTGCCGTCGCCGGCGACCTCGCCGTTCGGCCCGCTCATGGGCGGACTAGTCCTTCTGGCTCTTGGCGGCGCGGCGGCGGAAGCGCTCCACGCGGCCGCCCGTGTCCACGAGCTTCTGCTTGCCCGTGTAGAAGGGGTGGCACTCCGAGCAGAGCTCGACGTGAAGCTCGGCCTTGGTCGAGCGGGTGTAGAAGGAGTTCCCGCACGAGCAGTGGACGTGGGAGAGGACGTACTCGGGATGTATCGCGCTCTTCATCGTCGCTGGAGTCTAGCCATCCCCAGTTGACATACAGCTTGTATGGACGAGGTGCATCTTCCCCAGGGGACGATCGACTGCCGCGACACGGGGTCGGGCGAGCCGCTCGTCTTCGTCCACGGGCTGCTGGTCAACAACCGCCTCTGGGAGCCGGTCGCCGCTCGCCTCCAGCGCGATTTCCGCTGCATAGCGCCGGACCTGCCGCTGGGCTGCCACAAGCGGCCGATGAACGCCGACGCCGACCTCTCCCCCAACGGCATCGCCCGCCTGATGGTGGACCTGCTCGACGCGCTCGGGCTCGAGCGCGCCACGATCGTCGGCAACGACTCCGGCGGAGCCGTCAGCCAACTGCTCGCGACCGCGCACCCCGAGCGGGTCGGCCGCCTGATCCTCACCAACTGCGGCCTCAAACGGGACTTCCCGCCGAAGCTGTTCGCCTACTTCCACGTCGTCGCGCGGGTCCCGGGCGCGCTCAACCTGCTCGCCCAGAGCATGCGCCTGAAGCCGCTGCGCCGAGCCCCAATCGCCTGAGGCATGCTGAGCCGGAGCCGCCTCGACGACGAGCTCTTGGACGACTGGCTGCAATCCATCACGGCCGGCGCCGAGATCCGCCGCGGTACTTCAGCTGCAGCTTCAGCGCGGGCTTCGCACCGCAGGACCTGCCCGCGCAGGCGGTCAGCTTCGCGAGCAGGCCGTCCAGCGCGGCCTGAGCCCCGGCGAAGGCCGGCTGGTCGTGGCGGCTCTGCAGCTGGTGGGGTCGGCTCGCAGGTCACAGAGCTCGCGCTCAGCCCCGGTCTCGGGGTAGACGCGGCGGTCGGTTCGAACGGCGCCGCAGCGGGTGTCGACCTCGTTCGCGTCCGCGTTGTTGAAGCCCTCGATCAGGATCCCGCGCCCGGGCCGCAGCAGCTTGTCCTTGGCCAGCGGCACCAGGGTGCGACCGTCCATCGCCCGGCCCGGCTTCGCGTTCGCGAAGTCGAGGATGGTCGGCGCCAGATCCGCGTTGACGGCGAGCTGCGAGCGGCGCTTGCCCTCCGGGATCCCGGGGCCGCGGATGATCAGCGGGACCCCGCTCGACTCCTCGTAGTGGCCAACCCTGCCGTTGCGGACCCGGTGCCCGCCGTGAAAGAAGCCGTTGTCGGCGGTGAAGATGAAGACGGTCCGCCCGAGCTCGCCCTTCGCCTTCAGGGCCGAGACCATGCGACCGACCATCTCGTCCACCGCCAGCAGGCTCTCCAGCCGGGCGCGGTAACGCGCGTCGAACGCGGCCAGCTGGTTGGCGTTGATCGGGTTCAGGTAGACGTCCGTCTGGTAGGTCGCGGGGTCCTCGACGTCGGGGGGTCCCGTAGCGGACGATCGAGCCGTTCTCGTTCAGCGTTCAGCCGTACAGCGTGTAGCCGTACATCGTGTAGGTGCCGCCGATGTAGGCGTCGGGATCGTCCAGCGCCCCGTACCACTCGCTCCAGCCGGCGGGGACGTGGGTGTCGGCGGTGGCGCTGCCGCATCCGTTGAGGTACTTGCCGATATGGGCCGTGTGGTAGCCGGCGCGCTGCAGCCAGACCGGGAGCGTGTTGCCCTCGGTCGGCAGCAGAGTCGCGCAGCCGCCGCTCGGGCTCTGTTTGGTGCGGACTCCGTGGTTGTCCGGGTACTGCCCCGTCAGCATCGTCGCCCGCGAGGGACAGCAGAGGGGGAAGCTCGCGAAGTTGTTGGGGAAGCTGACCCCGGCGCGGGCGAGCCGCTTCTCGACGATAGGCATCGACCGCAGCGACTCGACCGTCTGGTCGTCGGTCATCACCATCACGATGTTCGGGCGCCTCTGCTTACTCGCGCCCTTCCGCTTCGCCTCGCCGCCCCCCGGGAAGACGGCCACCGCGGCGCAGCAAACCCCCGCCAGCGAGGCCGCTGCGAGCAGGCGAGCCCGGGGGGCCCGGCCGGCCCGCCTGGCCACCGGGCGGTGGGTCCTCTTCGGCTTCGCCGCCTCGCGCTGAGCGTTGACCTACATGACATTGGGTAGCCGCGAAGTTGCGCGGCGCGGTCCCGATTAGCCTCAGCAGCCGCTCTGACCTGGTCCGCTCCGCGCTCAGCCGGGGCCGGTCGAGACCTGAGCCGGGCGCGCCTCGTCAGGCGGGCGGGCGACCCCGCCGCCCGTGGCGGCGACCGCCCGCAGCACGCTGCGCGCGCTACGTCTCCTGGTAGAGGGGCCCGTCGCCGCCCTCGGGCAGGGTCAGCCGCCCGCCCTTGGCGGTTATGGCGCCGCACTGGACGCAGTTGGAGGCGGTGACGTGGACGTCGACTACGTCGGCGCCCGACTCGAGCTGGTCCTCGGGGATCTCGTAGACCTGGGCCGGGCACATCGAGACCCAGGTCTGGGCGACCTCCTTGGGCGCCCGCTCCTGGATGCGCACGTGGTTGGGGGCGTCGTCGCGGGTCGCGTTGCCCGAGAGGAACACCGACGAGAGCTTGTCGAAGATGTAGGAGCCGTCCGGCTTCGGGTACTTCTCGGCCGCCTTGCCGATCTCCACCTCGACCTCGGCATCCGACTCGACCTTCTTGTGGCCGGGAGGGACAGCGCCGCCCGACAGCAGCCAGGCGTTGGCGATGCCCCCGAAGGCCACGAACCCCTTGTCGCCGTACTGGCGGACGTTCCGCGACCTGTAGAGGTCCTTCTCGATCTCGGACTTCTTGACCTTGCGCTCGTAGTCCTCGAAGTTGATCGAGTCCTGCTTCAGGGCATCGACGATCGCCTCCGCCGCGAACATGCCGGCGTGCATCGCGTAGTGGATGCCCTTCAGGTAGGGGACGTTGACCATCGAGACGTTGTCGCCGCACATCACCATGCCGGGCACCGAGAGGCGCTTGGGCATCGTCCAGTAGCCGCCCGAGGGGATCGTCTTCGCGCCCCAGCCGACCCGCTCGCCGTTGAAGAGGAGCTTGGCGATGAAGGGGTGCGTCTTGAGCTGCTGCAGCGCGTCGTGGCAGGAGAAGGTGGCGTCGGTGGTGTCGAGGCCGACCACCATCCCGATGCAGAGCCGCTCCTCGCCCATCGGGTATATGAAGCTGCCGCCGAACTCGTTGTACTTGGGCCGGGCGCGGAGCGGCCAGTTCATCGTGTGGATGACCCGGTCGAGCGGGTTCGGGACCTTCCAGATCTCCTTGACGCCGATCTCCCAGCGCTTCTCGTCGCCGGCGAGGTCGTAGTAGTCGATCGCGCAATTCGTCAGGTGGCTGACCGTCCCCTCGGCGAGGACGGTGGCCTTGGCCATCAGGTCGGATCCCGGCTCGAAGTTCGAGAGCTCCTCGCCGTCCCGCCCGCGGCCCTTGTCGCCGGAGCGGACCCCGCGCACGATCCGGTCCTCCACCAGCAGCTTGTCGGCCACCGTCTCGGTGAGGATGTAGGCGCCCGCCTCCTCGGCCCGCTCGGCCAGGAAGCGCGACAGCTTCGAGACCGAGGTGACGTAGTTGCCGTGGTTGCGGAAGTTGGGCGGCGGCGGCTTCAGCGGGATCGCGTGGTTCTTGGTCAGCAGGTAGACCGCGTCCTTCTCGACGCGCTGATAGACGGGCCAGTCGCCGGGGTCGAGGTCGGGGAACAGCTTCTCCATCGCCGACGGGACCATGTTCGCCCCCGACACGTTGTGGGCGCCGCAGGTCTTGCCCTTCTCGATCACCGCGACCGGGATCTCGCCGAGCTGCTCGGTCAGCTCGGGCTCGTCCTCCAGCAGCTGCATCAGGCGGTTGGCGCAGGCCAGGCCCGCCGGCCCGCCGCCGACGATGACGATGCCGGCCTCCAGGCGCTCCTCCGGAGCGTCGGTCGGGGGACCGACGTAGGCCCCCGGGTCGAACGGCGGCGGGTGCTCAGCGGGTGCAGGCATCAGTCGGCGCCTCCTCCGGCACTCATCTGCTTCACGCCGCCACGGCGGCGCGCACGCGTCCGGGGGCGCCTCATCAGCCGCCCTTCTTGGCCTTGATCGCCTCGGTCAGCTTGGGAACGATCTTGTGCAGGTCCCCGACCACGCCGAGGTCGCAGAACTCGAAGATCGGCGCGTTCTGGTCCTTGTTGATGGCGAGGATGCTCTCGGAGTTCTGCATGCCGACCTTGTGCTGGATCGCCCCGGAGATGCCGGCCGCCAGGTACAGCTTCGGCGCGACGGTCTTGCCCGTCTGGCCGATCTGGGCCGCGTAGGGGTACCAGCCGGCGTCGACCACGGCGCGGGTCGCCGCGACGGCGCCCCCCATCGAGTCGGCGAGCTCCTCGGCCAGCTTGAAGTTCTCGGCCTGTCCCAGGCCTCGACCTCCGCCGACCAGGATCTCGGCGTCCTCGATGTTGACGTCGGCGCCGCGCTGCTCTCCGCGCTTGACCATCTTCGCCCTGGTCGACCACTCCGACAGCTCCACCTCGACGTCCACGACCTCGGCGCTGCCGTCTCCCTCCTTCTCGTCGAAGGCGTTGAGGCGCCCGATGATGATCCCGGGCTCGGAGACGTAGCCGACGTCGGCGATCTGCGAGTCCTGCAGGATCGGGCGCTCGGCGACGAGCTTGCCGTCCTTGACGTTGACCGCGGTCACCTCCATCGTCACGCCGGCGTCCAGCCGGGCGGTCAGGCCGGCGCCGATCTCGAAGCCGAGCAGGCCGCCGCCGAACAGCGCGTAGGAGATCTCGTTCTCGCTCATCACCTTCGCCATCGCGTCCACGATCGGCTGGGCGAGGCCCTCCGGAACGCTCTTGGCGCGATAGACCTTGGTGACTCCGTACTTGCCCAGCGAGGCCACGGCGTCGTCGGCGACGTCGCCGACGACCAGGGCCGAGGCCTCGGTGCCGAGCTCGCCCGCCAGCCTCGCGGCCTCAGACAGCGCGCCGAGGGAGTTCTTGTTGAAGTTCCCCTCGTCGTCGTGGAGCGTGTAGACCAGGATCCCGGGCATCAGATGATCTCCTTCCGGTCAGCGTGCGACCGGGGATTCGCCCGGCCAAGCGATTCAAGGACGCAGGGCGAAGCCTTTGGTGGTGCCAAAGGCGAGCCCGAGGACGCAGAAGCGCGCAGCGCCGGGCGGATCAGCCGGGCGTGCGTTGATCGGGAGGAGGTCATCAGATCAGCTTCCTTTCGTCGAGCCAGGCGACGATCTTCTCGACCGTCTCGTTCGTGTCCTCGTCCTCGATGATCTCGCCGGCCTCCTTGGCGGGGGGCGGCTTCAGCTCGAGCACGGCGGTCCGCGAACCGCTCTCGCCGACGCGGTCGGGCTCGATCCCGACGTCGCCGGCCGCGTGGGTGTCCAGGGGCTTCTTCTTCGCGCCCATGATCGCCTTGAGGCTGGGGTAGCGCGGCTCGTTGATCGCGTCACCGACGCTGATCACGGCCGGCAGCTCGACCTCGACGGTGTCGTAGCCGTACTCGGCCTGACGCTCCAGGGTCGCCTTGCCGTCTGCGACGTCCATCTTGATCACCTGGGTCAGCGAGGGCATCTTCAGGTGGTCGGCGACGACGGCGCCGATCGTGTAGCACTCGCCGTCATCGGACTGCTGGCCCAGCAGGACCAGGTCGGGGCTCTCCTTCTCGAGCAGCTTCGCCAGGGCGTAGCCGGTCGCGGCGACGTCCGAGCCCTCGAGCGCGGCATCGGTCAGGTGGACCGAGCGGTCGGCGCCCAGGGCGACGGCCTTGTGCAACGCCCGCACGGCGCTGTCGGGGCCCATGGTCACGGCGACGATCTCCTCGACGGGAGCGCCGCCCTCCTTCACCTGCATCGCGGCCTCGATCGCGTGCGTGTCGAAGGGGTTCAGGTTCTTCTCGCCCGAGCGATCCAGGCGCTTGGTCTCCGGATCGATCCGCTTCTCGACAGCGGCGTCCGGGACCTCCTTGACGAGACAGCAGATCTTCAAGTTCGGTGCCTCCTTGGGGACGGGGTGGGCGCGCTCCTCGACTTCTGGGGAGCGGCGCCGCGGGATGTTAGCGGTGAGCACGGCTGGCTGACTGACCAGTCAATCAGGATACGCGACCCCGGCCGCGTCCCAGAGGCGATTTAATGGGCCGATGAGAACGGAAGGGTTGACGCGGCGCGCCCTCCTGGGGACCGCGACCGCGGGCGCCGTCGCCCTGGCGCTGCCGCAGCTGCGCTGCGGCGGGGGCGAGGACGAGCGCTCCGGAGGGCGCGGCGCCGGCAGTAGCGTGATCGTGGTGGGCGCCGGTCTGGCGGGACTGGTCGCGGCGGACCTGCTCGGCTCCGAGGGAGCCGAGGTGACCCTGATCGAGGCGCGCGAGCGGCTGGGCGGACGGGTGTTCACGGTCCGCTCGCCCTTCGCCGGCGGCCAGATCGCCGAGGGCGGCGGTGAGTACATCGACGCCGTCCACACCGTCATGCTCGAGCTGGTCGAGCGCTTCGAGCTGGAGCTCGACGACCTCAACGCGGTGGGAGCCGAGGGCGACGGGGTCGTGATCCGGCCCGGGCGGCGGCGGCTCTACGAGGAGGTCGCGGCGACGTCGGGTGTCGAGGCCGAGACCGAGCGCTTCTACGAGGCGATCTATGAGCTCGCCCGGCCGTTGGGGGGCGCGGGCGCCGGGCGGGCCGCGGCCGAGCTCGACGCGTCCTCGGCGGCGGACCTGCTGGACCGCCTGGGGATCTCAGGCGACGCGCGCTTCCTGCTCGAGCAGGACCTGGTCGGCGGCTACACCGTCGAGCCCGAGCGGCTCTCGCTGCTGTTTCTGGCATCCGCGGAGCGCCCCTACGAGGAGGTCCCCGATCGCGACATCGAGACCCTCAGGATCAACGGCGGCAACGACCAGCTGACAACGGCGCTGGCCGAGGACCTCGAGGGCGAGATCGTCACCGGATCACCGGTCGATTCGGTCACCCAGGGGAGCGGGGGCGTCACGGTGGAGGCCGCCGGGCGCAGCTACCGGGCGGACGCCTGCGTGCTGGCGCTGCCCCTCCCCGCCCTGCGGGAGATCGAGATCGGCTTCGCGGCGCCTCCCGCGGTCGAGCGGGCGGTGTTGCGCACCTCCTATGGAGCCGTTACCAAGACGCTGATGCAGTTCGCGACGCGAACCTGGAGCGAGGAGGGCCTGGCGGGCTACGGCCTCACCGACCTGCCCGTCGGCATCACCTGGGACGCGACCGACGCCCAGCCGGGCGAGCGCGGAATCCTGATCTCGTACGCGGCCGCGGCCGCCGGGCTCGAGGCGGCCTTCGCCCCGCTCGGGCCGGCGCGCGCCGCAGCGGTCAGCGGCGCCGAGGCG
>VGBV01000044.1 GCA_016870325.1 Actinomycetota bacterium
AAGAGCTCCAAGGGCCAGGCGGCGATGAAGACCTTCGAGGCCTCGCGGCCCACGGTCGCCGCGCAGGCGGTCGGGATCGCGCGGGCGGCCTATGAGTACTCGCTCGACTACGCCAAGGAGCGCGAGACCTGGGGCCGCAAGATCATCGAGAACCAGGCGATCGCCTTCGCGCTGGCCGACATGAAGCTCGAGATCGACGCCGCGCGGCTGCTGACCTGGCGCGCCGCCTGGATGGGGCGCAGCGGCAAGGACTTCGACAACGCCGAGGGCTCGATGTCGAAGCTGAAGGCCGGCGAGGTCGCCACCTGGGCGACCGAGCGCGCAATGCACATCCTCGGCGGCAACGGCTACTCGCGCGAGTTCCCGGTCGAGCGCATGCACCGCGACGCCAAGATCTGGACCATCTTCGAGGGCACCTCGGAGATCCAGCGCCTGGTGATCGCCCGCGCGATCAGCGGCGTGCACGTTCAGTAGGCGGGCTCAGGTCAGAGGCTGTTCCCGCCCGCGCGAGGGATGAGAGGAACCCGCGGCCCGATCGTCGCGTCGGCCCCAGGCGACCACCAGGACGGGCACGATCGCGATCGAGATGGCGAAGACGGCGTCATCGCTCAGGTCGAGCCAGATGCCGATCAGCGAAGCGGCCGCGGCCCATGCCGCCGAAAGCGAGCAGAAGAGGAGAAGATCGCTTCGCACGCTCATCAGTCTAGGCCTCCCACTACCAGCTGCAAGATGCCTCCGGCGCCGCCCACCACACTCCCCCGAATCGCCCAGAGAGGCGAGTCAGCTTCACGGCGAAGCAGCAACGCAACCGCAGCCCCGAGAAACGCTCCGACGGCCGCTGCGTTACCCACTGTGCCGACAGGGTCCACACCAGGGTGACCGCCTGGCGGCTCAGATTCTCCCCACCCCCTTTCGGTGAGCGCCCTCAGCCGAGCGCCGGGGCGAGCTCTAGGTGAGCGTCACCTTGCCGTAGTTGCCTCAGCGCCGCTTCTTCTCGCGGTTCTTGGGGGGGAACTTCTCGCGCTCTTCCTTGGTCATCTTGCGGATCTTGAGGGAGCCGTCGGCGATCTGCTCCTGGACGAGCTTCAGCTTCTCCTTGGTCCGCTTCTCCTGGCGCTTCTGGGTCTCGCTCTTGCCGCGCTCAGGCTTCTGCTCTGGCTTCTTCTGTTCAGCCATGACCAGGGAATCTAACGTGCAGATCGGAACGAAATTCGGGGGCGATCCGCTAGCTTCGATGGCATGGCCGTGAGCTTCGATCCAGCGCTCGGCACCTATGAGGAAGTCGCGCTCCACGGGCACGAGGTCGGCTTCCAGATCTCGGGCCGTGGGCCGCTGCTGGTGCTGCTGCACGGGATCACCTCGACCAGCGAGGCCTGGCGCGAGGTGATGCCGCAGCTGGCCGAGGAGCACACCGTGATCGCGCCCGACCTGCTGGGACACGGGCGCTCGGCCAAGCCTCGCGGGGACTACTCGCTCGGCGCCTATGCCGCCGGAGTGCGCGACCTGCTCGCGGTGCTCGGGTTCGAGCGCGGCACCGTCGTCGGGCACTCGCTGGGCGGCGGCATCGCGCTGCAGTTCGCCTACCTCTTTCCGGAGCGGGTCGAGCGCCTGGCGCTGATCTCATCGGGCGGCCTGGGCAAGGAGGTCCACCCCCTGCTGCGGGCGGCGACCTTGCCCGGCTCGGAATGGGTGCTGCCGCTGATGGCGCGGGAGTGGTCGGTCAAGGCCGGCGACGCGGTGCGCTCGGCGGCCGCCAAGATCGGGATCGAGGCCGGGCCCGACATGGCCGAGTTCGCGCGCGGCTACGCCTCCCTGGTCGACGAGGGGGCGCGCGACGCCTTCCTGCACACGATGCGCAGCGTCATCGACAAGGACGGCCAGCGCGTCTCGGCGCTAGACCGCCTCTACCTCGCAGACCAGGTGCCGACGCTGATCGTGTGGGGGACCGACGATCCGATCATCCCCGTCGAGCACGGGCGCAGGGCCCACGAGATCATCACCCACGCCCGCTACGTCGAGATCGAGCGCTCGGGCCACTGGCCGATGCTGGATGCGCCGGATCGCTTCGCGCGCGAGCTGATCGAGTTCATCGAGCAGACCGAGCCGTTCGAGTACTCCGACGAGGGGGTTCGCGAGCGGTTGATGCGCGGGCCCGCTTAACGAGGCGAAGCCGTCAGCTGCGCGCCGAGGTCTTTGACCGCCCTCGGCGGCGATCCATGAGCGGCAGGTAGGTGAAGAGGAGCGCCGCGATCACACCGGCCGCGACCCATGAAACCGTCTCGTCGGTCCAGCCGAAGACATCGGACGCCACCCCGATGAGCGTCCCGGCCAAAGCACCCAATCCGTATAGCGGCCATTCGGGCTTCATCGCGCCTTTCAGTGTAGGAGTCGCAGGAACAGGATCAAGAGTCCGGTGACGCCACCGACGACCATCCCGTGCATGGCCCACTCGGTGGCGCGCTCCAGGCTCAGGCTCAGGTAAGCAGCCAGCGCTCCGGCGAACGCTCCGAAGGCGGCGAAGGTGCCCACCGCGTCGATCGACTCCACCCGTCCTTAACGGGCTTGACACTCAAACTCTCCCCGCCCGGTCCCTACCATCCCGCCTCCTCATGACCGCCCCTGAGACAGCCACCGCCCGCCGCGAAGACCTGCGAAACGTCGCCATCGTCGCCCACGTCGATCACGGCAAGACGACGCTGGTGGACGCGATGCTGTGGCAGTCGGGGGCGTTTCGGGAGGGACAGGACGTGGCCGAGCGGGTGATGGACTCGAACGAGCTCGAGCGCGAGAAGGGGATCACGATCCTCGCCAAGAACACGGCGGTCCGCTACGGCGAGGTGAAGCTGAACATCATCGACACGCCCGGGCACGCCGACTTCGGCGGCGAGGTCGAGCGCGGGCTGACGATGGTGGACGGGGTGCTGCTGCTGGTGGACGCCTCCGAGGGCCCCCTCCCCCAGACCCGCTTCGTGCTGCGCAAGGCGCTGGAGGCGAGGCTGCCGGTGATCCTGGTCGTCAACAAGGTGGACCGCCCCGACGCCCGGATCACCGAGGTGATCGACGAGGTCTACGAGCTCTTCCTCGACCTCGACGCGGGCGAGGACCAGATCGAGTTCCCGATCGCCTACACGAACGCCCGCGCCGGCTGGGCCTCGCTGACCGAGGGTGAGGAGGGCAAGGACCTGGCGCCGCTGATGGACCTGATCGGCGAGGCGATCCCGGCTCCCGCGTATGACCCCGACGCGCCGCTGCAGGCGCACGTGACCAACCTCGACGCCTCCCCTTATGTAGGGCGGCTGGCGATCTGCCGCGTCCACAACGGCACCATCCGCGCCGGGCAGCAGATCGCCTGGTGCCGCGCCGACGGCGAGGTCGATCGCGCCACCGTCAGCAACCTCTATGTGACCGAGGCGCTCGAGCGTGTGGAGGCCACCGACGCCGGGCCCGGCGAGATCATCGCCGTCGCCGGGATCACCGACGTGACGATCGGCGAGACCCTGGCCGACCCCGAGGACCCGCGGCCGCTGCCGGTGATCTCGGTGGACGAGCCCTCGCTCTCGATCACGGTCGGGATCAACACCTCGCCCCTCGCCGGCAAGGACGGGAGCAAGCTGACCGCCCGCCAGATCCGTGACCGGCTGGACCAGGAGCTGATCGGCAACGTCTCGATCCGGGTGCGCGAGACCGAGCGCCCCGACACCTGGGAGGTCGAGGGCCGCGGCGAGCTGCAGCTGGTCGTGCTGCTGGAGACGATGCGGCGCGAGGGCTTCGAGCTGACCGCCGGGCAGCCGCGCGTCGTCACCCGCGAGATCGACGGCACCCAGCACGAGCCCGTCGAGAGGCTGGCGATCGACGTGCCCGAGGACTACGTCGGCGTCGTCACCCAGGCGCTCGCGGTGCGGAAGGGACGCCTGGAGCAGATGGTCAACCACTCAACGGGCTGGGCGCGGATGGAGTACCTGGTGCCGGCGCGGGGGCTGATCGGCTTTCGCACCGAGTTCCTGACCGAGACGCGCGGCACCGGCATCCTCCACCACGTCTTCGACCGCTGGGAGCCGTGGGCCGGCGATCTGGAGGCGCGGCCGACCGGCTCGCTGGTCGCCGACCGCGTCGGCAGGACCGCGGGCTTCGCGCTGTTCGGCCTGCAGGAGCGCGGGACGCTGTTCGTGGGTCCCGGCGAGGAGGTCTACGAGGGGATGGTGATCGGCGAGAACGCGCGCAACACCGACCTCGACGTGAACGCGATCAAGGAGAAGCAGCAGACCAACGTCCGCGCCGCCGCCGCCGACGAGACCGTCCGGCTCGTGCCCGCGAAGCGGCTCTCCCTGGAGCAGTCCCTGGAGTTCCTGCGCGAGGACGAGTGCGTCGAGGTGACGCCGGACGCGGTCCGCCTGCGGAAGGTCGAGCTTGCCCAGACCGACCGCGTGCGGACCGCGCGCCGTCGCGCGAAGACGAGCGGCTAACGGGAGCTGCCCGCGCGCCTGCGACGGCTGCGGTTGCGATTGCCGCTGCCGTTGGCGTTGCCGTACGTCTTGCTGAAGCTCTTGCCGCTCGCGCCTCCGTTGCGGGAGCCCCCGCCGCGTGAGTTCCCGCTCTTGCGGGAGCCGCCTCCGGAGTGCTGGCGAGCGGCGTGTCCATTCCTCTGCCCCTGGGCCGCAGGATGCCCCCGCCCATGGGATTCGGGGCGTCCCTCCGCGAACTCGCGGTGCAGCCCCAGGTCCTTTGCGACCTTGGCCATCTCGTGGTCCTGGTCGGGGAGGATGAAGCTTGCGGCGACGCCCGAGGCGCCGGCGCGGCCCGTGCGGCCGGTCCGGTGCACGTAGGTGTCGCGGTCCTCTGGGGCGTCGAAGTTGATCACGTGGGTGATCTCGTCCACGTCGATGCCGCGCGCGGCGACGTCGGTCGCGACCAGCGTCTGGCAGTCGCCGCGCTCGAAGTTGGCGAGCGCGCGGCGGCGCTGGTTCTGGGACTTGTTGCCGTGCATCGCCTCGGCGCGGATCGAGTGGCGGCCGAGCTTCTTGACCAGCCGGTCGGCGCCGCGCTTGGTGCGGACGAAGACCAGGGTGCGGCCGCGCTCGCTCCCGTTCAGCTCGGAGACGAGCGCGTCCAGCTTGTCGTCGTGGCGCAGGTGCAGGAAGCGGTGCTCGACCTCGATCGACTTGTCGACCGGCGGCTCGTGCACGTGGCGCACGGCGTCGCGGGTGTAGGCCCTGGCGAGCTCGCCCGCCGCTCCCTCCAGCGTGGCGCTGAAGAAGAGCGTCTGGCGCTTCCCCGCCTTCGGCATCTGGCTGACGATGCGGTCCACGGGCGGCTTGAAGCCCATGTCGAGCATGCGGTCGGCCTCGTCGAGGACGAGGATCTGGACGTGCTCGAGGGTGAGGTCGCGGCGCTGCAGCAGGTCCTCGAGGCGGCCGGGCGTGGCGACGACGATGTGGGCCTTGGCGGCCCTGCGGGCCTGGGCCTGGATACCGACCCCGCCGAAGACGGGAGCGACCCGCAGCGCGCGGGCGTGGGCGACCGAGCTCATCTCGTCGACGATCTGCTCGGCCAGCTCCCTGGTGGGCGCCAGCACGAGGCCGGCGGGGCGCGGAGTCGGCCTGCTGCCGTCGTGGGAGGCGAGGCGGTCGACCATCGGCACGCCGAAGGCGAGCGTCTTGCCCGACCCCGTCGGCGACTGGACGAGCACGTCGCGGCCGGCGAGCACGTCGGCGACTGCGAGTTTCTGAACCGCGAAGGGCTCGGTGATGCCGCGTTCGGCTAGCGCGCCCGCGACGGGCTGCGACACGCCGAGACCGGCGAATGACGTTGACATGTGGTGCTTTCTCCTTATGAGTGATTCGGGGAGATTCCGAAACCCCCGACACTCTGCAAAGCACTGGGAGAAACTAGAACCTCTCGGGCGGCGAATCCGCGTGGCGGCGGCCACCCGACGCAGATGAAGCTAGCAGGATCGCCAGCAGACCCCGGTCAGGGCCGGGAACCCTGGGCGGTGGCGTCCACCCGGGGGATCCCGAGGCGCTCGCGCGCGCGGCGCACCGCGACGATCGAGGTCCGGCACGCCTTGGCGATCTGCTGGTCGGGCCGCTCGGGATAGAGCTGGATCTCGAACTCGATCCGGGAGTGGGTGTGCTGCTTGCGGCGGTCCTCCGCGGGCGCATTCTCGGGCAGGTCGGCCACGCCGGTCTCGCCGGCGAGCTCGCGGCGGCACCCCAGGCAGTGCAGGACGCCGTGCTCGTCGCTCCAGTTCGGGGGGATGGGCGGCGCCTCGACGCCGGGCATCCAGGTTGCGGTCACCTCGCAGCGCTCGCAGGTCCAGGCGGTCGCCGGCGCCGGTTCAGGCATCGTTGCGGGCCCTGATCAGGCGCATCTGGGCGATCTCGGAGGTGCGCTTCAGCTCGCGCAGCCGGCCCGGGCTGGTCGGCTTGGAGCTGTAGACCTTCGCCTTGTAGAGGTCATACGCGCGGCGGGCGTGGCCGGCCTCGGCCGCCAGCTCCTCGATCCGCGCATCGCTGACGGTGCCCTCGCTCTTCGCCATCGTTCTCGCCTTTCTGACCCTCTGGAGTTGGCGGACGCTGCTCGTGCCGTTCGCGAGAGGGGAGAGGGGGAGAGAACCGACCGCGACGATGCACCTAGGGTACCGCTGCGGGTCCGCGGAAGCGAAGGGTGCCGCTCAGGAGGGGCCGCAGCTGGGCTGCGGGTTGCCGATCGAGCCATCCGGCATCACGGTGTTGCACAGCTTCGCCCCGTCGGTGGCTCCGGCGTGCGCCCTGGCGCCGGCCAAGACGGCCTCGGAGAGGTCGGCGCCCGCAAAACGCGCGCCGCGCAGGTCGGCGTTGATCAGCGTCGCCCCGTTCAGGCGGGAGCGCCGCAGGTCGGCGTTCCGCAGGTCCGAGCGGGTCAGGTTCAGGTCGCGCGCATCGGCCCGGAACAGGACCACGCGGCGCAGGTTGGCGTCGACGATGTCGCCGAGGGTCAGGTTGGCGCGCGTCATGTCCGCGCGATAGAGGTTGGCGCGCACCGCGGCGGCTCCCGCCAGGCCCGCCCCGTTCATGCGCGCGCGGGCCAGCTTGGCGAACGAGAAGTTCGCGAAGTTGGCCTTGGTGCGGCGCATGTCGATCCTGTTCAGCCTGCTGAAGCTGAGGAACGCGCCCTCGATCTTGCGGCCGCTCAGGTCGGCGCCCACGCAGTCGGTCGGGACCTTGATCACGCAGGTGTTGATCTTCGTGCCGGGCGCGAGCGGCGTGTGGCCCAGCGACGCCAGCGCGGTCCAGACCGGGGCCTCGGGCGGGATCGTGATGGTCGGGCCGTGCTGCTTCGGCTCCTTGATCCGGCACTGCCTGCGCTTGCCCTTGATCCTGCCGCTCGGCATGACCGTGTTGCAGAAGCGGGCGCCCTTGAGCTTGGCGCCCTTGAGCTTGGCGCGGTGGAAGTCGGCGATCGCGAGGTCCGCGCCGCGCAGGTCGGCGCCGCGCAGGTCCGTCCCGGCGGCGAGAATCGCCGAGAGGTCCGCGTTGCGGAAGCTCGACCCGCGCAGGTCGGCCGCCGTCATGTCGGCGATGTGGAAGTTGGCGCCGTTGAAGTCGGTGTTGCGGGCCTCCATCAGGGCCAGGGCGCCCAGCGTCAGCTCGGCGCCGGGCACGCGCGATCCATTCAGGCGGGCGAAGCCGGTGACGAACGCCGGCGCCTGGATCCCGCTCAGCTCAGCCCCCCGGACGCGAGAGAACGCGATCGAGGAGCCGCCGAGCTGGGCGCCGGGGGCGCGCAGGCCGTCGAGGCTGGAGTTGGTCAGCGTGACCCCGATCAGGTTCTGGCCGCTCAGGTCGAGGCCCTCGCAGTTGGTGAAGGGCTGCATCGCGCAGCCGTTGATCACCTGTCCGAAGTTCGGGCCACCCTCGCCGAAGGCCTCGATCACCGGATAGAAGCGGTTGCTCGGCTTGACCTTGATCGGCTTCTTCTTGGCGGCGGGCGCCGCGGCCGGCAGCGCGGTGGCGCCCAGCGCCGCGACCGCGGCCAATGCGAGCGCGATCCTGCGCAGCCTCCCCCCTGTGCCGTCCGTGGCTCCCATGTCCGCTGTCTATCGGCGGCCGCCGATAGACCTTGAGCCGAGCCGCCCCGGCGCCCGTCGCCCGGGACGGCGGGCCGAGCCGCTCCTACACTCGCCCCATGGACCTGGAGCTGCTGGAGCGCGAGCTGGCCGAGGCCGGCGAGCCCGGCTACCGGGCCGGACAGGTCTGGGAGTGGGCCGCCAAGGGGGTCCGTGGCTACGGCGAGATGACGAACCTGCCGGCCGAGCTGCGCGAGCGGCTGGCCGAGCGCGTGCCGCTGTCGGCGCTGTCGGTGGCGACCGAGTCCAAGGCCGACGACGGGACGCGCAAGGCGCTGTTCCACACCTACGACGAGCGCCCGATCGAGGCCGTGCTGATGCGCTTCCGCGACGGGCGCCGCTCGATCTGCGTCAGCGCGCAGTCGGGCTGCCCGCTCACCTGCGCCTTCTGCGCCACCGGCCAGATGAAGTTCGGGCGCAACCTGACCGCCTCGGAGATCCTCGACCAGGCGCTCCACTTCCGCCGCATCGAGGCGGTGGACCACTGCGTGTTCATGGGGATGGGCGAGCCGATGATGAACCTGGATGCGGTCCTTCGGGCGTGCGAGCTGCTGCCCGACCTCGGCATCACCCACCGCCGCACGACGATCTCGACCGTGGGCTGGGTCCCGGGGATCGAGGCGCTGACCGCGCAGCAGATGCCGATCCGGCTCGCCTTCTCGCTGCACGCCCCCGACGAGGCCCTGCGCTCGGAGCTGATGCCGGTCAACGACCGCTACCCGTTGGCCGAGGTGCTCGAGGCCTGCCGGGAGCACCACCGCAGGCGCCGGCGGAAGGTCTTCATCGAGTACGTGATGCTGGCCGGCGTCAACGACCGCCACGAGCACGCGATCCAGCTCGCCGCGATCCTCGACCCCAAGGTGTTCAAGGTCAACCTGATTCCCTACAACCCGGCGCCCACGAACCTCGTCCCCGCCGGCTTCGAGGGCTCGACCCCGAAGGCGATCGAGGCCTTCCGCGCCGCCCTCGCCGAGCGCGGCCAGCCCGTCACCGTCCGCCTCACCCGCGGCCGCGACATCGACGCCGCCTGCGGCCAGCTCGCGGCGGCGAACTGACCTTCACCCCACCTTCGTCAAGCGAGCTGCAGCGGAACGTGGGCGGCGATGCGCTCGAAGTCACGGTCCTGCGCGAGGATGGGAACCTCCGCCCGAATCGCCACCGCCACGAGCATGCAGTCGATGAGGTTTCTGGGGGTGGTGCCGGCGCGGCGACAGGTGAGGTAGATCGAAGCGGCATCCCTCCAATCGCCTCCCCTGATCGGCAGGTGGCGGCAGGCGGCGAGCGCTGACCTGATCCGCCTGACCTGCCGCGGGTGGCGAGTGCCCACGAGGAGCTCGAGCTCCACCGGCTCGCTCGTCGCGAGTTCCTCGGTCGAAGCGAGCAGCTCGCGCAGCCGCGAGCCCGTGCGGCTGCCGGTGTCCCGAAACAGCTCGACCCAGGCGGAGGAATCGACCAACGTCAGTCGCGATCGATCCACGCCTTCACCGACCCGCTGTCAGCCTTGATCTCATCGAGGTCCCCGTCCCAGCCCATGCCCTCCATCGCCAGGATCTCTTCCCGAGTCGCGGGCTGGATGTCGAGCTCGCGCAGCGCCTGCTCGACCGCCTCCCGCTTGGTGCGGAAGTCGTAGCGGTCCATCACCCGCCGGATCAGCTCGTCGTCGATCTCGATGTTGGTGCGGGACATGGCGCCCAGCATATCGAACGAATACACATCAATGTGTAGGTAATGTGTAACAACTCCGTGCCGTAATTCGTGGCGATCGCGGGCCGGCCGATCCGGGCGGGCGGCCACCAGCCCAGCTATGAACCGGGCGATGGCGACCGCGGGACCTGGCATCCCCGCCCCGACCCAGGGCGGGCTCACCCCCAGGACCACGAGATCCACGCCCGGGCCGGGGCGATGCTCGCGTTCGGCCTGCTGCTCTGGCTGGTCACGAGGTTGTCACGAAGCGCACCACCTACGTGAAGGCACCGCTGCCATCGTCATCGAAGTTGACTAGGGTGTTGGCCGTAATCATCAGTACCCAGCGTTTTCGCAATACATCGCCGAGTCCCGCGCCCTCCGGGCGCGGGAGCGGGGGAACCAAAGGATGCACTGGGGCGAATCGGATCGGAGCCATGGTCCGGAGCGCGGCCTCTTCAGCGCCAGCCCGTCAGCTAACCCCGCAGGCCCGAAGAAGAGGAGTCGAAGATGACCGCATTGATCGAGCAGCTCGCGAGCGACAAGCTCGACCGCGGACCCGTCTCGATCGCCTACAGCATCGGCACCGCCGTCGCGGCCTTCCTGCTGATCGCGATCAGCTGAGGGCTAGGGGACGAACTGCTCGGCGACCTGCACCTGGTCGCCGAGCTCGACGTGGGCGCGGCTGTCAGAGCTGCGAATCAGCACCAGCGTCAGCGCCAGGCCCAGCGCCGCGATCGCGGCGCCGCCGAGGAAGGCGGCCTGGAAGCCCTCGGTGAGGGCGTTCGGAATCGCAGCGGGGTCTCCCCCGGACTCGGCCAGCAGGTCGTCGGTGGTGCTGGTGGCGATCGTCGACAGGACCGCGAGCCCGATCGCTCCGCCGATCTGCTGCGAGGTGTTGATCAGGCCCGACGCCAGCCCAGACTCGCGCTCGGCGACACCGGAGACGGCGGCGATCGTCGTCGTCACGAAGCTGAAGCCGAGGCCGACCGCGGCCAGCAGCGAGGGCCCGAGGATGTCGCTGGTGAAGCCCCCGCCGACCGAGATCTGGCTGAACCAGGCGAGGCCGAGCGCGATCAAGGCGAGGCCCGCGGCCAGCACCGGCTTGAAGCCGATCCGCGTCACGAGCTGGGACCCGGCCCCCGCAGCGAGGATGATCGCGACCGAGAGCGGTAGGTAGCTGAGGCCCGCCTTGATCGCCGAGTAGCCCAGCACCTGCTGCATGTAGAGGCTGATGAAGAAGAACATCGAGAACAGCGAGGCGCCGACCAGCAGCCCGACGACGTTGGCGCCGGTCAACGTCCGCAGTCGGAAGATGCTGAAGGGAACCAGCGGCGCGGAGGAGCGCAGCTCGATCGCGACGAAGGCGGCGAACAGCGCCAGCGAGAGGCCGATCAGGCCGAGGGTCTGCGCCGAGCCCCAGCCCGCCTCGGTCGCGTCCACGAGCGCGTAGACCAGCACCGTCAGCCCGGCGGTGACCGTGAAGGCGCCGGCGGCGTCGAAGTTGCGCTCCCGGCCCTCGGCGCGGCTCTCGGGAATCAGGCGCGGGGTCAGGATCGCGGCGATCACCGCCACCGGCACGTTCACCCACAGCACCCACTCCCAGCCGAGGCCGTCGGTGAGGATGCCGCCGAGCAGCACGCCCGCGGCGCCGCCGGAGCCGGCGACCGCGCCCCAGGCGCCCAGCGCCTTGTTGCGCTCGGCGCCGTCGGTGAACAGCGTGGTCACGATCGAGAGCGCCGAGGGCGAGATGATCGCGGCGCCCAGGCCCTGCGCGGCGCGGGCGGCGATCAGCTGACCCTCGGTCGTGGCGAAGCCCGCGGCGAGCGAGGCGACGGCGACCACGACCAGCCCGGCGAAGAAGACGCGGCGGCGCCCGAGCAGGTCGGCCATGCGCCCGCCCAGCAGCAGGAAGCCGCCGAAGGTGAGCACGTAGGCGTTCACCACCCAGGGCAGGTTCTCCTGGCTGAAGCCGAGGCCGTCGCCGATCGAGGGCAGGGCGACGTTGACGATCGAGGCGTCGAGGACGACCACGAACTGGGCCATGCAGAGCAGAGCCAGGGCCTGCCAGCGGCGCTCCAGGTATTGCTCGTTGGTCTTCATCTTCGGCTGATGCTCCCAGGGGTGAGACACGGAATCTAGGGTCCGCCTGCCCCCGACAGCATGAACCTCGTCACAGAGACCGAGCCGCGGGTCTCGCTCGGCTGCCGGCGCTCAGCCCCGATACGGGGTGTACGCCCCCGGCGAGGTGATGCCGGAGCCGTCGACCGGGGCGGCGGGGCCCTGGCCGTGGGCGCCCTTGCCCGAGCGGCGCCCGACGCGATCGATCGGGATCAGCGAGATCAGGAAGGCGGCGGCGATCAGCCCGCCCCAGATCCTCCACTCCCCCAGCACGGCCGAGAACGGAGTCTCGCCGAAGCTAAGGACCGTGGGGGAGTCACCCATCCGCCCGTTGACGGCGTACCGGCCGGCGCTCGGGATCTCGAGGTCGGCAACGGCGCCGGCGGCGCCGATCGCCTGGCTGCGCGTCGCCAGCGCGTCCGGTGTGCCCTCGGCGCCGGTGGGCTCGATGGCGAGCGGCTGTCCGCCCCCGACGGGGACGACCTGGAAGCTGAGGGCGGCCGGGAGGCTGGGGGAGCCGGCGTCGCCGGCGCCGACGAAGACCTTGGCGCCGCCGGTGGGAAGCGTGACCACGCCCCCCCGGGGCAGCTTGACCTGGCCGTACTCGGACTTGTGGTCGGTCAGCAGCGTGACGAGGATGAAGACGAGCCCGCCGAGGGCCATCAGCGTGGGGAAGATACGTCGCAGTGCGTGCATCCCGGGCCTTCCGGAGTCGGGTTCGGACCGCTCGGACAGCCGTCCAGGCGACCCGGTGATCCATCGGCACGCTTCTCGCCCGGCTTGAGGCGTGGGCGCTGCCTGGACCGAGCCTGGAGTAGGTGAATCGTGCGCCCGGCTGCGATCCACTCGCCCGGGGCGAGCGCCACCTGCCTTGCCGGCCATGGCCGCTACCCGTCCGCGGGCACCTCCGCGCCCCAACGGCGCAGGGCGGCGAGCACCATGTCGGCGGTGAGCTCGGGGTGGTCGAGCTGGGGGGCGTGGCCGAGGCCGACGAGCTCGCGATGCTCGGCGGTCGGGATCGCCTCGGCCAGGCGGACGCCGCCCCTGGGGTCGAGGATATGGTCGCGGCTGCCGAAGGCGATCAGCACCGGGCACCCGATCGCCGAGAAGCGGTCGCGGTTCGACTCGATCAGGTCGCCGCCCCCGGCCACGTCGTCGATCAGGTGCTCGAAGCCCTCGCAGGCCGCCATGTGGCGAACCGAGTTGGCGGCGTCCTCGGGGCGGACGTCGAGCGGGTCGCTGACCACGCTGATGAAGCCCGCCCAGCGCAGCGGCGCGAAGCGCGCGACGGCGCCCGCGACCGGCGCGAACAGCTTCGCCGAGCGCCGGTTCATGACCAGGATGCGGTGGGACCTGCGCGCCTCCTCCGGGGTGGCGCCGCCGATCGGGCCGATCCCGATCGCGCCGCGGGCGCGGCCGCGGCGGGCGAGGTCGAGCGCGATCCAGCCGCCCATCGAGTTGCCGGCGATCCAGGCCCGCTCGAGGCCGAGGCGGTCGAGCTCCTCCTCGACGGCGCCCGCGAGCGACTCCATCCTCCCGGGGGCGCCCCCGTCCAACCAGGGCTGATCCCCGAACCCGGGCAGGTCGACCGCGATCAGGTCGAAGTGCGGCTCCAGCAGCGGGCGGAGCCGGTCCCAGGTCGTGCGGCTGGAGCCGAGCCCGTGGATCAGCAGCAGCGGCTCGCCGCTGCCGCCGCGCGTCGTCGCGAGCCCATCGGTGAGCGCCACGCGGCCAATATATGCTGCGCGCGCCCTCGACTCCCTCGAACCCGGAGGATCAGATGAGCCTCGTCCGCTCCCGCCGCCGCCTCGCGCTCTGCGCCGCGCTGGCGCTCGTGCTCAGCGCCTGCGGCGGCGACGACTCCGGCGGCGGGCCCTCCTTCCAGGGCAACGAGGACCTCTTCACCAGCGCGGGCTTCGGCGAGGCGGTGGACGCGGTCTCGGGCGAGGCCGGCGCCGACGCCCCGATCCTGCGCGTGCAGGTGACCGAGGGCGGGGCCGAGTTCCAGCTGCGCGACGGCGAGGCCGCGACCGGCTTCATCTACACCGGTGGCGAGCTGAAGCCGGTCGAGGTCGAGATCATCGGCGGCGGCACGCTCGAGGGCCTCGACTTCCCGCTGACCGAGGTCGACCCCGCCGCGATCGACAAGATCACGAGCGGCGTCGTCGAGGCCAGCGGCATCGACGACATCGAGGTGACGGTGATGACGCTCGAGAAGCAGGCGCTCGACGGCCAGCTGCGCTGGGTAATCAACGCCGAGGGCGGCGGCCGCACCGGCCTCGTCTTCAACGCCGACCCCGACGGCTCCAACGTCACCTCCCCGACGGGCGACATCGCCGGAGCCGATGCGGGCGGCTCGGGCGGCGGCGAGTCGGGCGGCCCGGCAGACGTCGACTCCGCCGTCCAGGACGCCCAGGAGATCGCCGACTGCATCCAGGCCGCCGGCACCGACGTCGAGGCGATCCAGGCCTGCAGCGAGTAGCGCCGCGTTAAGCACTCTCTCAGCCGGATGCGCGACGATGGCGGGGTGAAGATCCTGGTCGTGGACGACGAGCCGCAGCTGCGGCGGGCGCTCGAGCGGGCGCTGAAGCTGGAGGGCTACGAGGTGGCGCTCGCCGCCGACGGCGTGCAGGCGCTGGCCTCTGTCGGCGGGGAGCGCCCGGACGCGATCGTGCTCGACGTGCTGATGCCGAAGCGCGACGGGCTCGAGGTCTGCCGCGAGCTGCGCGCGAGGCAGGACGGGACGCCGGTGCTGATGCTGACCGCGCGCGCCGCCGTCAGCGACCGCGTCGACGGGCTCGACGCCGGCGCCGACGACTACTTGGTGAAGCCGTTCGCGCTCGAGGAGCTGCTGGCGCGGCTGCGGGCGCTGCTGCGCCGCGACAACGGCGCCGGCGGGGACGGGCAGCTCGCCTACGCCGACCTGACCCTGGACCCGGGCACCCGCGAGGTCCACCGCGGCTCGCGCACGGTCGAGCTGACCAAGACCGAGTTCGCGCTGCTCGAGGAGCTGATGCGCCACCCCCGCCAGGTGCTGACCCGATCGCAGATCTTCGAGGCGGTCTGGGGATACGACTTCGGGCCGCGCTCGAACTCGCTCGAGGTCTACATCGGCTACCTGCGCCGCAAGACCGAGGCGGGCGGCGAGCCCCGGCTGATTCAGACGGTGCGCGGGGTCGGCTACTCGCTGCGCGAGGGATGACGGGCCCGGGGGCGTGAGCCTGCGCCGGCGCCTGGGGCTGCTCTCGGCGGCCGCGGTGGCCGTCACCGTCGTGCTGGCCTCGGCGATCATCTACCTGCTCGTCCGCGACAACCTCCGCGACGAGGTCGACCAGGACCTGCGCCGCCAGGCCGAGCGCGCCGAGGCCCTGGCCGGTGCCGCCGGCGCCGGCCTCGGCGAGG
>VGBV01000045.1 GCA_016870325.1 Actinomycetota bacterium
CGCCCTGCTCTGCGTCCCCGACGATGCGATCACGCCCGTCAGCGAGGCCGTCGCCTCGGCCGAGCCGATGCCGAAGCTGGTCGGTCACCCGAGCGGCGCGGGGACCCTGGCCGCGCTCGAGCCCGCCTTCGCCGCGGGGGCGGCGACCTTCTCGCTGCACCCGCTGCAGACCTTCCCGGACGGAGCAACCTCGGTCGAGGGGACGCCCGCCGCGGTCGCGGGCTCCGACGACGGCGCCGCCGCCTTCGCCCGGGCGCTGGGGGAGCGGCTCGGGATGCGCCCCTTCGACGTCCCAGAGGAGCAGCGGGCCGCCTACCACGCCGCCGCCTGCATGGCCTCGAACTTCCTGGTGGCGCTGCAGGAGGCCTCGGCCGAGCTTCTCTCCCGCGCCGGGGTCGAGGACGCCCGCGAGCTGCTGGCGCCGCTGGTGCTGCGCACCGCCGCCAACTGGGCCGAGCGCGGGCCCGAGGCGCTGACGGGGCCGATCGCCCGTGGCGACCGCGAGACCGTCGAGCGCCACCGCGCCGCCCTGGCTGAGCTCGCGCCCGAGATGCTGGCCGCCTACGACGCCCTGGCCGGGCAGACCCACTCGCTCGCCGCCAAGGAGACGGCGTGAGGACCGTCGCCACCAAGGACGAGCTGCGTGCGGCGCTGGCACCCGCGCGGCGCGAGGGATCTCGGATCGGGCTGGTGCCGACGATGGGCTACTTCCACGACGGCCACCTGTCGCTGATGCGGCGAGCGCGCGAGGACTGCGACGTGGTCGTCGTCAGCGTCTTCGTCAATCCCACCCAGTTCGGCCCGGCCGAAAACCTGGACGCCTACCCCCGCGACCTCGAGCGCGACCGCGAGCTCGCCGCCGGCGTCGGCGTCGACCTGCTCTGGGCCCCGGATGCCGAGGAGATGTACCCCGAGGGCTTCGCCAGCGCGGTCGAGGTGGACGCCTCGCTGACGGCGGTGCTGGACGGGGATCCCGAGCGCCGCGGTCCCTCCCACTTCCGCGGCGTGACCACGATCGTCGCCAAGCTGTTCAACTCCGTGCAGCCTGAGGTCGCCTACTTCGGCCGCAAGGACGCCCAGCAGGCGGTCGTGATCGAGCGCATGGCGCGCGACCTCGACTTCCCGGTCCGGGTCGAGGTGCTGCCGACCGTCCGCGGCGCCGACGGCGTCGCCCTCAGCTCGCGCAACTCCTACCTCGACGCCGGCGAGCGCGAGCGCGCGACGGCGATCTCGCGCGCGCTGCGCACGGCCGAGCGCGCGGTCGCGGACGGCGAGCGCTCCACGGCCGCCCTGACCGAGCGGATCGCGGCCGAGCTGCGCGAGGCGGGGATCGAGCCCGAGTACGTCGAGGCCAGGGACGCCGGGGACCTGACCCCGGTCAGCGAGCTCAACGGCCGCCCCGTGCTGGTGGCGGTCGCCGCGCCCGTGGGACGGGCGCGGCTGATCGACAACGTGGTTGTCACTCAACCCGAAACGGAGACGAAGTGACCCGACCCCCCAAGGACATCGAGAAGCAGGAGCCGGCGGGCGAGCCCCCGGCCGAGCGGGCCCCGATGACGATCCCACGAGTCGCCGAGATGAAGCGCAACGGCGAGCCGATCGTGATGGTCACCGCCTATGACTTCCCCTCGGCCCAGGTCGCCGAGGAGTCGGGGGTGGACCTGGTGCTGGTCGGGGACAGCGCGGCGATGGTCGTGCTCGGCCACGACTCCACCCCGCCCGTCGGGATGGACGAGATGGTGATGCTGACCGCGGCGGTGCGCCGCGGCCTGGAGACGCCGTTGCTGATCGGCGACCTGCCCTTCGGCTCCTACGAGCAGTCGAACGAGCAGGCGATCCAGAACGCGCAGCGATTCGTCAAGGCGGCCGGCTGCGACGCGGTCAAGCTCGAGCGCGGCGGCTCCTCGGTCGAGCGGGCAAGGGCGATCGTCAACGCCGGAATCCCGGTGATGGGCCACGTCGGCCTGACCCCGCAGACGGCGACCGCGCTGGGCGGCTTCAAGGCCCAGGGCCGCACCGCCGAGGCGGCGGCGAAGCTGGCCGAGGAGGCGCTGGCGCTGCAGTCGGTGGGCTGCTTCGCGATCGTCTTCGAGGCGATCCCCGCGGCCGTCACCGAGACGCTGATGGAGCGCCTCGAGGTGCCGGTGATCGGGATCGGCGCGGGCCCGGCCGCCGACGGCCAGGTGCTGGTCTTCCACGACCTGCTCGGCATCTACGGCGGCCGGGTGCCCCGCTTCGTGCGCCGCTACGCCGAGGTCCGCGAGCAGATGGTCAAGGGCGTCAGCGCCTACACCGACGACGTGCGCCACCGGCGCTTCCCGGCCGAGGAGCACACCTACTCGATCGACCCCGAGGAGCTCGAGGAGTTCAAGCGCTACCTCGAGGACGAGAGCCTGGTCGGGACCGACACGCCCTGGGATTGGTGAGCGCCGCCGAGGTGGCCGGCTACGCGCCGCCGGGGGCTGGAGAGGGACCCCCCTCGGCCGCCCGCGATCTCGGTCGCGGCCGCGGTCAGGGGCGCCGCCAGGATCAGGCCGACGGTGCCGAGCAGGGCGCCGCCCGCGATCGTCACGATCAGCACCGCGAGCGGGTGGATGCCGAGCGCGGCGCCGTAGGCGATCGACTGGATCATCTGCTGCAGCAGGCCGTTCGCGAGCAGCACGATCAGCGGCACCGAGCGCGACGATCAGCAGCACCGTCCCCGGGCCGCGGGGCAGGTGATGTCGTTGCAGCCAGCCGACGACCGGCGAGGCGACCGCGGCTATGATCAAGGCGGTCAGCACCGGCAGCACGATCGTGCTCGTCAGTGACAGCAGCCAGACCATCCCGGCCACGGACAACAGGATTCCGATCAGAAGCCAGGAGGCGGTCCCTAGGTCCCGCAGCCAGTCCGGGGCCCGGAAGACCCCACGCAGCTCCGATGGGCCGATCTCCATCGTCGACTCCTCGGCCTGGTCCGAGCCCTGCGCGGGCGCCCCTGCCCCCGCTTCTGACGCGGC
Source organism: Actinomycetota bacterium (assembly GCA_016870325.1). Taxonomy (GTDB): domain Bacteria; phylum Actinomycetota; class Thermoleophilia; order Solirubrobacterales; family 70-9; genus VGBV01. The sequence continues at coordinate 3,000 of VGBV01000045.1, forward strand.
GCAGGCGAGCTCGAACCAAGCGGGGGCTCATTGCCGCCAGCATGTTCACGGAGTGGGTCGCGGTCCCCTGGGCTGAAGGCGACTTGAACTCCACCCAGCTCGAGATCTTGCCCCTCTGCGTGATCATGATCATGGGGCCACAGATCTTGACCGCGATCTTCCTGATCACCAGCGGTGAGACCGTCCGCAACTCGGTGGCGATGCTGCTGGGGGTGGCGATCGCCGCGTCGCTGGAGCTGGTGGCCTGGTACTACGCCGGGTCCGCGGTCGGGATCAAGCCCCACCCCGACGCCGGTCCCAGCACCTCCGACCACGTCGTCGCCGCCCTGCTTGCACTGCTGGCGGTGCGGGTCTGGGTCCATCGCGGCAAGGCCGAAGTCCCGAAGTGGATGCGGGCGCTGCAGGAGGCCGAGCCGAAGCGGGCCTTCGCCCTGGGCTTCGTGCTGATCCTGCTGATGCCCGGCGACATCGCCGCCACGATCACGGCCGTCAACCACCTGCACACCGCCGACCTCGCGGCGGCTGACGGCTGGCCGCTGGTCGCGGGCACCCTGCTGCTGATGTCGCTGCCGCTGCTCGCCTATCTCGCCTTCGGCAGGAGGGCCCGGGAGGCGATGCCCGAGATCCGCGCTTGGCTGACAACGCACTCGTGGCTGGTCAACCTCGTGGTGATCGCCTACTTCATCTTCCAGCTGGCGACCTGAGCCCGGCCGCCGTGGGCGGGGACCGCCGTGTACTAGCTTGGTGCCGATGCCCGTTCACAGCGCCGAGCTGCGCCTCTCCACCGCCGGCGGCGCCGACATCGTCGACCTGACCGGCGCGGTCGGGGAGGTCGTCGCCGCCGCTACGCCCGACGAGGCGGCCCTCGCCACGGCCTTCGTGCGCGGCTCGACCGCGGCGATCTCGACGATGGAGCTCGAGCCCGGCGGCGTCGCCGACCTGCGCGCCCTGCTCGACCGCCTGATCCCCGAGCAGGGCGACTACGAGCACAACCGGCGCAACCACGACAGCAATTCGCACGCCCACCAGCGCGCGACGCTGATCGGACCCTCCGAGCAGGTCCCGGTCCTGGACGGGCGCCTCGCCCTCGGCACCTGGCAGCAGCTGGTCCTGATCGACTTCGACGACCGCCCGCGCGAGCGCACGGTGGTCGTACAGGTGAGCTGGTGAGCGAGCCCGAGGACCGGTTGCTCCTGGCCGGCGTGGCCTTGGGCGCCATGGTCTCCCTGGTGGCCGTGCTGGCGCTGAGCGGGGTGCTCGGCGGCGGCGATCAGGAGCCGCTCGAGCTGACCGGCTTCGGCGCCACCGAGCGGGCGGCCCCCGCCGCGGCGGTCCCCCCTCCGGCCGTCAAGCGCATTCCGCTCGGCGGCCGCCCCGACACGATCGCCGCCGGCGCCGGCTACGTCTGGGTCGCCGACACGCTCGCCGGCACGCTCGAGCGCCTCCACCCGCGCAGCCACCGGCCCGTCCCGGTCGACGCCGCCGGCTTTCCCACCGACATCTCCGCCGGAGAGGGCGGCGCCTGGCTGGCGCTGCCCGACCGCGGCGCCGTGCAGCGGCTGACGGTCGATGGCCCCGGCGAGCCGGCCAAGGTCAGCGGTTTCCCATTCCAGGTGGCGGCGGGCGAGGGCGGCGTCTGGGCGATGTCGCAGAAGTCCGTCGAGCGCGTCGATCCCGCCACCGGCGAGCCGGACGGACCGCCGGTCGCGCTGGGCGGCAACGGGACGGCGATCGCGGCCGGCGAGGGCTCGGTCTGGGTCGTGCGCGGCAACGACGAGGTCGTGCGCATCGACCCCTCCGGCGGGGAGCCCTCGGGCGAGGCCGCGGCGGTGCCGACGGCCTTCAACGTCACGGTCGGCGAGTCGGCCGCATGGGCGCTCGGAACGGATGGCGCCCTGACCAGGATCGACCCCGGCAGCGGCGCACCCGCCGGGGACCCGGTGCCGACGGGCCAGCCGCTCGACATCGCCGCCGGGCTCGGGTACGTCTGGGTGGCGCTGGCCGACGGCACCGTCGCCCGCATCGATCCCGAGACCGGCACCGAGGTCGGCGTCCCGATCGAGGTAGGCAGGGCGCCCGAGGCGATCGCCGTCGGCGAGGGCGCGGTCTGGGTCGCCTGCGCGGGGGACGGAGCCGTCTATCGAATCGCGCCGCGATAGTGTCCCGGCCATGAGCCCGACTCCGGCCAACGCCCGCGGCGGCATCGACCTCGGCGGGACCAAGATCCAGACCGTGATCGTCAGCGCCCGCAACAGGGTGCTGGGCGAGGCGAGGCGCCCGACCCCGACCGAGGGCGGGCCCGAGGACGTGGCCGCCGAGATGGCCGCGTGCCTGCGCGAGGCGGCCGACGGCGCCGGGGTCGAGACGGAGAAGCTGCTCGGCGTCGGCATCGGCTCCCCGGGCGACGCCAACCAGGAGACGGGCGTCGTCAGCGGCGCCAGCAACCTGCCTGGCTGGGAGGGCTCGTTCCCCCTCGCGGAGAACCTGGAGAAGGATCTCGGCGCGCCCGCCTTCGTCGGCAACGACGTCCAGGTGGCCGTCGACGGCGAGTTCGCGCTGGGCGCCGCCAAGCCCTTCGACTCGGTGCTCGGGGTCTTCTGGGGAACCGGCGTCGGCGGCGGGCTGGTCCTGAACGGCAAGCCCTGGCTCGGCCGCGGCGCCGCGGGCGAGGTCGGCCACATGCTGATTCGCCGCGGCGGGCCCCGCTGCAGCGCCGGCCACAGCGGCTGCATCGAGGCATACGCGGGCCGCTCGATGATGGAGCGCAAGGCCCGCAGCCTGGCCGCGAGCGGCGAGAAGACGGACCTGTTCAGGATCATGGAGCAGCGCGGCCGCGACCGGCTCACCAGCGGCGTCTGGGAGCGGGCCCTGAAGCACGACGACAAGGTCGCCCACGAGCTGATCAAGCGCGCCACGAAGGCGCTCGGCGAGGGGATCGCCTCGGCGATCAACCTGCTCGACCCCGAGGCGGTGATCCTCGGGGGCGGCATGGGCGTGCGCTTCGGCGAGCGGTACCTGCCCCGGATCAAGAAGGCGATGGAGCCCTACCTGTTCGACCCCAAGAACCCCCCGCCCGTGCTGCTCGCCGAACTCGGGGACCTGGGCGGCGCCATCGGCGCGGCGCTGCTCGCGAAGAAGGCTCGCTAGCGCGAGACGACCCAAGGGCCGAGCTTGTCCGCGAAGCGAAAACCGGCCCGCCGTATCGTCATCAGGTGGTTAAGCTCGGACGCCCTCACCGCCCGGCGGGCGGCGCTGATCATCAGCTTCTTCACGGTGATGCTGACCCTGCTCGCCGCGCTGCTCGTCTCGCTGCTCGACAGCGAGGGCTTCTCCAGCTTCGGGGACGCCTGCTGGTGGGCGCTGCAGACCGTGACGACGGTGGGCTACGGGGATGTGGTCCCCGGCGACACCCAGGGTCGGATCGTGGGAGCGATCGTGATGATCATCGGAATCGGGTTTATCGCGGTCGTGACCGCCTCGATCACCGCGATCTTCGTCGAGGATGCCCGCCGGCGCGTCGCAGAGCGGCACGGATCCCAGACCGTCGAGCAGCGCCTGGCCGATATAGACGCCCGTCTGGAGCGCCTTGAGCACGCCCTCGGGACCTCGCCGCCCGCGCGCGGAGCGGGGCCCGGCGACGTCGAGCCCCAGAGCTGACCGCATCGGGGCTGGGATAGGCTCGCGCTGATGGGCAAGTGGGGCGCCCTGGCGGTGCTCGGCGCCGCGCAGTTCCTGATGGTGCTGGACCCAGGCCGTCATGAACGTCGCGATCTCACAGCTGGTCGAGGACTTCGACACGACCGTGACCACGATCCAGGTGGTGATCGCCTTCTACGCGCTGGTGATGGCGGCGCTGATGATGACCGGCGGCAAGCTCGGGGACAACTGGGGGCGCCGGAGGGCCTTCGTGATCGAGCTTTTCATCTACGCCACGGGCTCCGCCCTGACGGCGGCGTCCTGGAGCGTGCCCAGCCTGATGCTCGGCTGGTCGGTGCTGGAGGGGATCGGTGCGGCCCTGGCGCTGCCGGCGCTGGTGGCGCTGCCGGCGCTGGTGGCGCTGGTGGCGCTGCCGGCGCTGGTGGCGCTGCCGGCGCTGGTGGCGGGCAACTACCAGGGGAAGGATCGCGCGGTCGCCTACGGGGTGCTCGGCGGGGTCGCCGGCGCCGGCATCGCGGTCGGGCCGATCCTCGGCGGCCTCGCGACCACCGAGGCGAGCTGGAGGGTCGTCTTCGCCGGGGAGGTGCTCGTCGGCATCGGGATCCTCGCGGGCTCACGGCTGCTGCGGGAGCCCGAGCGCGAGGGACCGGCGCCGGCTCTCGACTGGGTGGGAAGCGTGATCTCGGTCTCCGGCTTGACCCTGATCGTGCTCGGGACCCTGCAGGCGAGCAACTGGGGCTGGCTGTTCCCGGCCAATTCGCCGGTCGAGCCCTTCGGCTTCTCGCTGACACCGTTCGTGGTCGGCGCCGGAGCGCTGATCCTGGCTGCGTTCCCCGCCCGGGAACGTCACCGCGAGCGAACCGCTCGTGCACCTGCGCTTGATGGGGATCACCACGCTGCGGGGCGGGCTGGCGATGCTGCTCGCGCAGAGCCTGATCATGATGGGCATCTTCTTCACGGTCCCGCTCTTCCTCCAGGTCGTGCTGGGACTCGACGCGCTGGATACCGGCATCCGCATGCTCCCCGCCTCGGTCGGGCTGTTCGTGGCGGCGTTCGCGGGCTCGGCCCTCTCCTCGCGCTTCGCCCCCCCGGCCGCTGGTCCGAACCGGCCTCGCGATCACCTTCGTCGCGACGCTGCTGCTGGGGACGATCGAGTCCGAACTCGACAACACCTCCTTCCTGGTCGCGATGGCCGTGCTAGGCATCGGCATCGGCCTCGTCACCTCGCAGCTCGGCAACGTCGTCCAATCCTCGGTCTCGAACGAGGACCGCAGCGAGGCCGGGGGGCTCCAGAACACCGCCCAGCAACTCGGCTCCTCGCTCGGCACCGCGCTGTTGGGCGCGCTGCTGTTCGCCGCCTTGATCGTCCTCGCCAGCTTCTGGTTCACCCGGCGGCTCCCGACCAGGCGCTTCTCCGAGCTCCAGGCCGAGGCGGGGTCGGCGGCACGGGCAGCCCCAGCCTGCCGGGGCGCCCTAACCCCTGAACTCGATCTCGCGGATCACCTTCGCCGGCGCGCCGGCCGCGATCACGCCCGACGGCAGGTCGCGGGTGACGACCGAGTTCGATCCGATCACGCAGCGCTCGCCGATCGTGACGTCGCCCGTGACCACGCAGCCCACCCCGAGCCAGCAGTTGTCGCCGATCCGCACCGGCCCCTTCGGCTCGAACCCCTGCCAGGTGACGGGCTTGCTCGGATCGTCGTAGCGGTGGTCGGAGTCCCCGACGAAGCAGTGGTTGGCGAACATCACGTGGTCGCCGATCTCGATCAGCTCGACCGCCGCGAGCATCGTCTCGCGATTGAGGAAGCAGCCATCGCCGATCCGGATCCGAGCCTGCGGCCCCAGCGTCAGCCAGCATCCGGGCTCGAGCAGGGTGTCGCGGCCGATCTCGAGGCGCCCGGAGTCGAGCGCCTCGAGCAGCTCGCCCTCGACCGGCTCGCGGATGTAGAAGCCGCCGCGCGCGGCGTGGCGCCGCAGCCGCCAGCGCCTGCGCAGGCGCGAGTTGCGCTCGTACCAGCGCCGCTTCACCCACCAGGTGCGCCACTGCGCGGGGCTCACGCGTCAAGCCTCGCATAGAGTCGGCCGCGATCTCGACTCGAACGGAGGCGGCGTGGGCAAGTACAGATGATCCGCAACCCGTGGTCGGAGAGGGTCGTCGAGCTGCTGCGCTGACCCTTGTTCCGAGTTTCACCCGACCCGGTCAGCCGCCCGCCTACCGCAACGATATTGTTCAGGCGGCCCTTATTCGCCGAAGGACTATCGAAGGGAGCAGCAGATGCCCGCAGTCAGTGCGCCTGAGCGTGCAACCGTGAAGGAGGTCACAGGGATGTGGTGGCTGTGGCTTCTGTTGGGAATCCTCTGGACGGCAGCCGCCGTGGTCATCCTGCAGTTCGATCAGGCCTCGATCACCACCGTCGGCGTGATCATCGGGATCATGTTCGCCGTCGCCTCGATCCAGCAGTTCACGCTGCTGGCGGTGGCCGACCGGCTCAAGTGGCTGTTCGCGATCTTCGGCGTGCTCTTCGCGGGTGCGGCGGTCGCCAGCTTCATCAGCCCCGAGAACACCTTCGTGGCGATCGCCGACATGCTTGGCTTCCTCTTCCTGCTGGTCGGGATCTTCTGGATCATCGAGGCGTTCGTCGCCCGCGAGGTCAACCCGATGTGGTGGCTGGGCCTGATCACCGGCATCCTCATGATCATCCTCGCCTTCTGGACCGGCGGCCAGTTCTTCATCGAGAAGCAGTACGTGCTGCTGGTGTTCGCCGGCATCTGGGCACTGATGGAGGGCGTGATCAATATCGTGCGGGCGTTCCAGATCCGCGCGATCGGCAAGTTGATCTGAGCCCCGGTCCGGCCGAGCCGGGCGCAGGAAGGAGCAGCAATGGAATCGGCCTCGACTTCCAGCCCCGGTCAGCCGACGAAGCGCCGCGTCGTCGTCACGGCGCTGATCGTGTTCGCGTCGCTGCTGGCGTTCCTCTCGGTCTTTGCGATCTGGGCCAACCGCCAGCTGCTCGAGACCGACAACTGGGTCGAGACCAGCACCCAGCTGCTCGAGGACGAGGCGATCCGCACCGAGCTCGCCAACTTCATCACCGACGAGCTGTTCACCGAGGTCAACGTCCAGGCCGAGCTGGACAATGCGCTGCCTCCCCAGTTGAGGCCCCTCGCCGGACCCGCCAGCGTGGGCCTGCGCCAGCTCGCCAACGGCGCCGCGGACAACCTGCTGCAGCGCCCCCGGGTCCAGAGCGCCTGGGAGACGATTAACCGCGCGACCCACCAGCGCCTGCTGCAGGTGCTCGAGGAAGACTCCGACGCGGGGGTCTCGCTCGACCTCGGCACGATCGTCACAGACGTCGGCAACCAGGTCGGCGTTGACGTCTCAGACGATATCCCGCCGGACGCCGGCCGGATCGAGATACTGCCCCCCAACCAGCTGACGACGGCGCGCGAGGTCGTCAACCTGATCGAGAAGCTGGCGCTGTGGCTGCCGCTGGTGGCGCTCGCCCTGTTCGCGCTCGCGATCTACCTGGCGAGGGGCCGGCGCCGGGAGACCCTGCGCTCGGTCGGCTTCGCCTTCATCATCGTCGGGCTGCTGGTCTCGGTAGCCCGCGGCCTGGCGGGCGACTACGTGGTCGAGACGCTGGCCAGCACCGCTTCGGTCGAGCCCGCGATCCAGGCCACCTGGGACATCAGCACCTCGTTGCTCGCAGCGAGCGCTGGCGCGATTGTCTTCTACGGGATCGTGATCGTGCTCGGCGCTTGGCTGGCCGGCCCCGGCTCGATCGCGACCTCCGCACGGCGCGCGATCACGCCGCTGATGGAGCAGCGCCAGATCGGGTACGCGTGCCTGTTCGTGCTACTCGTCGTGCTCTTCTGGTGGGCGCCGACCGAGAGCTTCCAGCGCGTCCCGACCTCGATCCTGATCATCGCCTTGATGGTGATCGGCTTCGAGTTCCTCCGCCACAAGGCGATCAGCGACTTTCCCGAGGAGACCTGGGAGCGCGGCAGCGAGCGCTGGCTCGAGTCGGGGCGTTCGCTTCTGGAGAGCGCGCGCGGCATCGGCGGCGGCCGGTCGAGCGGCTGAGCGGCCCCGGCGCGGTCACCTTCCTCGGGCACGCCACCGTCGAGCTCGAGCTGGCCGGGACGAGGCTGATCACCGACCCCCTGCTTGGCGGGCTCGGCCCGCTACGGCGCCGCCACCCGCCGCCCGACGCGGGCGCCCTCCGGAGCGCCGACGCCGCGCTCATCACCCACCAGCACCACGATCACATGCACCTGAGGTCGCTGCGGCGCCTGGACCTGCCGGTGATCGCGCCCCGCGGCGCCGCAGCGCGCTTGCGCAAGCGCGGCTTCGAGCGCGTGACCGCGCTCGGCGTCGGCAAGGCGACGGAGGTCGGCGAGCTCACGATCACGGCCGTCCCGGCCGAGCACGGGGCGGGACGGCTGGGCGGCGGCGGAGACGACGACGAGGCGGTCGGCTACCTGATTGAGGGCAGCACGACCCGCGTCTACTTCGCCGGCGACACCGACATCTTCGAGGGGATGGGCGAGCTCGGGCCGCTCGACCTGGCTCTGCTGCCGATCTGGGGCTGGGGGCACCGGCTCGGCCCCGGGCACCTGGATCCTGCGAGCGCGGCCGAGGCGCTGAAGCTGCTGCGCCCCAGGCTCGCGATCCCGATACACCACGGCACGCTGTCGCTACCCGGGTCGGGCAGGCTGTGGCCGTGGCTGCTGACCGAGCCCGCGCAGCGCTTCGTCGCCGAGGCCGAGCGCGTCGCCCCCGAGGTCCAGGTCAGGGTGCTGAAGCCGCTCGAGTCCGCGCGCCTGCCATAGAACCTCAGTCGTTGGTCTTGCGGCCCTGGCGCGGGCTCGGCAGCGAGGGCGCGCCGCCGATCAGGTCCTGGAAGCGCTTCCAGCGGCGGTCGTGGCGCTCGACGCGCGCGACTGCCTTGGCCCGCCGCCGGCTGTCGGGCCCATAGAAGCGCCGCGCCCACGGCGACCCCGGCTTGGCCACCCTGATCGCGGCGATGATCCCGACGAGCGGGATGAACATCCCCCCCAGCGCCGACCAGAACTTGCCCTTGATCGCGACGATCACGCAGATCCCGAGCACCAGCGCGATCGAGAACGCGATCGCGCCGATCGAGGTCTCCTCCTCGCTGCTGACCGGCACGAAGCCGAGCACGAGCGCCCCGCCGATGATCGTGGCCAGGATCACCGCGTCGACCGAGCGCCGCCCCTCCTCGGACCAGTACACGTCCTCGAGGTAGAGCCAGAGCGCGAACTCGTCGAGCGTCAGCCCGACGCCGATCCCGAACGCGGCGGCGAGGATCTCGAGCCAGGGGCTGTCGGGCTGGATCGCGAACTGCAGGAACCCGGCCAGCATCATCAGCACGATCCCGAACACGAGGTGGTGGATGTGCAGCCCGCCCGGGGTCACGTTGCCCGGCCACCAGGAGACCTCGGCCCTGATCATGCGCGTGCTGAAGCGGATGAACAGGAACGATCCGAGCATCGCCAGCAGCAGCACGAGTCCGGCCCTCTGCGCGCCCCCCTCGAGGAAGTCACCCCCCTGAAGCTGGATCTCGAGCCCCGCGATCGGCACGGGCGGCAGCCTATCGGCCCCCCGTCCGGCCTCGATTCGGTCCCTGGGGCCCCGATCGTCAAGGTCGATCCAGCCAGTACGCTGCTGCCGCAACCGGGGGAGAGCTCAGGGGTCCTAACCAATCAGGAGGGATAGAAGATGAAGAGGAAGTTCGGCATCCCATCGCCTGCGATGTCGTCGCGATCGTGGCGCTCGTGGCAGCGCTCGGCGGCAGCGCCTACGCGGTGAAGAAGATCGGGACCAAGCAGCTCGCCAACAAGGCTGTCAGCACCAAGAAGCTGAAGAACAACGCGGTCACAGAGCCCAAGATCAAGGACGAGTCCGTGACCGAATCGAAGCTCGCGCCCGCGGTGCGCGGTCAGGCCGTGGCCTGGGCGAACGTCGCCGCCAACGGCACGATCACCTCAAGCCGCGGGATCACCTCGGCGAACCTGGTTCAGGCCGGCGGCGGGTTCTACTGCTTCAACAACCTGCCCGACCACGGGACAGAGACGGTGACCCCGGCCTGGACCAACGACGAGTTCGGGAGCTTTGCGATCGCGACGATCTCGAAGCCGTCCTCCGCCGACATCGGCGGCGACTGCGTCGGCACCGAGCTGGCGGTGGTCACGCAGTTCTTCAACATCGCGACCGACACCGCGCCCTACAACCCGCGGGCGTTCACGATCGTCCTGCACAAGTAGAGCGGTACCGAGCAGTCAGGCTGCGACGGGCGCGGGCTTCTTGCGCGTCCGTCGCAGCTTCACCTCGGGCTCAACGACCTCGGCCAGGAACTGGCCGGTGTAGGACGAGGCGACCGCGGCGACCTGCTCGGGGGTGCCGGTGGCGATCACCTCTCCCCCCTCCTCGCCCCCCTCGGGGCCGAGGTCGATGATGTGGTCGGCGGTCTTGATCACGTCGAGGTTGTGCTCGATCACGACGACCGTGTTGCCCGCCTCGACCAGGCGGTCGAGCACGTCGAGCAGCCGCTGCACGTCGGCGAAGTGCAAGCCCGTCGTCGGCTCGTCGAGGATGTAGAGGGTGTCGCCGGTCGCCACCTTGGAGAGCTCGGTCGCCAGCTTCACCCGCTGCGCCTCGCCGCCGGAGAGCTGCGTGGCCGGCTGCCCCAGGCGGATGTAGTCGAGTCCGACGTCGTGCAGCGTGCGCAGCCGCCGCGCGATCTTGGGGATGTCGGCGAAGAACTCGACCGCCTCCGCCACCGACATCTCGAGCACGTCGGCGATCGACTTGGCCTTGAAGCGGACCTCGAGCGTCTCGCGGTTGTAGCGCTTGCCGTGGCACTGCTCGCAGGGCACGTAGACGTCGGGCAGGAAGTGCATCTCGATCTTGATCTGCCCGTCGCCGCGGCACACCTCGCAGCGACCGCCCTTGACGTTGAAGCTGAAGCGGCCCGGCTTGTAGCCGCGGGCCCGCGCCTCGCGCGTCTGCGCGTAGAGCTGGCGGATGTGGTCGAACAGGTTGGTGTAGGTCGCGGGGTTGGAGCGCGGGGTGCGCCCGATCGGCGACTGGTCGATGTTGATGATCTTGTCCACCTGCTCGGTGCCCTCGATTCGGTCGTGGGCGCCAGGGCGCAGCTTCGCCTGGTGCAGGCGGTTGGCGATCGACGGGTAGATCGTCTCGTTGACGAGCGTGGACTTGCCCGACCCCGAGACGCCCGTGACACAGCAGAAGACCCCGAGCGGCACGACGACCTCCACCTGCTTCAGGTTGTGCTGGCGCGCGCCCTTGACCACAAGCTCGCCGGTGGGCTCGCGGCGGCGCTCGGGCAGCGGGATCGAGCGCTTGCCCGCCAGGTACTGGCCGGTGAGCGAGGCCGGGTCGGCCTGCACCTCCTTCGGCGTGCCCTCGGCGACGACGTGGCCGCCGTGCTCGCCCGCGCCCGGGCCCAGGTCCACCAGGTGGTCGGCAGAGCGCATCGTCCCCTCGTCGTGCTCGACCACGATCACCGTGTTGCCGAGGTCCCGCAGGCGCTCGAGCGTGCGGATCAGCTTCGTGTTGTCGCGCTGGTGCAATCCGATCGAGGGCTCATCGAGGATGTAGAGCACGCCGACCAGGCTGGAGCCGATCTGGGTCGCGAGGCGGATGCGCTGCGCCTCTCCGCCCGAGAGCGTCCGGGCCGAGCGCGCGAGGTTGAGGTAGCCGACCCCGACGTTCTCGAGGAAGGCGAGCCGCTCGGTGATCTCCCGCACGAGCAGGCGCGCGATCGCCTGCTCGGTCTCGGTCATCTGGAGCTCCTCGATCCAGGTCAGCGCCGCCCGCGCCGACAGCGCCGTGTACTCGCTGATGGAGATGCCGCCGACCTTGACGGCGAGGCTCTCGGGCCGCAGCCTCGCGCCCTCGCAGTCGGGGCAGGGCTGCTCGGCCATGTAGCCCTCGACGCGCTCGCGGACCGCGTCGGAGTCCGTCTCCTGGAAGCGGCGCTCGAGGTTGTTGACGATGCCCTCGAAGCGGACGCTGTAAGAGCGGCGGCGGCCGAAGCGGTTCGTGTAGGTGACCTTGTGGCGCTCCGAGCCCGTGCCGAACAGGAAGATCTCGCGCTCGGAGTCGCCCAGCTCCTGCCAGGGCGCCTCGACGTCAACGACGTTGCCCTCCGCCACGGCCTCGACCAGCCGCTTCCAGTAGCGCGAGTGCCCCGTGCGCCACGGTTGCAGCGCCCCCTCCGACAGCGACAGCGTCGGGTCGGGCACGACCAGCTCCGGGTCCACCACGCGCTGGAACCCGAGCCCGTGACAGCGCTCGCAAGCGCCGTGCGGCGAGTTGAAGGAGAAGATCCGCGGCTCGAGCTCGGGGATCGAGGTGCCGCAGCCCAGGCAGGCGAAGCGCTCGCTGAAGGTGAGCCGGTCGGCCACGTCGCTCGGCAGCTGCCCGGCGGCCTTGGCTCCGGTGGACGCCTCGCCCCTCTTCGCGGCTCCGACGCCTTCCTTGACGACGTCCACC
>VGBV01000046.1 GCA_016870325.1 Actinomycetota bacterium
GGGGACGTGCACCGCGATCGCGTCCAGGACCATGCGGCCGATCTCCTCGCGGCGCGAGTCCCAGTCGCCCGAGGCGAGCTCGTAGGGGGCGTACTGGCAGAAAGCGCTCATCGTCTGGCGCCCCTCGGGGGCGACAGACGGGTCATAGGCGGTCTGGAAATACAGCTCGACGAAGCCGATGGCGGGCTCGCCCCGCTCGCAGGCCCGAAACGCGTCCTGCATCCCCTCGAGCCCGGTGCTGAAGCTGATCATCCCCCTGGTCGGCTCGACCCCGCCCGTCGCGGGCGAGGCCGCCGCCGCGAACGCCGGCATCCGCGTCAGCCCCGCGTTCAGCTTGACCACCGGCGAGCGCACCTTCCACGCCTCGACCCTGGCGCTGAACTCCGCGGGGACTTCGGCGGGGTCGAGCATCGCCAGCATCCGCTTCGGGTCCGCGTTGCAGACGACGGCGCGAGCCCGGATCGTCTCCCCGCTCTCCAACTCGACCCCCTCCCCCGCGACGATCCTCCCCACGGGGACCCCGGCCGCGAGCGCGGCGCCCGCATCCTGTGCCGCCTGGGCGATCGCGAACGAGACCCGACCCAGGCCGCCCTTGACATAGCCCCAGCTGCCGCCGCGGCCCTCGAGCTCGCCCATGCCGTGCATCAGGTGCACCCAGGCGCTGCCGGGGTCGCGCGGGCCGAGCCAGGAGCCGATCACCCCCTGGCCGCAGAGGGCGCCGCGCAGTCGCTCGTCCTGCAGGTAGCGGTCGAGCACGTCGGCCATCGAGTCTTCGAAGACGACGCCGATCAGCTCGGGGTCCCCCAGCATCTCCTCGAGCTCCGCGCGCGTCGGCGAGGGGCCGAGCCACGAGTCGCGCTCGCCCTTGCGCAGCGCCACGCGGGCGCGCTCGAAGACGTCGGCGTAGGCGAACACGCCCTCGATCTCGCCCTCGGGAAAGCCCTGGGCGCGAAGGTAGTCCCGGCTGCGCTCCCGCTCGCGGAAGAACGCGACCGAGGTCCCGTCCTCGAAGGGGTGCCACGAGCCCGGATCGGTGGGGAAGACACGGTAGCCGCGCTCGCGCAGGCCGAGCTCCTCGATCACGCGGTCGTCGAGCAGCCCGACCACGTAGGCGCATGGACTGACGACGTATCCGGGCTCAGGGAAGGGGCGCTCCAGCGTGCAGGCGCCACCCAGCTGGTCGCGGCGCTCCAGCACCAGCACCGAGCGCCCGGCGCGAGCCAGGTAGGCCGCGGCCGTGAGACCGTTGTGCCCGCCCCCGATCACGACCGCGTCCCACTCGCGCGCGGCCAGCTCGGAGAGAGGGGCCGGCAACCCGACCCTGCCCATCGCATCGACGATCGGACTCTCACCGCCCGCGCCCATCAGGCCAGGACTTTCGCGCTCGTTGCGGGCATCGGCTGCGGCAGCCTACCGATGGGCGAATCGGTGCCCGGCGAATCTGTACGGTTGGACAAAGGCTCGTGGCGGAGATCGTGGCTACCCTGCGGATCTCTTCCGATCGTCGATCTACCCGCGACGCGTCCCACGGGTGTGAGGGCGCGTCGCGTCATTTCAGGAGGCATGCAGAGAATGATCAAGACTCGCCAGCAGAACGTCACTTCGGCCATGTGGAGCACCAACGGGGAGGCCCTGGGCACGAGCGACCTCACCGACGCCTCCAACAACCCGTTCGGCAGCGACGTCTTCTCCACCTCGGTGCAGCGGGAGCGACTGCCCAAGGACGTGTTCGAGAAGCTGCAGGTGACACTCGCCGGCGGCGAGGCCCTCGACCCCAGCCTGGCCGACGCCGTCGCCGTCGCGATGAAGGAGTGGGCGCTGGAGCGCGGCGCGACCCACTACACGCACGTCTTCCAGCCGCTCACGGGCCTCACCGCCGAAAAGCACGACTCGTTCTTCGAGCCCGACCGCGAGGGCCAGTGGATCGCCGGCTTCTCCGGCAAGGAACTGATCCAGGGCGAGCCCGACGCCTCCTCGTTCCCGACCGGCGGCGTCCGCGACACCTTCGAGGCCCGCGGCTACACCGCCTGGGACCCGACCAGCCCGGCGTTCATCATCGAGAACCCGAACGGCGCGCTGCTCTGCATCCCGACCGCGTTCGTCTCCTGGACGGGCGAGGCGCTCGACGCCAAGATCCCGCTGCTGCGCTCGATGGACGCTCTCTCGAAGACCGCCGTCCGCGCCCTGCGCCTGCTGGGCGACAACGAGTCCCAGGGCGTATTCACGACGGTCGGGCCCGAGCAGGAGTACTTCCTGATCGACGAGCAGTACTTCTACGCCCGCCCCGACCTGGTCACCACCGGCCGCACCCTGTTCGGCGCCAAGCCGCCCAAGGGCCACGAGCTCGACGACCACTACTTCGGGGCCATCCCCGAGCGCGTGCTCGCCTGCATCATGGATTTCGAGAACGATCTGGCGAGGCTCGGGGTGCCGATCAAGACCCGGCACAACGAGGTCGCGCCCGGCCAGTACGAGCTGGCGCCGATCTTCGAGAACTCGAACGTCGGCTCCGACCACCAGCAGCTGACGATGCAGATCATGCAGAAGGTCGCGCGCAAGTACGGCCTCGTCTGCCTGCTGCACGAGAAGCCCTTCGCCGGCGTCAACGGCTCGGGCAAGCACAACAACTGGTCGATGGGGACCGACACCGGTCACAACCTGCTCGATCCCGGCGAGACCCCCGCCGAGAACGTCAGCTTCATGTTCTTCTGCGCCGCGGTGATCCAGGCGGTCAACCTGCACCAGGGGCTGCTGCGCGCCTCGGTCGCGAACATCGGCCAGGACCACCGCCTCGGCGGCAACGAGGCGCCGCCGGCGATCATCTCGATCTTCCTCGGCGCCGAGCTGGAGAAGGCACTCGAGGCGATCGCCTCAGGCGAGGGGGACGGCAAGACGGAGTCCCAGACGATGGAGCTGGGCGCGAGCGTCCTGCCCCCGCTGCCCAAGCACGGCGGCGACCGCAACCGCACCTCGCCGTTCGCCTTCACCGGCAACAAGTTCGAGTTCCGCGCGCTGGGGTCGAGCATGTCGCTCGCCTTCCCGAACACGGTTCTCAACACGATCGTCGCCGAGTCGATCGACGACCTGGCCGATGGCCTGGAGAAGAAGATCGAGGGCGGCATGGACATCGCCGAGGCGGTCCAGGAGGTCGTCGGCGCCACCTACAACGCCAACAAGCAGGTCTGCTTCAACGGCGACAACTACGACGACGCCTGGCACAAGGAGGCGGAGTCGCGCGGTCTCAAGAACCTGAAGACCACGCCCGACGCGCTGCCCGAGGTGATCGCCGACTCGACCGTGAGCGCGTTCCAGAAATACGAGGTCCTCTCCAAGCGCGAGCTCGAGTCCCGCTTCGAGGTCTGGGTCGAGCAGTACACGATCCGCGCCAACATCGAGGCCGAGACCGCCGACTCGATCGCCCGCACGATGCTGCTGCCGGCGGCGCTGCGCTACCTGGCGATCCTCGACGGGGCCGAGATCAGCGAGCTCACCGCCCAGACCAAGGACCTGGTCGAGGGGATGGTCAGCGCGCTCGACGAGCTCGAGGCCGCCAACGAGTACCCCGACGGCGTCGAGGGCCTCGACCTCGCCATCCACGCCCGCGACAGGCAGCTCGCGGCGATGGCGAAGGTCCGCGAGGTCGCCGACGAGCTCGAGGGCGTCGTCGCCGACGACCTCTGGCCGCTGCCGAAGTACTCGGAGATGCTCTTCATCCGCTGAGCGCCGCGCTCAACCGGGGCCCTTCGCGTTCACTGATCCCCCGCGCCCCCGCCCCCGCCCCGCGCCCCCGCCCCGCGCCCCCGCGCCCCCGCGCCCCCGCGCGCGGGACCGATATCCGCTGCTATCCCGGCGATCCGACCCTTGCCTGCCGACCCTGTTGGATATCCGGTAGCCGATATCCGCCGAGGGGGCGCGAAGAGGCCTGATCGAGGGGATAGCGCTCGATATCGACGCCGGCCACGGGCGAGCTCGCGCGGCGCCCTTGCCACCGGGGCGCGGAATCGGCGAGACTAGGCGGCCGATGGACCGGCTGAAAGCCGGCGTCAAGGGTGGGCGTCCGCCTGCGCACCGCGCATCCGCGCACGAGGACCATCGAGCGGTCCGCCCGACTGAGGCTTGCGCAGGGCGACTGAACGCAGAGTCGCTTTGACCCACTAGGGTCCGGGCCGTGTCCCGGCTGAAGCGGATCCTCAACCCTGAGCGCAGCGAGCGCCAGGAGCTGACCGTCGAGCTCGGGCCCGAGCAGGCGATGGAGGCCTGCCGCGGCGCGGCCAGAGAGCTGCAGTGGGCGGCCACGCCGGACGGCGAGGGGCGCCTGAAGGTGATGGAGGACTTCACAAAGCTCCATTGCGGCGACGCGCCGCTGCGGATCCAGATCGAGGTGACCCCCGAGAACGGCGGCAGCCGCTCGAAGGTCGACGTCGAGGGCACCCTCCCCGGCGCCGGCGGCGTCACGAACAAGCACCTGACCGAGGGGATGATGGTCTTCGTGCTCTACGTCGGCCGCAAGGCCAAGGCGCTCGGGGGCTGAGCTTGGACTTCCTGGTCAAGCGCGACGACCTGCACCAGACGAGGATCGAGGAGAACGGGGAGGCGCCCGAGCTGTCCGACGGGCAGGCGCTGCTCGAGGTCGACCGCTTCGGCCTGACCGCCAACAACATCACCTACGGGGTGATGGGCGACGCCATGAGCTACTGGAAGTTCTTCCCCACGGGCGAGGACGGCTGGGGGCACGTCCCGATGTGGGGCTTCGCCCGCGTCGCCGACGCCAACGGCACCGGCATCCCCGACGGAGCGCGCGTCTACGGCTACCTGCCTCCCAGCTCCCACGTGGTCGTCCAGCCCGACGACTCCGGCCCGCGGGGCTTTGTCGACCGCTCGCCCCACCGCGCCGAGCTGCCTTCTGCCTACCAGGGCTATCGCCGCACCGCCGCCGACCCCGCCTACGCGCCGGATCGCGAGGACGAGCAGGTGATCTTCTGGCCGCTCTTCTACACCTCGTGGCTGATCGACGACTTCCTCGCCGATCAGGGGATGTTCGGCGCCGAGTCGATCGTGATCGGCAGCGCCTCCTCGAAGACCGCCGTGATCGCCGCCTACATGCTGGCCAAGCGCGAGGACTCGGAGGTCCGGCTGACCGGCCTCACCTCGCAGGGCAACCGCGAGTTCGTCGAGGGCCTCGGCGTCTACGACGCGACCGTCACCTACGACGAGATCGGCGGCATCGACCGCGACAGGTCCGTCTACGTGGACATGTCGGGCGACGGTGAGATTCGCAGGCAGGTTCACGAGCTCTTCGGCGACTCGCTCGCCCACAGCTGCGTCGTCGGCGCCAGCCACTGGGACCGGATGGCCTCCGGGCGAAACGGCGACCTTCAAGGCCCGAAGCCCGAGTTCTTCTTCGCCCCCAACCGGGTCAAGAAGCGCGGCTCGGACTGGGGCGCGGGTGGCCTGGACGAGCGCGTCACCGCCGACTGGCATCCCTTCGTCGAATGGGCGGCGGGCTGGCTGCGCGTGAAGCGCGGCGAGGGCCCCGAGGCGCTGCGCGAGACCTACCTCGAGGTGCTCGACGGCAAGGTCCCCCCCGCCGAGGGCAACGTCATCTGCCTGCCGGCCGAGTAGGGCGCGGGCGCCCGGCTACTCGTCGGGCAGGTAGCGCGGGGGCTCCGAGATCACCCGCCGCACCATCGGCTCGAAGAACTCGAGCGGCTCGGACTCGTAGGCGGGGTCGAAGCAGTTCTGGTCGTAGCGCTCGCAGAACTCGACGCAGGCGTCGTAGCAGGGGTGGTCGCGGTAGCGGTCGCGCGCGTTGCGGTCTCCGCCGGAGTGGTGGGCGTAGTAGTAGGCCTGGAAGAGGCCGTGCTTCTCGATCGCCCAGACGACCTCGGGCCGGATGTAGGGACGCAGCACCGCGCCCATCATCTCGCCATGGGTGTAGGGCGCCAGCTCGTCGCCGATGTCGTGCAGCAGGGCCGCGACCACGTACTCCTCGTCGCGGCCGTCGCGGTGCGCCCGCGTCGCCGACTGCAGCGAGTGCTCGTAGCGGCTCACCTGGTAGCCGGAGAAGGAGTCCTTGAGCGCGACCACGGCCGCCAGCAGGCGGTCGGGCAGCGCCTCGAGGTAGGGCTGCTCGAGCCGCTCCAGCAGCTCGTAGTCCTCCTTGGTGCCGTCCTCCATGCGGGTGAAGGAGACGGCTTGGGGCTCTGCTTCGGGCGTTCCCACCGCCGACAGCCTAGGGCTTCAGGGGCTCGGGCTTCGGATCGGGCCGCAGCGCCAGCAGCGCCACGCCGGTGAACATCGCCGCGAGCGAGACGCCGGGGCGATCGAGTCGAGCGCGTCGCGGTGGATCGACTCATCGAAGAGGATCAGCCCGAGCAGGATCCCGAGCGCGGGGTTGAAGATCGAGCTGGTCGCGACCGAGGGCGGCAGCACCCCGGCCTGGAGCGAGAGCTGGGTCAGGGTCATGCCGATCGCGCCGAGCCCGAGGATCGCGTAGAGCTGCCAGTCGCCCAGCACCTCGAGGCCGCCGTCCTCGACCACCTCAACGACCTCCTTGGTCAGGCCCGAGAGCAGGCCGAAGGTGAGGCCCGCGGCGGTGCCGAGCAGCGCGGCCCGGATCGCGCCGTGGCGGGCGAGCCCGGCGATGGCCAGCAGCTCCACCGCTCCCAGCACGATCCCGCCGGCGAGCAGCCACTGGGCGAAGGGCGCGCTCTGCTTCCCGCCCGCCGGGTCGCTGAGGACCAGGAACAGCCCCAGCCCGACGGTGACCATCACCGCGGCGATCACGTCGCGGCGCGCGATCAGCTGCGCCGACAGCCAGACCCCGAGCGGCAGCGCGAACACCAGCGTGGTCGCCAGGATCGGCTGCACGACAACCAGCTGCCCGTTCCCGAGCGCGGCGCACTGCGCGCCGTAGGCGAGCGCGTAGGTCGCGATTCCCGCCAGCCAAACCGGGTGACGGGCCAGGCGCAGCAGGATCGTGGCGTTGCCGGAGGCCTGCTCGGGCTCCCGCATCGCCTCGCGCTGCTGCAGCACGGAGCCGAGGGCGAAGAGCGCGGCTGCGAGCAGGGCAAGGGCGCCGACCATGGCGACTAATCCTCGCCGATGGCCCGGCGCCGCGGGCCGGCCGCGGTCCACCGGCCGCAGCAAGGGTCCGGGTCCGGCGATCGCCTCTCTAGATTGAGAGGCATGGAGGCATCGGCCAATCCGGCGCTGCGGCTGCGCGGCCTGACCAAGCGCTACGACGACGGCACCTTGGCCCTCGACGCGCTCGACCTGGAGGTCCCGGCGGGGAGCTTCTTCGGGCTGCTGGGACCGAACGGGGCGGGCAAGACGACGCTGATCAGCGCCGTCTGCAACCTGATCCGGATCACCGATGGCGAGGCGCTCGTGTTCGGTCGCCAGAGCGGCACGCTCGAGGCGCGGCGCCAGATCGGCATCGCCGAGCAGGAGCCCAACCTGGACCGCTTCCTCTCGGTGCGCGAGACGCTCGTCTACCACGGCGGCTACTACGGGATGGAGCGGCGGGCGGCGGAAGAGCGCGCCGAGCAGATGATGGAGGTCTTCGACCTGCGCGCCAAGCGCGACGTGCGCGCCCCGAAGCTCTCGGGGGGCATGAAGAGGCGCCTGCTCCTGGCCCGGGCCTTGCTGCACGAGCCGCGCCTGGTGATACTCGACGAGCCCACCGCCGGGGTAGACATCGAGCTGCGCCACGAGCTCTGGCGCTACATCCGCCGCCTGCACGAGCAGGGGACGACGATCCTGCTGACTACGCACTACCTCGAGGAGGCCGAGGCGCTCTGCGGGGAGATCGCGCTGATCGGCGGCGGGCGCATCATCGCCCGCGACAGCGCCGACGGGCTGAAGCAGCGCTACGAGGCGGACAACCTCGAGCAGGTCTACCTCAAGACCGTAGCCTCGGGGCGCCTGGCCGAGGGAGTCGCGTGAGCGGCGTCGCCGTCCCGCGCCCCTGGTCGGGCTTCTACTGGCTCTGCCGCCGCGAGTGCCACCGGGTGCTGAAGCTGTGGACGCAGACGACGCTGGCGCCGGTGGTCAGCTCGCTGCTCTTCATCGTCGTCTTCGGCCTCTCGCTCGGCGGGCGCATCAACGAGGTCCAGGGCTTCCCCTATGAGGTCTTCATCGTCCCCGGGCTGGTCGCGATGGCGATGGCCCAGGCCGCCTACTCCAACAACGCCAGCACGATCTACCAGGGGCGCAGCGACCGCTTCATGGACGACGTGCTCGCCTCGCCGATGCACGCCTGGCAGATGAACGTGGGCTACCTCGCCGGCGGCGCCTTCCGCGCCTTGATCATCGGCGGCGCGCTCGCCGCGCTCGCGGTCCCGATCACAGGCGCCCCGGTCGAGCAGCCCTTGTTCCTGCTGGTCGCGGTGCTGCTGCTGGTCGCCGGCTTCGGTGCGCTCGGCACGATCGTCGGCGTCCACGCCGAGTCCTTCGACCACACCAGCTTCATCAACAACATCGTGATCCTGCCGCTGACCTTCCTCGGCGGCGTCTTCTACTCGGTCGATTCGCTCGGCTCGCCCTGGGAGCAGATCTCCCACGCGAACCCGCTCTTCTACGTCGTCGACGCGGTCCGCTACGGGTTCCTGGGCACCTCGGACGTCGGCGCCCCGATCTCCTTCGCGGTGCTGGCCGCGATGACCCTGGGCCTGCTCGCCTGGTCGCAGCACCTGTTCACGAGCGGGCGCAAGCTGAAGCCCTAGATGATTGATTCCACGGCGCCGTGCGCCTGAGGGCACGCATGGCCGAGCAGCCCAAGGACGCAGGGCGCAGCCCTTGGTGGCGCCAAGGGCAGGCCCGAGGACGCCGGGATGCGATGCGCCATGCGGGGCCTCAGGCGTGCGTGGTCGTGGAATCACTCATCTAGGCGCCGCGGGGCGCCAGCCGGTCCTCATGCCGCGGCC
Organism: Actinomycetota bacterium; assembly: GCA_016870325.1. Lineage (GTDB taxonomy): Bacteria > Actinomycetota > Thermoleophilia > Solirubrobacterales > 70-9 > VGBV01. The sequence continues at coordinate 8,928 of VGBV01000046.1, forward strand.
TTGCCCTGCGATCCGCCGCGCCGCGGCTTCAGCTCGAGGTCGTCGAGCTCGAAGATCGTCCCCTGGGCGAGCGGGTTCGCCTCGCCGCGGATGCGCTTGCGGTACGCGCACCAGCCCTTGAAGTTGCCGCGCCAGACCGGGGACTCGGCGCCGCTCGGGCCGATCGGCTGGGCCGGGTGCTCGAGCGGCGACATGTGGCCGCTCTCGACCAGCTGGTCGTGCAGCTCGATGTCGGCGGCGAGGTCGCGCTTGCCGGCGTGGGTCAGGTAGCTGACCCGGGCACAGCGCCCGGCCGAGACCTTGACCAGGTCGATCTCGGTGGCGATCTCCGGCGACCCGCGGTCCGACTCGTCCACGAGGGGCAGGTGCCACTCGCCCCAGGCGAGCCGCGCCGGCTCGGAGGAGCTCCAGGCCTCGCGCATCAGCCCGGCGATGCGACGGATCTCGGGCTGGGCGTCGGGGTGGTCGCGCAGCAGCCAGAAGTTGTCCCACTCGGTCGCGGTGACGATCACCGTGTGCCACATGAACGGCTCCAGCAGCCGGTTGGCTATCTGCTTGTGGACGTTCAACCACTCGCTCGGGCGCTCGGGATCCTTGATCGCCGCCTCGACCTTCTCCAGCGCCACCGGCAGCTCGTCCTCGGGGCCGACGAAGCCGGGGGTCGTGACGAGCGCCAGCACGTGGCGGACCGCGTCATCGCGCGCCGCCAGCCACTCGGCGCGGGCGGCGGCCTCGGCCTCTCCCTCCAGGGGCGGCCCGGCCTGCATCCCCGGCTGGTTCGAGCCGAACTCGAGCGGCACGAAGGGGCTCTCCAGGATCCGCCGCAGCTGCTTCACCACCGGGATCGCCCGCGAGCTGGCCGAGTTTCGCGAGAAGACGCGATGGGTGTTGAACTCGGCGAGGATGAAGCGCGGGAAAGTCGCCTCGAGCGTGGTCAGCCGGTGGCCCTCCGGAGAGACCGAGTCGGCGAGCACCCTCGCTTGGAAGTCCAGGGTCACCTGCTGCTCGCCTGTCGCTGCCCTCGGCACCGCTCCAATCTTTCATTCGGCGTGGACGGAGCTCCCAAGAAGCTACCCCGTCAGACTCCACCGGAGGCGGCGGCTTCGGCCTCCGCGCCCGCCCCGTCGGAGCGTTCGTGATCCGCGGGGACGCCGTTGACCGGCACCGCGCAGTCGAGCGGCAATACCATCGGCCCGTGAGTTCGGACAGCGGCGCGAGCCGCATCAGCCAGGCCCACCCCGACCGCGTCGAGGTCCGGGGGCGCGACCTGACCTCGGAGCTGATGGGGGAGCTCAGCTTCACCGAGTACTTCTATCTGCTGCTGACGGGGCGGGAGGCGAGCGAGGAGCAGCGGTTCTTCCTCGACCTGCTGCTGGTGGCGATCGCCGAGCACGGGATGATGCCGACGAACGTCGCGGCCCGGATGACGCTGGCGGCGGAGCCGCGGGCGCTGCAAGGGGCCGTGGCGGCGGGCATCCTGGGGGCCGGGCCGGTGCTGCTGGGGACCTCGGAGGCGTGCGCGCAGCTGCTTGCGAAGGCGCAGGAACGAGTCGAGGCCGGCGAGGATCCCGACTCGGTGGCGAAGGAGATGGTCGCCGGGCTGAAGGCGGCGGGCGAGCGGATTCCCGGCTTCGGGCATCCGGTCCACGACCCGACCGATCCGCGCGCGGTGAGGATCTTCGAGCTGGCCGACGAGCACAAGGTTGCCGGCGCGCACGTGGCGCTGGCGAAGGCGTTCGGGGAGGCGGTGAACGAGGGGCGGACGAAGCCGCTGACGCTCAACATCTCGATGCCGATGGCGGCGGTGATGCTGGACCTGGGCTTCGACGCGGACACCGTCAAGGCCGTGCCGCTGCTGGCGCGGACGGCGGGGCTGCTGGCGCACCTGGCCGAGGAGCGGAAGAACCCGGTCGGCTTCCACATGGCGAAGGCGGCCGAGGACTCGGTCGGCTACGAGCCGCCCGACAAGATCTAGCCCTCGACCTCGCGCTCGAGGTTGTCGAAGGCGTTGGTCCAGCCGCCCTCGTGGGAGGCGACGGCCTCCTCGTCCCAGAGGTCGCGGTGGACGAAGCGCATGGTGGTCTGGCCGTCCGACTCGGTGAAGTCGATCTCGATCAGCTGCTCGACCTGGTCGAGCTCGTCGTCGTCCCAGAGCCAGGTGAAGGCGAGGCGCCGGGGCGGGTCGATCTCGGTGTAGGTGCCGCGGCCGCCGTATTCCTCGCCCTCGTGGGGGTTGCGCATGACGATGCGAACCTCGCCGCCGACCCGCAGGTCCACGCTGGCCTCGGGGGTCTCCCAGTCGTGGCCGGCGTGGAACCAGCGGCGCAGCACCGCCTCGCTGGTGAAGGCGTCGAAGACGCGCTCGGCGGGAGCGGAGAAGGTCCGCTCCATCTCCAGGGTCTGGCGATCGGTCATCGGCTCTCGCTCATCGGCTCTCGCTCATCGACCCAGCATCGCGCGGACGCGGGTCCACGGCTCCCTCGCGGCCAGCAGGCCGGCGCCGCCCGCGAGCGGCGCCAGCTCCTCAACCGGGAATCCTCCGAGGTGGCCCAGCGCCGTGTGGGCCAGGCCCAGGGCCGCGACGGTCACGCCGCGTCCTTCCCGTACTGGTCGTGGTAGTTCCACCACTGGTAGGGGTCGGTCTGCGGGAAGCCCTCGGGCGAGTCCCCCCACTTCTCCTGACGGCCGAAGGCGGTGATGTCGAGGTAGGCCCAGGTGCCGCCCATGCGCTCGTCGCCGCGGCCGTCGATGAGGTAGTTGCGGAAGATGCCGTCGTCGGTGCGAACGAAGGCGTTGGTCCCGTGCCACTGGTCGGCGTCGAAGTCCTTGTCCCAGTCGTCTGTGATCTGGAACCAGGGGATGCGCTACCAGCCCATGCGCTTCTTCAGGTCCTCGATCTTCTCGAAGGGGGCGCGCGAGACGAACGCGAGCGTCGTCTCACGGCCGGTCAGGTGGGCAGGGTGCGCGATCTGGTCGGCGACCATCGAGCAGCCGCCGCAGGCGCGGTCGTGGTACTCGAACGGGTCCATCGCCGTAGTGATCCCGGGTTCGTAGAAGGCGCGATACGGCAGCGGCGGCCCTGCTCAGCGCCGGCGGTCCTTGCCCTTGCCCTTGCGCTTGGGGCAGCGCAAGGCGGGACACTACCCACAATTCATATACGCGATGCGCCGGTTCCCCGACGCCGGCGCTCAGCTCGGCTGCTTCTGCCCGTAGGGTTTCTTCGCCGTGCGGTCCTGGGAGAGCGACTCCTGCGAGCGGCTGACCAGGTTCTCGATCGCGTCGGCCAGGTGCTCGCGGTCGATGTTGTAGTCGCCGCGCTCGGTCCGCAGCTTGTGCGCCTCCAGCAGCACGTCGGCGTGGGTGTGCCCCGCCGGCGGCTCGATAGCGGTAGGAGGCGAGCTCGATCAGCAACCCCATCGGGCGGTGAAATTCATCGAGCTCCCGCCTGTTGCCGTAGGATCATACGATCAACAATTTTGAGAGAGCCGAACTTGATCGAGCCGAACGGGTTGATCCGTTCAAGGCGCTCGCGCACCCGATCCGCCGGGGCATCGTCGAGAAGCTCACGCAGGGCTCATCCACGGTCCGCCGGCACCTGCTCGCTGTGGCGCTGGGCGCGCTCCTGGCGCTGGGCGCGCCGGCAGTCGCTGAAGCCGACCGCAACACCGTGGTCGTGAAGACCGTCAAGGTCGGCAGCCCGGGTAACCCCTCGGTCGGGATCATCCCGTTCACCGACGCGGTCTATGAGAGCTGCTTGGATGTCCCCGAGAACAGCGGGGAGTGCTACACCGTGGGCGGGGTGGGCTACCGCTACCGCATCGGGCGCTTCGAGGTCACGGTCAAGCAGTGGGTCAAGTTCCTGAACCGGGTCGACCCCTCCGGGCGGGACCCCCACAACCTCTACGACCCGAGCGAGGACTCCGCGGCGTGGCCCAAGTACGGGGAGGTGGACTTCTCCCCGGGCGCGCGCGCCGGGCGCCACTACTCGGTCGCCTACCCGCAGTGGGCGAACAAGCCGTTCGGATTCGCCACCTTCCTGCGCGCGGCGCGCTTCGTCAACTCGCTCTTCAACGGCAGCGTCCGCTCGCGCAAGGCGATCTACGTGCCCCCGGACGACCTCCTGGTCGTCGCCTACAAGGTGCGGCTCTCCCGGCAGACCGAGCGAGGCATGTACGACCTGCGCCGCAACAAGCGCGAGGGCCCCACCCGCGCCGCCAGGTCCGGCTTCGTCATCCCCAGCCAGGACGAGTGGATCAAGGCCGCCTACTACGACCCCGGCGGCAGCGGCACCTACTCCTACTGGAAGTACCCGACCAACCCCGGCGTCTTCGGCGACGACACGGCGACGGCGCCGACGCCTTCGGCGCTGGACGCCGACAGCGGCGACGTCGTCAACGCGGCCATCCAGCCGCTGGCCACCTACTACGGCTCGGGCTTCCCGGCTCCCAGCTGGTGCCCGCCTCAGGAGGGATCGGAGCGCTGCAACTCGGTCAACCCCTTCGGCATCCCCGCGTCCGTCTACCCCGAGCTCTACCAGGGCAGCCTGGCCACCGTCGGAGCGGCGAAAACCGCCTCTCCCTGGGACACCTTAGACCAGGCGGGCAACGTGGTCGAGTGGACCGACACGATCACGCCTCCGCCCGCGGGCAAGAGCGGCAAGCGCGTCTGGCGCCGGCTGCACGGCGGCGTCTCCAACGCCCCCGCCTACCAGCTGTGGCTCTCGGCGATCGGCCTCCAGCCCCAGAAAAACACCGCGTTCAGCCTGACCTACCCGTGGTTGGGGTTCCGGGTCGGGGCGATCGGCAAGGTGCCGGTCGACAAGCCCTGACCCGATTCTCGGGCAGCCACCTCGAGGCATCGGGCCGGAGCTTACGTGCCATTTTGAGCTTGATACGATTCGCAAGCGCAACCGGGCTTCATAGCTCGGTAGAGCCCTTCCGGGCGGAGACCTGCTGGACGAATCTGCCGCCTCAGCGATAGAGAGGAGAGCGGCCATGGACGAGCTCGCCGATGTGTTCGACGCCCACATTAAGGCCGAGTTCGAGGACCTCGACCTCGATGCGACGATGGCGACCATGTCCGACGACCCATACGTCCACCACGTTGCGACGATGACGGGAGGCAGCGGGACCGACGGCGTCCGCGAGTTCTACGACAACCACTTCATCGGCCAATGGCCCGACGACGTCGAGCAGCGCGAGATCTCGCGCACCGTGGACGAGAGCCAGGTGGTGGACGAGCTCGTCATCAGCTTCACCCACGACAGGCGCATGGACTTCATGCTGCCGGGCATCGAGCCGACCGGGAAGCGCATCAGCGTCCCGCTCGTCGTGGTCGTCGGCTTCGAGGGCGGCAAGGTCAAGCACGAGCACATCTACTGGGACCAGGCCGGGATCCTGGTGCAGGCGGGCGTCCTCGATCCCGAGGGCCTGCCGGTGACGGGCGCCGAGCAGGCCGAGGCGGTGCTGGACCGCGACAAGCCGAAGAACGAGTTGATCGAGGAGGGCCGCTAGGCCCGCGCGCTACCCGGCGGGGGCGACGCCCGCCTCGCGGGCAGCGCGCATGCGGGTCGCGAGGGTGGCGCAGGCGAACAGGTGCATGGGCTTGGAGGGCGAGCTGCGCTGCTGCGCACTACGACAACTACGCGCCCGCCAACTGCGCGCTCGACCCGGTGACGCTGGAGCTGTCGGCGATCTTCCACCGCGACGAGGGCGCCCAGGCCGCGCGCGCCGGCTGGCCCTCGATCGAGCAGGCCCGCCGCTGGGGCGAGCTCGACCCCTATCTCGAGGGCTGCCCCTATCCCGGCGCGATCCGCGCCTGCCGCGCCCGGGCCGAGGACGTCGCCGCCACGCGAGAGGAGATCTGGGCGACCCTGGTCGGCTCGGCGATCCGCCAGTTCTGGTTCGACAACACCGACAAGCAGCTGGCCGCCGCGCTGGTCGAGGCGGGAAGCGAGCGCCTGGGAGCGCCTGGGAGCGCCTGGGAGCGCCTGGGAGCGCCTGGGAGCGAGGCTGACGCGTACGTCGGGCGAAGCCCGTACCGGTCAGTACGGGCGAGCCCGACGGGCGTGTCAGGCGAAGCTATCCGGACGTAACCCGCGCGCGTCGGGAACCCACATCAGCCCTCTAGTGGCCCTTCTCGGAACGTTCGCCAGGAAATGACGCAGGCCAGGCGCCGCCAGGCAAGGAGGCAGGGAGTCCGAATAGCAGCGCTATTCGGACGACTGAGGACGCAGCATG
>VGBV01000047.1 GCA_016870325.1 Actinomycetota bacterium
CGGCGCGGTCGTGAGGACGGCCGAGGCGGCCGCCGACAGCAGCAGCGCGCAGATGCCCGCCCGGGTTGCGGTCAGGCCGCGCCTCACGCTTGCAGGATCGCCCTGAAGCGGCTGCGGAGGAAGTCGAGCGCGAGGCGGCGCTGGTCGGACTCGCCGAGCAGCTCGTCGTAGCCGAGCTCGGCCCCGGGAAAGCCGTCTCCGTTCCAGACCTCCTCGGGCCCCGCCTGCGCGATCGAGCTTTCCCAGGGGCCGACATATATGTAGGGCCGGGGATGGGACTCGTCCCCGGGCGAGACCCCGACGTTCGCGCGCCGCCCGCGCGCCTCGGAGCCGAGCTCGAAGGCGATGTCGAAGTGCTCGGGCCAGAGCTGAACCGGGCTCGGGTCCTCGTCGGCCTGCTCGGCGCGAAGCTCCTCCAGCACCGAGCAGGCGAATCCATAGAGCTCGCCCAGGGCGGCGGCGCAGGCGGCGTCCACCGCCGGCAGGCCCTCGAGCAGGGAGCCGTCGAGCGGACGGCGCTCCTCCTGTGGACCGCGCTGCTGCACGAGCTCGGTCCCCTCGACGCGCGTCTGGCAGTCGAGGCCGTCCAGCTCGTAATAGGGCGTCCCGAAGCCGCCGACGGTGAAGCGCAGCGCGATCTCGTTCTCGGGCAGGCGGGCCGGCGCCACGACCTCCTCGGCGACGCGATGCAACGCGGCGCGCGACGAGGCGAAGCCCTCGGGGAGGGGCCGCAGCGGCCTCCACGCCCCGAGCCAGCGGTCGGCGCACCAGCCCGCTATCTCGTGCCGCTCGCGGGCGACCTCGTCCCAGGTCAGGTCCCCGTGGTCGCTCACCGGGGAGACCAGGCGCCGGCCCTCCGGCACCTCGCCGGGGGCGACCGGGTCGTCGCTGAAGGGCGGCTCGCTGACCGCGGGCGGCGAGGGCTCGAGCACCCGAGCCTCGAAGTCTCCGCCCAGCAGATCCATCGCCTCGCCCCGGGGGTTCCTCATGGGCGCCTACCCTAGTCGGCCGATGCCCGCTGTCGCCGCCGGCCAGACCGAGTCAGAGCGCCTGCGCCAGCGGCGGGTCTTCCGCACCGTGATGGCGCTGATCGCGGGCGACACGGCCCTGTTCACGCTGGTGATCCCGGCGCTGCCGATCTTCCAGGACCGCTACGACCTCTCCGACGCAGCGGTGGTGCTGATCTTCGGCGTCTTCCCGCTGACCCAGCTGCTGACCACGATCCCGCTGGCGGCGCTGGTCGACCGCACCGGCCGGCGCCCGATCATGATCGTCGGCGCACTGGCGCTGCTCGCGAGCACGATCGGCTTCGCGTTCGCCGACAGCGTCCCCTTGCTCGTAGTCACCCGGGCGGTCCAGGGCTGCGCCGCAGCGCTCGTCTGGACGGCCGGCATCGCCGCGGTCTCCGACGTCTTTCCGCAACACCAGCTCGGCTTTCGCCTGGGCCTGGCCGAGACGGTCGGCGGCGCCTTCGGGCTGGTCGGCCCGGTCGCCGGCGGTGCACTGATCGAGCTGGTCGGGACCGAGCGCACGTTCGAGATCGCGGCCCTAGTGCCGCTGGCGCTGCTGGCGATGGCGCTGCGGGTGCCCGAGACGGCTCGGGCCGACGCCTCGCGGGCTCCCAGCCTGGTGGACGCGCTCGGCCGACTCTGGGCCAGGCCCGAGGCCAGGGCCGGGATCTGGGCGCTCGGCGCCTTCGCCGGCGTGCTCGCGATCGTCGACTCCCTGCTGCCGCTCGACCTCGACGACCGGCTCGGCGCCTCGACGGCGGCGATCGGGATCGTGTTCGGGATCGGCTTCGCGGGCCTGGTCGTCTTCGCGCCGCTCGCGGGCGCCTGGTCGGACCGCCACGGGCGCAGGCCGGCGCTGCTTGCGGGCGGGGCGCTCAGCGCGGCCGCCCTGCCCCTGATCGCCGTCGGCCCGATCTGGCTGGTGACGCTCGCGTTCTTCCTGCTCGGCTGCGGCCTGGCGACGATGGCCGCCCCGGCCGCCCCGCTGGTGGTGCTGTCCGCGGACCGCTCCGGGATGGAGGGCATGTACGGGCTCACCTCGGCGATCATCAACCTCGTGTTCGCCGCCGGCTACGCCCTCGGGCCGCTGCTCGGCGCCGCCTCCGCGCTGGCGCTGTCGCTGCCGGCGGTCACGGCGGCCGCCGCGGCCGCCGTGCTGCTAGTGGTCGTCGCCTCCGCGCGCGCGCTGCCGGCCGACCTCTGAGGCGACGAGGGCCACTAGCGCGTCGGCACCTGGTCCACGACGCCGCCGCCCGCGGCGCGGGGGACCTTCAGCGCCCCCGGCTCGCCCACGTAGTAGTGGTCGAGGTAGAGCCCGCAGGACTCGGCGAAGCGAAGCACCTCGAGGTCCTCGAGCCGCGTCGCCACCAGGTTCCCGAGCGAGGCGGTGGCGTCCACCCCGAGCAGGCGCTGCAGCCGGGAGAGCGGCTCGGCCGTGACCCGGATCTCGACCGGGCCGCCCTCGGAGGCGACCGAGCCGACGGGGAAGTAGGGGCCCTGGTCCGGCCGGTAGGGAAGCGCGCCCTCGAGCCCGGCCGGCGCGACCACCTCGATTCCCTCGGCCTCGACCCGGAGCGCCGAGACCTCGCTCGAGTACTGGAAGGAGAGCTGCCATTCGCCCGCCTCCAGCTCGATCGTCTGCGTGGCGGTCTGTCCCGGCTCGAGCTCGGCGATCGCGCCGCGGTCGGGATCGCCGTCGGCGAGCGGCTCGCCCTCGACCTCCCAGTAGAGGCGCTTCGCGACCACCGGCCGCGGCCAGGTGATCGCGAGTCCCTTGCGCTTCAGCAGCTCGCGGAACTTCGGGTTCGAGCAGCGGAAGATGCGGCCGGGGCGCGCCTCCTCGGCGAGCGCGCCGACGAACGGCGTGCGGTCCACCCGCTCCCAGAGCACGTAGGACTCGGTTCGGTCCACCTGCTCCCAGTTGGGCGGCGCGCCGCTCTGGTAGTCGGCGCTGGTGGTGACCGCATAGTCGAAGAAGTTCATCTGGCGCGGGAAGACCGAGTCGAAGTCCACCGGCAGGCGCTGGGCCTTGCCCTCGCGGCCGACGAACTTGAGCTCGGCGTTGCGCGCGGGGCTGCGCACGTCGGCGCCGCGCAGGTAGTAGTCGAAGTAGCGGTCGCTGGTCAGGTTGAGCACGCCGGCGCCGGTGGTGTGCTCGCGGAAGGCCTCGAGCTCGTCGAAGCGGTCGGTGGGGGCGATCACCGCGTCGCGCAGGGCGAGGAAGCTCGAGTAGGCGGCGAGCGCGATGAACGGGATCGCGATCAGAGCGCGGGCGCTGATCCGCCGGCCGCGCCCGCCGGGCTCGCCGGTGGGTTCGCGGGCCGCGGGCCGGGGCCGGTCCTCCAACAGCAGCCCGCCGAGGATGAAGAGCATCACCAGCGCGGCGGGGACCTGCAGAGCCTTGGCCTCGACGTAGAGGCCGGCGGCGACGATCGAGCCCGCGTAGATCAGGGCCGAGGCGGCGATCGCGGAGGGCAGCGCCAGGTCCGAGCGCCGCAGCCACCAGAGCGCCGCCGCGCCGAAGGCCGCGAGCCCGAGCGCGGCGAACAGCCACCAGGCGTCGAGTCCCGCGTCCGAGTACCCGAACAGCCAGTCGCCCGAAGGCCACACGCCCAGAGCCTCCGGCGCCGGCACCGGGAAGCGCAGCTTCGAATCGGTCTCGGAGACGATCTCGACCGCTCCGGTGTCGATGAAGTCCTTGATCCGCGGCAGCTCGGCGAGGGCGAGCGCAAGCATCAGCAGCAGCCCGACCCCGACGAGGGGAAGAGAGCTCCGGATCGCGGCCCGGACCTCGTCGCGACGTCCCCGGCGCAGCCCGACGACGATCTCGGCCAGCGCCCAGATCCCGCCGGTCGCCGCGAGCCAGACGAGGCCGGGGTAGCTGTAGTTGGCGATCATCGCGGCGCCGAGCACACCGAGCGCCGCGATCCAGGGAAGCCGCCGCTCGGTCCTCGGGAGCTCGCGCAGGATCAGCGCAAAGGCGAGCAGGAAGAGCCCGGCCATCATCTCCTTGAAGCCGGCGATGCCGAAGGTCGAGGCGACCAGGTAGGGGACCGCGACGAGCGTCGCCGCGATCGTCCGCTTCACGGGCGCCAGCTCGCCGAGCACGTTGAGCGAGGTCATGCCCGTGATCACGCAGATCGCGATCAGCAGCCCGAGGAATCCGTAGAGCGGCTCTGTCCCGAGGGCGTCGGCGACCGTCGCCACCAGCCCGTGCGGTCCCAGCGGGTAGCCGATGCGCAGCCCGTTCGGCGAGGGGCCGGTCGGGTTCTGCAGCCAGTCGGCGAAGATCAGGTGCGCCGCCATGTCGTTGTTGACGCCGATCCCGGGGATGCCGAGGTGGCCGGAGGCGATGAAGGGCAGGGCCGTCGCGACCAGCACCGCGGCGATCACCGGAGCAGCCATCAGGAACGAGTCGCGGTCGGCGAAGCCGAAGCGCAGGTAGGCGATCGAGCCGACGAGCAGCAGGCCGCAGGCGATCAGCGCCAGCTCGGTGCGCTCGGATATCGCCCCAGCGTTCTCGGCCCCGAAGTGGATCCGGGTCAGGACCGAGCAGACGACGAGCAGGATCGCGAGCCCCACGGGCGTCTCGAGCCAGTGGGTCTCGCGCCGCCCGAGCACGGCGAAGAACGCCCGGCCGACGTAGAGCGAGGCGAGCACGATCAGCAGCGCGGAGCCGTATGTGGCCAGCATGAGGGCGGTCAGGATAGGCGGGGCGGGGGCCTCAGGCGGCTACCCTGCGGCGCCCGTGGACGTGCCCCTGTTCGCCAGCCGCGCCTCGCTCGAGCCCCTGCTCGACGAGGTCGCCGCGCGCCAGCGCCGCGTGCTGGACGGCGGCCGTTACATCCTCGGCCCCGAGGTCGAGGCGTTCGAGGCGGAGTTCGCCGCCTACGTCGGCGCCGAGCACTGCGTCGGGGTCGCCAACGGCACCGACGCGATCGCGATCGGGCTGCGCGCGCTCGGGGTCGGTCCGGGCGATGAGGTCGTGGTTCCCTCGGTCTCCTTCTTCGCGACGGTCGAGCCCGTGGTCACGATCGGGGCCACGCCGGTCTTCTGCGACGTCGACCCCGAGAGCTGGGTGATGACGGCCGAAAGCGCCGAGCCCGCGATCGGCGAGCGCACCAGGGCGCTGCTGCCGGTTCACCTGTTCGGCAACCCCGCCCCCGTGGCGGAGCTGATGGAGCTGGCGGGCACGCGCGGGGCCCGGGTGCTCGAGGACGCCGCCCAGGCCCACGGCGCCCGCCTCGACGGAGCGATGGCGGGGAGCCTCGGGGACGCGGCGACGTTCAGCTTCTTCCCCTCCAAGAACCTCGGCGGCTTCGGCGACGGCGGCGGCGTCGTCACCTCCGACCCCGAGGTCGAGGCGCTGGCCCGGCGCCTGCGCTTCCACGGCTCCGAGGACAAGCGCACCCACACCGAGGCCGGCTACAACTCCCGCCTCGACGAGTTGCAGGCGGCGGGCCTGCGGGTGCTGCTGCCGCACATGGACGAGTGGACCGCCGCCCGCCGGTCCGCGGCCAGGGCCTACCTGGACGCCGGCCTCGGCGAGCAGGTCGCGGTCCAGGCCGAGACGCCGGGCGCCGAGTCCTGCTGGCACCTGTTCGTGGCCCGCTCGCCCGAGCGCGACCGCCTCGGCGCGGCCCTGAACGAGGCCGGGATCGGGGCGCGGGCCTACTACGAGGTCCCGCTCTATGACCAGCCCGCGGTCCAGCGCTGGCGGCCGCCCGAGCCGCTGCCCAACACCGAGGCGATCTGCGCCGAGATCCTTGCTCTGCCGATGGGGACCGCGCTCGATCCCGCCGCCCCGGCGGCCGTCACCGACGCGGTCCGCTCCGCGCTCAGCTGAGCGGGTCCCCGTGAGTCGTCACATTCCGCGCGCCATCGGCGCGGGGTGTCGGGAGTAGCCTTCCGAAGCAATGGAGCGAAGCGCCTGGACCGACGAGCGCCTGGACGACCGCTTCGACCGCATCGACGGGGAGCTGGCGGAGCTGCGCTCCGAGGTGCGCGAGCTGCGCCGCGAGATGCGCCATGGCTTCGCGGAGCTGCGCGGCGAGATGGCCGCCCTCGGCACGGAACTGCGCAGCGAGATGGCCGCCCTCGGCACGGAGCTGCGCGGCGAGATGGCTGCCCTGCGCTCGACGATGATGCGCCTCTATGGCGCGCAGCTCGCCGCGACCTTCGGCTTGATCGCGGCGATCCTGATCCGCGGCTGAGGCCGCGTGAAAGCGGGCGTCAGGCCCCGCGCCAGCGCTCGAGCAGGTCCTCGTCGCCGACCTCGCGGATCACCCGCGCGGGCACGCCGACCACTACGGCCCGCGCGGGGACGTCCTCGGTGACGACCGCTCCTGCGCCGACGAACGCCTCGGCGCCGACCTCGACGCCGGGGCAGATGACGGCGCCGCCGCCGATGCGGCAGGCCCTGCGCAGCGTGGGCGCGTCGGGCGGTCCCGGCTCGTGGCGGCCCATCGTGTCGTCGTTGGTCAGCGTCACCCCCGGGCCGACGAAGACGTCGGCCTCGACCACGGTCCCGGCGGTGATGTAGCAGTTGCTCTGCACCTTGACGCGGGGGCCGATCTCGACGTCGTTGTCGACGGCGCTGCCGCGGCCGATCACCGACTCGGCGCCGACCCGGGCTCGCTCTCGCACCTGGGCCTGGTCGCCGACGATCGCAGCGGCCCCGATCTCGGCACCCGCCAGGACCACCGCACCCGCGCAGACGGCCGCGCCGTCGCCGAGCGAGGCCGGCGGCGGCGCCTCGGCGGGCGCCGTCGAGCGGGCACCCAGCTTGGGCGGCTTGCCGATCACGGCGCCGTCCTGGATCGAGCAGCCGGCTCCGATCCGGGTGCCCGCGTGGATCACGACGTTGGCCCCGAGCTGCGTATCGGCGGGCAGCTCGACGCCGTCGCCCAGCATCAGGCCGGGCGCGAGCTCGGAGGGCCGCGGGGCGCTCAAGCGCTGGAAGAGGTGGCGCCGACCGGCTGCGGGGCGCCCCCCGCGTCGAGCGAGGCCTGCAGGGCCTCGAGCACCCGCACCACCTGCAGCCCGGCGACGCCGTCGGTGCGGGGCGCGTCACCGTCGGAGAGGCAGTCGATGAAGTGCCGGCACTCGAGCCGCAGCGGCTCGTCGTTGGGGACCGCGGGGCTGACGACGGCGCCCGAGCGGGTGATGTACTCGCCGTAGGTGTCGGCGTGGGGGTCGAAGCCCTTGTCGTAGATGGTCAGCTTTCGCTCAAGCGCCATGTCGTCCAGGGTCGCCATGCGATCGGATCCGACCACGGTCAGCTTGCGCTCCTTGTGGGGGTCGAGCCAGGACAGGTGCAGGTGGGCCGCGAGCCCGCTGTCGAAGCGGATGTAGGCGAAGACGACGTCCTCGACGCCCTCGCGGACGTAGGCCTCGCCGCGGGCCGTGACCTCGCTGGGCTGCCCGTCGGCCAGCTCCAGCAGCACCGAGACGTCGTGGGCGCCGAGGCTCCAGAGCGCGTTCTCGTCGGCGCGGAGCTTGCCGAGGTTGAGCCGCTGCGAGTAGAGGTAGTAGACCTCGCCCAGCTCACCGCGCGAGATCAGGTCCGAGAGCAGGCGGACGCCGGGGTGGTAGCAGAGCAGGTGACCGACCATCAGCACCAGGTCGCGCTCGCCCGCGATCGCAACCAGGCGCTCGGCCGAGGCGGCGTCCTGCGCGAGCGGCTTCTCCACGAAGCAGTGCTTGCCGGCCTCGAGCGCTCGCGTGGCCAGCTCGGCGTGGGTGGGGACGGGGGTGGTGATCGCGACCGCGTCGAGGTCGGGGTCGGCGAGCAACTCGTCGAAGTCGGCCGTGAAGCGCGCGTCTGGGTAGACGGGGCCGTAGCGCTCGCGCGAGGCCTGCGAGGCGTCGCAGCACCAGGCCAGCTCGCAGCCCTCGAGCGCGTTCAGGTTGCGGGCGATGTTGGGCCCCCAGTAGCCGAGGCCGACTACGCCGAGGCGGGCGGGATCAGGCACGGGAACGGTCGGGTCGCTGGGCCATCGGGTCAGGCTAGATCAGGCGGGGAGCTGGATGATTCGCTCATCTACAGGCGGACGACGTTTTGCGCGCTCTGGCCGCGGGTGACGCCGCGGAAGTCGAGCACCAGCGGCGTCTCGGCGACGACGCGCTCGTGGTCGACCTCCGGGTGCGCGGTGACGATGCTGACCAGGTCGGCGTCTCTCATGCCCTCGTCGAGGTCGACCGACTCGAGCTCCAGCTCGGGCAGGGCAGGCACGTGCGGGTCGTGGTAGACGACCTCGGCGCCGCGCTCGGCCAGCAGCTTGATGATCTTCAGCGCCGGCGACTCGCGGATGTCGCCGACGCCGGCCTTGTAGGAGACGCCGAGGACCAGGATCTTCGAGCCCCGCACCGGCTTGGAGACGTCGTTGAGGGCGTCGACGATGCGCTCGACGCAGAAGTGGGGCTGGTTCTGGTTGATCTTGCCGGCGAGCTCGATGAACTCGGTGAAGAAGTCCTGCTCGCGCGCCTTGTATGCCAGGTAGAAGGGGTCGACGGGGAGGCAGTGGCCGCCCATCCCCGGCCCCGGTTCGAAGCGCATGAAGCCGAACGGCTTGGTCGAGGCTGCGTCGATCACCTCCCAGATGTCGATCCCGAGCCGGTCGCACAGCATCGAGAGCTCGTTGACCAGCGCGATGTTGACCGAGCGGAAGATGTTCTCCAGCAGCTTCGTCAGCTCGGCCGGCTCCGGCCCGCTGACCCGCACGACCTCGTCGCAGATCTCGCCGTAGAGCGCGGCCGCAGCTTCGGTGCACTCGTCGGTGAGCCCGCCGACCACCTTCGGGGTCGTGCGCACGGTGAAGTCCGTGCGGCCGGGGTCGATCCGCTCGGGCGAGAAGGCCAGGTGGAAGTCGCGCCCGGCGGCCAGCCCGGACTCCTCGAGGATCGGCTTTACGCGCTCGCGCGTGGTCCCCGGGTAGGTGGTGGACTCGAGCACGACCAGCTGGCCCTTCTCCAGCACGCCGGCCAGCGAGGTGGTCGAGTCGACCAGGTGGGTGAGGTCGGGCTCGCGGGAGCTGGTGAGCGGGGTCGGCACGCAGATCACGATCGCGTCGCAGCCGCGCAGCGCCTCGTAGCTGCCGGTCGCCCGCAGGCGGTCGGCGAGCGCGGCGAGCTGCTCGGAGGGGACGTCCTCGATGTAGCTGCGGCTCCGGTTCAGCGACTCGATCTTGCGGGTGTCTGCGTCGAGGCCGATCACCTCGTGCCCCGCGTCGGCGAAGGCGACGCCGAGGGGCAGTCCCACATAGCCGAGGCCGATGATCCCGACCTTTCTGGCTGCCATGACCCGGAGAGGATAGGGGCGGCGGCGTGGATTTCCTGGGCGTCCGCTCGCGCCCCGCGCACGCCTCAGCCGAAGCGCTGAGCGAGCGCCTCCGCGACTCGCTCCCCGGCCCGCCCGGAGCCATACAGCTCGGCGGCGGGCGAGGTCCGCTCGCCGGGCTCGGGCAGCTCGTCGAGCGCTCGGGCGGCGGCCTCGGGATCCAGCCCGACCAGCCGGTTCCACCCCGCCTCGACCGTCTCCACCCACTCGGTCTCCTCGCGCATCGTCACGCAGGGCACCGAGGCGAGGAAGGCCTCCTTCTGCAGCCCGCCCGAGTCCGTCAGCACAGCCCGCGACGCGCGCACGAGCCGGGTGAAGTCGAGGTAGCCGAGCGGCTCGGTCGCGCGGATGCCGCGATCGGCGAGGCCGCCCAGCACCCCCTCGGCCTCGAGCCGGGCGCGCGTGCGGGGATGGACCGCGAACACGACCGGCGCCCGCTCCGCTGCGCGCGCGAGCACCTCGACCAGCGCTCGCAGATTGGCCGGGTCGTCTACGTTGCCGGCGCGGTGGGCGGTCGCGGCGATGAACCCGCGCTGCTGCAGCTCCAGCCGATCGAGCACGGCGGAGCGCTGATCCGCGATCGGCCCGAACAGCAGGGCGACGTCGGCCATCACGTCCCCGACCAGCACCGCGGTCTCGCCGAGGCCCTCGCGCTCGAGGTTGGCGACCGCGGCCTCGGTGGAGCACAGGGAGAGGGCGCTGAGGGCGTCGGCGACGACCCGGTTCACCTCCTCGGGCATCGAGCGGTTGTGTGAGCGCATCCCCGCCTCGACGTGCGCCAGCGGCACCCGCGCCTTGGCTGCGACGAGGGCGCCGCCCAGCGTCGAGTTGGTGTCGCCGTAGACGAGCACCGCGTCGGGGGCGAGCTCCTCGAGCAGCGGCTCGAGCCCGCGCACAACCGCGGCGGTCTGCTCGGCGTGGCTGCCCGAGCCGACCGACAGGCGGTGATCGGCCGCCGGGATCCCGAGTTCCTCGAAGAAGACCTCCGAGAGCTCGCGGTCGTAGTGCTGGCCGGTGTGGACGATCAGCTCGTCGGCCCGCTCGCGCAGCTTGGTCGAGACGGCGGCCGCCTTCACGAACTGGGGCCTGTTGCCGATCACGGTCAGGACTCGCATCGGGGCAAGTCCAGGATGATGATCTCCGAGGCGCGCATTCTCGGCTCGCCAGCCTACGCTACGACCCGTGCGCTGCTTGGCCTGCCGATACGAGCTGCCCGGACACGGGGCGATCACAAGTGAGGACCCCCAGGGCGTCGCGCCCGGGGACTTTGAGGTGCGCGTCTGCCCTGGTTGCGGCGGCGGCACCACCCTGCCCTTGGTAGGAGCCGAGGAACTCGCGAAGTACTACCCGCAGGCCTACGGCCCCCATTCGCGCCAGGGCGCCAGCGGCCCCCTGGCGCGGGCGGCGATGGCGGCACGCTTGCGCACGCGTCTGTTCAGGCGACTGCGGCGCGTCGTGGCCAGCCGCGGAGGCGACGGCGGCAGGCCGTCGCTGTTGGACGTCGGGTCGGGTAGCGGCGACCTCGGCAGCGTGCTGACCGGGCAGGGCTGGAGGGTAGTTGGGCTCGAGCCCTCGGCGGCTGCCTGCGAGCTTGCCCGGCGCCGCGGCGTCGAGACGCGCGAGGGCACGCTCGAGACGGCCGAGTTGCCCGAAGCGAGCTTCGACGCCGTCGTCTTCCACCACAGCCTCGAGCACGTACCCGATCCCGTGGACGCATTGCGAGCAGCCCGCAGCCTCTTGCGACCGGGCGGAGCGGCGGCGATCGCCGTGCCAAACTTCGATTCGCGCCAGCGGCGGCGTCTCGGGTCCAACTGGTGGGCGCTGGATTTGCCGCGTCATCGCTTCCACTTCAGTTTCCGGGCGCTGCACGCGGCCCTCGAGCGCAGCGGGCTGGAATCGACGTGGCTTCGGCCCACCGCGAGCGTGCTCGGACCGGCGGCTAGCGCCCAGCAGCGACGAAGCGGCCGCATGGAGATGTCCGGTGGCCGATTCCTAGCCGGCTACGGCGCGGCGTTGGTCACTTATCCCCTCCGGTGGGCGCTGGCGGAGGCGTTGGGGGACGGCGAGTTCATCGCTGCGATCGCGACTCCGAGAGCAGGAGGAATTTCCGATGAGGCGTAATGTCCTGATCGCCTACGGTCTCCTTCAACACCCGCTCCGCGCCACCATCAGGGAGCACCTCTACTCCTTCGAGCGGTACGGCTCGTGCCGGTACTTCTACGTCAACTTCGGCGTCCGCCGGTTCCCACGCTGGCTTGGGAAGGTCAACTTTGATGCTGTGATCCTGCACCACACGCTGACCGGGCAGCGGATGGCGCCCCCGGTCTACAACTGGCAGCTGAGGCGGGCGGGGGCGCTTCGGGAGCTCGCGCCCTTGCGCGTGGCCCTGATCCAGGACGAGTGCATCTACACGGATCCCATGTCGGATCTGATCCGCCAGTTCGGAGTGCAGCACGTGTTTTCGCTCGCTCCCCCATCGGAGTGGCCGAAGATCTACGCAGGCGTCGAGCTCGACGAGGTGAAGTTCCACCAGGTGCTCGCGGGATACCTGGACGACGACGCGCTCGCAAGGATCGAGCGGATCGTCGCCGCGTCCGGGGAGCGTGAGATCGACATCGGATACCGGGCGTGGGCGGGACTGATGTCGCTCGGGCGACAGGGGATGCTGCGCCGCCAGCTCGCCGAGGCATTCGGGCCTGCGGCGGCGGCGCGCGGCCTGCGCACCGACATCTCCACGGACGCGGACAGCGTCCTGCACGGCGACGACTGGTACCGCTTCTTGGCCTCGTGCAAGTACATGATCGGGGCCGAGGGCGGAGCCACGGTGCTCGATCGGACGGGGGAGATCATGGTCAAGACCGAGCGCTACGTGGCGAGCCACCCCGGGGCGAGCTTCGAGGAGGTCGAGGCGGCCTGCTTCCCCGGCGAGGACGGAAAGCTGGCGCTGTTCGCGCTCTCACCCCGGCACCTCGAGGCCTGCGCCACCCTGACCTGCCAGGTGCTGGTCGAGGGTGAGTATTCGGGGGTGCTGCGCGCGGAGGAGCACTACATATCGCTGAAACGAGATCTCTCCAACATCGATCAGGTGCTCGACCGGATCCAGGACGACGGTGAGCGCGAACGAATAACCGAGGCGGCATATCGTGATGTGGTCGCATCGGGGCGGTACTCCTACCAGCGGCTGGTTGACTACGTCGAGAGCACGGTGGGACTACGGCGCGTGACCCCGCGCTCCGCCGAGACACCAACTCTGCTTCGGCTGCACCGCCGGTCCGTTCGGACCGACCGGGCCTCGATGCTCAGGATGGCCGCCTACGTTCGGGCCGCGAGGTTCGCTCGCGTCTTGGGAGCCCGCCTGCTGCCGCGCGGCGTCAGGGAGAGAGCCAGGGATCGCCTGGCTGGGGGGGCCAAGCTCGGCCGAGGTCACGCCAACCCGTTACCTTGATGCGCTCCCGGCCCCGCGGCGGGGAAACAGCCAAATGACGACGACAGGCGTTCAGGATCAAATCGACGGCGAGAACGCATTCTTCTGGGACGAACTGTGCGGCTCCAAGTTCGCTCTCGAGCTTGGAATCACCGATCGCTCAGCCGACAGCCTCGGCCGCTTCGACGAGGCCTACTTCCGCTTTTATCCGTACCTGCTCAGCTACTTGCCCGAGTCGGTGGCGCGGGGAAGCGTGCTGGAGATCGGGCTCGGCTATGGCTCGCTCTCCCAGGCGCTCGCGAGCCGCAGCCCGAGTTACTTCGGGCTTGACATCGCCCCGGGGCCGGTGGCGATTGTCAGGGAGCGGCTGGAGCGCCTCGGGATCGTCGATGCCGATCGGCGAGTCGTGCAGGGATCGGCCCTCGAGATTCCCCATCCAGATGCTGCATTCGATTGCGTCGTATCGATCGGCTGCCTCCACCACACCGGCGACCTGCCCGGCGCGGTCGGCGAGGTGCGTCGGGTGCTGAAACCGGGCGGCACCGCCGTGGTGATGCTCTACAACCGGTATTCGCTGAGGCGCGCGATCCTCACCGTCGCCCACGC
Organism: Actinomycetota bacterium; assembly: GCA_016870325.1. Classification (GTDB taxonomy): domain Bacteria; phylum Actinomycetota; class Thermoleophilia; order Solirubrobacterales; family 70-9; genus VGBV01. The sequence goes on from VGBV01000047.1 coordinate 13,379, forward strand.
TCGGGCCATGTTCTCGCGAAAGACCACCGTGGAGCGGGAGGTTCGCCGGGTCTATGACCGGACTCTCGCGGGTGAGCCCGCGCCGGTGGTCGAGTTCGTGGGGATGCGGCAGGCCAGGCGGCTCTTTTCGGACTTCACTTCGCTGTCGGTACGCAGGGAGAACTTCGACGACCTCAAACTGCTGTCACGTAGCCGGTTCCTTGGCGCGCCGGCGCGCTTGCTGGGCGTCGACCTCTACGTGACCGTGGTCAGGTAGCCATTGCCGGACCTGAGCGACGTCGCAGTGATCGTCCCTTGCTTCAATCATGGCCGGTTCTTGCCGGAGTCGGTGGAGAGCGCGCTGAGCCAGCGCGGGGGCCCACCGCACGTCCTCGTCGTCGACGACGGTTCCACCGAGGAGGAGACTGTCCGGGCGATCGCGGACCTGCCGCCCGAGGTCGAGGTCCTGCGGCAAGAGAACGCGGGACACGGCCCGGCGCGAACCGCGGGAGTGGTCGCTACTGAGCAGCCCTTTCTCTGCATGCTGGACGCCGATGACCGCCTGGCGCCCGGCGCGGCTCTCAGGCTCAAGCGCGCACTCCTGGACGATCCGCGAGCGGGATGGTCCTACGGGAGGATGCGGTTCTTCGGCGCCTGGCACGGCGAGATTCGCTTCCCGGACTGGGACCCGTATCGCTTGCTTTACCGCTCGATCGTCGGCTGGATCGGAATGATCCGCCGCGAGGCCTACGAGCAGGTGGGTGGATTCGACCCCGCGATGGGTGGGTTCGAGGACTGGGATTTCATGCTTGGTGCGCTTGAGCACGGCTGGGTGGCGGCGCAGGTTCCCGAGGTGGTGCTCGAGTACCGAAAGCACGAGACCTCGATGCTCGAGGGCCACCGCAAGGACTATCGTCGCCATTATCGGCAGTTGCGCGACCGCCACCAGGGACTCTTTCGGCAAGCGTCCTTCTTGGCCGCGGACAGCGATCTCTCGGCGCCCGGGCGGCTCTTCTATCGAACTTGGTGGGCCTGGCGCCCGTTGCCGGCGCGACTTGAGCGGGTGCTTTATGGCGTGCACTTCAGGCGGCAGCCATCATTCGGCCGACGGGAACGCCGAGGCTAAGCCGACGCTTTGTGTGCGGAGCAATCGAAGTCTGCGGGCTGCCCTGGGCGCAGTGGCGCGCGGAACAGCGGGTCGGACTCACTGCACGCCCTGGCCCGGCGTGAACAGGTCAAGGATTCGACCAGTCAAGGCATTGGGAACGCTCCCGCCTTCTCACGCCGGCCCGCGACCAGGCGATTGAGGTGTCCTCGTGGCCGGCGCTCGAGTGAGCTCGATCACATCAATCGCCCCGTTGCTGAAGACGATACGTCCGAACCGGAAGACCCGCGCAGGCACTTTGCCGTCCCTGAGGTCGATGACGAGGTGGGTCACCCCGTACCTCTCACGCATCAAGCTCAGCGCCTCGGGGTCGGCACGCTTGAAGACCCGGCTCTCGAGGTTCTTGCGCGTCCGGTACGGGTACTTCTGCGCTGCCACCACCTCCGGTGCCCCCAGGTCGATCGAGCCCCCGGTCGAGGCCCAGCCTTCATATAGGGTGCGGCGCTCGGCAAAGGCTGGTAGGTCG
>VGBV01000048.1 GCA_016870325.1 Actinomycetota bacterium
CGAGTTGCCGACGATCGCGACCCGGCCGCCGCCGGAGGCCGCCCAGCGCTCGACCGCCGCGCCGGCGAAGGAGTCGAGCTGCTCCAGCACCGGGCGCCCGGCCTCGAGGTGACCGGCCTCGCCGAACCCGGGCATGTCGAGCGCGACCGCCGCCCGGCCCTGCCTGCGCAGCCGGTCCAGCAGCAACCGCCAGGTGTCGGCGCTGTCGGCGTAGCCGTGCAGCAGGATCAGCGGCGGGCCAGCACCCTCCAGCTCCAGCGCCCTCGTCCTGACCCCGCCCAGGCGCAGCCCGTGCTCGACGATCGGCTCCATCGACGCCTGACGCTAGCGCCGGGCGGCGACGCCGAGCCGGGCCTCAGCCGGCCGGGACCTCATCGGCGCCGCGCATCTCCCCCTCGGCCTCGACGGCCCCGTCGGAGGGGTCCTCGTCGGGCGGGACCTCGCCGCCACGCTCGGTGCCGGCGATGAGCTCGTCGGGGGCGGCTCTGTCCTCGGGGATGAAGCCTGACTTCATCCCGAAGTAGACGGCCTGGGGGTGGTGGGCGATGATCGCCACCGTCGACTGCTCAGGCATCACGGCGAAGCCGTCGCTGAGGGTCATGCCGATCTGCTCCAGGTCGAGCAGGCGCCAGACCTTCTCGTGCTCGGACTGGTCGGGGCAGGCCGGGTAGCCCCAGGAGTAGCGGCGGCCCTGGTCAAGGGGGACGCCGAGCTGGCGGCGGACCTCGGAGTGGAGCCACTCGGCCAGGCCCTCGGCCGCCTGCACGCCGAGGCCGTGGGTGAAGAGTTGCTCGGAGAACTCCCCCTCGCGCTCAAGGCGCTCCATCCGCTCGGTCACCTCGGGGCCGACGGTGACGCCCTGCAGCGCGACCACATCGCGATCCTCCGGCGTCGTCTGATCCAGCGGCCGATAGAAGTCGGCCAGGCAGATGCGGTCGTGCTTTGGCTGGCGCGGAAAGGCGAGCCGCGCGATCTCCTTCGAAGGATCCTCGGGGTCGAAGATGACGAGCTCGTTGCCGTCGGCTGCGCAGGGGAAGTAGCCGAGGCGCGCCCTGGGGTGGAGGTAGGCGTCGTCGCCCCGGGTCGCCTCGCGCCACATCCGCTCGAGCTTCGGGGCGAAGCCCTCGTCCCCGTCGTGGCCCTCGACGATCCGGCGCCACTCCTCGCCCTTCTTGCCGCGGCCCCCCCAGTGCAGCTTGAACAGCACGTGGCGGTCGAGGTAGGGATAGACGTCGTCGAATTCCACGTCCACCTCGCGCGCCCCCCAGAACGGGGGCTCGGGGATCTCGTTGTCGGTGCGCGCGGCCGAGCGCACGCTGTCGTCCGTGGTCGGCGATGAGTCGTCGGTCACCTCAGGCTTCTCGCGGAGCTTCCTGGCCTCGTCGCGGATGCGCTCGACCAGCGCCGAGCGCGCCTCGGAGTCGATCAGCTCGTCCATCGTGTCGAGCCCCTGGAAGGCGTCCTTGCAGTAGAAGACGCCGGGCTCGTAAACCGCGTCGTCCTCCTTCCCGTGCGGGTAGAGGATGCGCCTCCCGAAGTCGCGGTTGATCGCGGCGCCGCCGATCAGCACCGGGAACTCGAGCCCGCGCTCGTGCAGCTCCTGCACGCAGGCCGGCATCTGCTTCGAGGTCGAGACGAGCAGGGCGGAGAGCCCGATCGCGTCCGCCTCCTCCTCGACCGCCGAGCTGATGATCGTCTCGATCGGGACCTGCTTGCCGAGGTCGACCACCGTGTAGCCGTTGTTGGTGAGGATCGTGTTGACCAGCGACTTGCCGATGTCGTGCACGTCGCCGAACACGGTCGCGATCACGACCTTGCCCTTGGTGTGGCCCTCCAGCCTCTCGAGGTAGTTCTCGAGCTGGGCGACGGCGCGCTTCATCACCTCGGCCGACTGCAGCACGAAGGGCAGGATCAGCTCGCCGGCGCCGAACTTGTCGCCGACCTCCTTCATCGCCGGCAGCAGCACGGTGTTGAGGGTGGGGACGGCTCCGATCTTCTCGACGGAGCGGTCGATCCAGTCCTCGACCCCGTCCTTGCGGCGGTGCAGGATCTGCCAGTGCAGGGCCTGCTCGGGCTCCATGCCCTCCGTGGGGTCGCCCTTGGCCTCCTCGGCCTCGTCCCCCTGGGACTCGAAGTGGGCGATGAACTTCTCGAGCGCGTCGTCGGCGCGGTTGAAGACGAGGTCGTCGGTGAGCTCGCGCTCGGCCTCGTCGATCTCGAAGTAGGGGGTGATGTGGTTCGGGTTGACCATCGCCAGGTCCAGCCCCGCCTCCACGCAGTGGTGCAGGAAGACGGAGTTGAGGACCGCGCGCGCCTTCGGCGAGACGCCGAAGGACACGTTCGAGACGCCCAGGGACGTCTTCACGCCGGGGATCTCGGCCTTGATCCTCCGGATGCCCTCGATCGTCTCGACCGCCGACGGGCGCCACTCCTCGTCGCCGGTGGTCAGCGTGAAGGTGAGCGCGTCGAAGATCAGCGCCTCGGGGTCGAGGCCGTGCTCGTTGACGCAGAGGTCGCGGATCCGCTTGGCGATCTCGAGCTTGCGCTCGCCGGTCTTGGCCATCCCGACCTCGTCGATCGTGAGCGCGATCAGGGCGGCGCCGTGGGCCTTGGCCAGCGGGGCGACGCGGTTGAGCTTGTCCGGGCCCGCCTCGAGGTTGACCGAGTTGATGATCGCCCGCCCGGGGATGCGCTCGAGGGCGGCCTCGATCACGTCGGGCTCGGTCGAGTCCACCTGGATCGGCGCCGGCTGCGTCAGCGAGACCCGCTCGGCGACCCTGCTCATCTGCTCGGCCTCGTCGGAGCGCTCGGTCAGCGCGACGCAAAGGTCGAGCACGTGGGCGCCGCCCGTCACCTGGTCCTCGGCGACCTGGACCAGACCGTCGTAGTCGTCGGCCAACAGCAGCTCCTTCGCCTTGCGCGAGCCCTGCGAGTTGACGCGCTCGCCGACCAGGGTCGGGCGCGGCTCCTGCACCAAGGGGGTGGAGGTCATCATCGAGGAGACCTCCGGGGGGCCGGGCCCGGGGCGGGCATCGGGCACGCTGCCGGCGACGCGCTCGGCGATCGCCCTGATGTGGTCGGGCGTGGTTCCGCAGCAGCCGCCGACGATGCCGACGCCGTGGCGCTCGACGAACTCGCCCAGCGTTTCCGCCAGCGGCTCGGGCTGCTCGGGGAAGATCGTCTCGCCGTCGGGCCCCTGCAGCGGCAGGCCCGCGTTGGGGATGCAGTGCACGGGCAGCGGCGAGCTCTCGCCCAGATAGCGGATCGCGTCGCGCATGTCCTCGGGCCCTGTGGAGCAGTTGAGCCCGATCACCTGCACGTCCAGCGCGGCGAGGGTGGTCAGGACGGCCTGGATGTCCGTTCCGAGCAGCATCTTGCCCCCCTGGGGCAGCAGGGAGACGCTGCACTGGATCGGGAGGGCCCTCCCGGCCTCCTTGAAGGCCTCGCGGGCGCCGAAGATCGCCGCCTTGACCTCGAGGATGTCCTGCGCGGTCTCGATGATGATCAGGTCTGCGCCGCCTGCGACCAGGCCGCGGGCCTGCTCGGCGAAGGTCTCGACCAGCTTGCCGAAGCTGATCTCGCCCAGCGTGGGGTCATCGCTCGCCGGAAGGAAGCCGGTCGGGCCGATCGAGCCGGCGACGAAGCGGTCTTCGCCCGCTGCCTTGCGGGCGATCTCGGCGGCCCTGGTGTTGATCTCCAGCGTGTGCTCGCCGAGCCCCCACTCGTCGAGTTTGATGCGGCTGCCCTGGAAGCTGTCGGTCTCGACCACCTCGGCGCCGGCGTCGAGCATCGAGGCGTGGACGCCCTCGATCACGTCGGGGCGGTTCAGGACCAGGGCCTCGTGGCAGCGGCCCTCGAGGCCGCCGTAGTCGTCGGGCGTCAGGTCGAACTGCTCCAGGGTCGCGCCCATGCCGCCGTCGAAGACGACCACGCGCTCCCGGGTTGCCGCGATGAAGTCAGCCCGCCCGTCGCTCATGCTCGTACCTCGCAATCTGACATCGTCACCTCCATCGACCCCGGCAGTAGCACCTCACCGCGATCCTGGGATCTTGGCCGGTTGCTGCGGCGTCAGCGGGCCGGGACCCTCGACCGCTCTGGATGGAACGAGCACTAACTTAGCGCACGGCAGCGAGAGCGGCGCCGGGGCACGCCCGAAGCGGGGAGCGGGCCGGTGGGCCCTCAGCCGGAGCGCCCGAGCTTGCGGCGCCAGTCCTTCGCGTTGACGAGGGCGAAGACCTTGCCGAGCTGGGTGCGGCGCTTCTCGGTGTAGGGGAAGTAGAAGGGCTCGCGCTTCTGGCCCAGGCGGGTGATCACCAGCGACTCGGGCCGAGTGAACTTCTTGATCCCGTACTCACCGTGGCGGAAGCCGATGCCTGAGTCCTTCCAGCCGCCCATCGGCACGTCGCAGGCGAGGAAGTTGACGAGCACGTCGTTGACGCAGGCCGCGCCGACCTCGAGCTTGCGCGCCACGGCTTCGGCCTCGGCGGTCTTGCCGAAGACGTAGCCCGAGAGCCCGTAGCGGGTGTCGTTTGCCAGGCGCACGGCCTCGTCGGCGTCGCGCACCTTCATCACCCCGACCACCGGGCCGAAGCTCTCGTCGACCATCACCTTCATCGAGTGGTCGACGTCGGTGATCACCGTCGGCGGGTACCAGTCGCCGCCCTCGCGCTGCAGCCGCTCGCCGCCGGTGAGCACGGTGGCCCCGCGCTCACGGGCGTCCGCGACGTGGGACTCGACGATCTCCGTCTGGGGCGGAAACGTCATCGCGCCCTGGTCCATGCCGTACTCGCGTCCGTCGACGCCCTGCTTCAGGGTCTTCACCTCGTCGGTGAAGCGGCGCACGAACTCGTCGTAGACCGGCTCCTCGACGTAGAGGCGCTCGACCGACATGCAGACCTGGCCCGTGTTGGCGAACGAGCCCCAGGCGGCGGCGTTGACCGCCTTCTCCATGTCGGCGCTGCGCAGCACGATCATCGGATCCTTGCCGCCGAGCTCGGCGCTGACCGGGGTCAGCGTCTCGGCGGCGCGCGCCAGCACCTTCCTCGCGGTCCGGTCCGAGCCCGTGAACTGGACGAAATCGACCTCTTCGACGAGGGCGGCACCGGTCTCGCCGGCGCCGTTGACGATGTCGAAGACGTCGGGCCCTCCGATGTCGCGCTTCCAGGCCTCGATCACCTCGCCCAGGCCGAGCGGGGTCAACTCGGAGGGCTTGATCACGACCGCGGCGCCGGCCTGCAGCGCCGGGATCGCGTCCCCCAGCGCCAGGATCAACGGGAAGTTCCAGGGGCTGATCACCCCGGCGACGGGATAGGGGCGGTGCTGGACCCGCAGCTTCTTGGTCTTCATCAGCGGCGAGTGGGCGGGCACCTTCTGCTCCCCGATGAAGCGCTCCGCCTTCTTGCCGTAGAAGTTGATCAGGTCGACGAGGTAGGGCGCCTCGCCCATCGCCTCGGCGCGGACCTTGCCGGTCTCGGCCTGCATCGTGTCGGCGATCTCCTGCTGGTGGTCGAGCAGCCAGTCGCGAAGCCTGTACATCCACCGGGCGCGGCCCCTGTTGCCCAGCGCCTCCCAGGCGGGCTGGTTCGAGCGCACGCGCGCGACCACCTCGGCGACCCGCTCCGGGCCGTCCACGGGCAGCGTCGTCAGCACGGATCCGTCGGCGGGCTTGCGCACCTCGAAGGTCGCCCCGTTCTCGCCGCTCGCCCCGTTTGCATCCGTCCGCGTCCTGATCGCCATGCCGGCTCCTCTCGCCTCGACCGCCACTGCCTGGTTCGTGACGCTGGACTCTAGCTCCTGGCTGACTGGCCAGTCCGGGTTGCGCAACCGGGTGCGTGCCTCGCATGGCTTCCCGCCTGCGTGCTTGCAGGCGGTTTCGACCGCCGGTAGGGGGTTAGGGGGCGATCTTCCGACAGCCGTCCAAAGGCAATCGCTCGGGCCGCCCCTACCGTGGCCGCGTTCCGTATCACGCGACCGCCCGGGTGGATGCCTGGACGGGCAAGGAGGGACTCTCAGACGATGACTAAGCGGTTGGGCCTGATCGCCCTGCTGGCTCTCGCCGTATCCCTGGTGTTGCCGGGGATGGCGTTCGGCCAGGAGGAGGCGATCGATCCTGCGGCCCTCGACCTAGAGCTGGACAACCTCTGGATCATGGTCGCCTGCGCCCTGGTGTTCTTGATGCAGGCAGGCTTCCTGCTGCTCGAGATCGGTTTCTCGAGACAGAAGAACGTCGGCACCGGCGTCGCCAAGATCCTCGTCAACCTGGCCGTGATCACGATCGCCTGGTGGGCGATCGGCTATGGCATCAACTCCGCCTCGGGTAACGAGATCATCGGTACCAGCGGCTTCTTCTTCCGCTTCGATCAGACGATCGGGGAGGGGGCGGACGCCTTCAACGTGGCCGGGGCGGACGCGATGGGCATGCTCTTCGGGCTCGCCTTCGCAGCCGTTTCCCTGGCGATCGTCTGGGGAACCACCCTGGAGCGGATCAAGTTCAGCGCCTACGCGCTGTTCGCGGTCGTCTTCGGGGCGCTGATCTACCCGATCGTGGCCCACTCCGTCTGGTCGGGGATCGGTCTGCTCGACGACATCGGCGGCAAGGAGGTGCTCGACTTCGCGGGCTCCTCGGTGGTTCACCTGACGGGTGCGACCGCGGCCTTCGCGGCCCTGCTGCTTTTGGGCGCTCGACGGGGCAAGTACGGCCCCGATGGCAAGCCCAGGGCGATTCCCGGTCACTCGATGCCGCTGGTCGGCCTCGGGGTGATGATCCTCTGGATCGGCTGGTTCGGGTTCAACGCCGGCTCCGCGCTGGCCACCGACGACGTGTTCTTCGCCGAGGTGGCGCTGAACACGCAGCTCGGAGCCGCCGGTGGCGTGCTCGGTGCCTCGCTTGCGATCTGGATGATGACCCGCACGCTCGATGTCGGCATGGCCGGCAACGGCGCGATCGCGGGCCTCGTCGGGATCACGGCGGGCTGCGGCTACGTCGAGTACTGGGCGGCCCCGATCATCGGCCTGGTCGCCGGTGTCCTCGTCGTCTACGGCGTAGTCCTGTTCGAGAAGTACCTGGACGATCCCGTGGGAGCGCTCTCGGCGCACGGCCTGGCCGGCATCTGGGGCACGATCGCTGTGGGGATCTTCGGATCCGCTCGTCTGGTGGGTGAGGCCGCGAGCCCGGGGGTCTGGTACGGCATCTTCGGTGATGCCGATCTCGGGGCATCGCTGGGTCAGCTGGGCGTGCAGGCCGTCGGCGTGGCGGCGATCTTCGCGTTCGTGCTGGTCACGTCGCTGGCGGCGTTCGCCGCGATCAAGGCGACCGTGGGCCTGCGGGTCTCCGAAGAGGACGAGATGGCGGGGCTGGACATCGCCAGCCACGGCATGTACGGCTATCCGGAGGCGTTCATCCCGCAGGAGGAGTACCCGTCCGGCGACCACACCCCGGCCGTTGCCGGGACACCGGTCGCGATGCCCGCGAAGGCCGCCGGCAAGGCGTAGGAGGGTTAATCAGATGAAGAAGATCGAAGCGTTCATCCGCCACGAGGCGTTCGAGCCGATCAGGGCCGAGCTGCTCGACAAGGGCTTTCCGTCCCTGTCGATCAGCGAGGTCAAGGGCTCGGGCCGCCAGAAGGGGGTCGTGGAGCACTATCGCGGTTCGACCCTGACGGTCAACGTACGTCCGAAGATGAAGCTCGAGTGCGTCGTCGACGACAAGGACAAGGGGGTGGTCGTCGAGACCATCCTCAAGCACGCCCGCACGGGCGACGTCGGCGACGGCAAGATCTTCGTCATCCCGGTGGAGGAGGCCGTTCGCATCCGCACCGGCGAGGACGGGGAGGCCGTGCTCCAGGCCCACGAGGAGGAGGAGATTCCCGCGTAGGCCCGACCGCGGGGCCCGACGAGAGTCAGGCGGCCGTCGCACGCGGCCGGGGGCGAGAGCCCCCGGCCGCAAGCGTGGAATCACTCATCTAGCCGACCCGCTTGCGGGCCGGCTCGAGGCGGTAGATCGGGCCGCGTTGGGAGAGCATGTAGATCCGCCCGGAGCGGTCCTCGGCAAACGAGGTGAGGGCGGAGATGCGGAAGCGGAAGCTGCGCTCCCTGCCGGGGCCCTTGGGGGTGATGCGAAGGGCGAAGAGTCGGCCGGTGCAGAAGTCGCCAAAGACAAAGCGGCCGACGATCTCGCGGCCGGCGATGCGGGAGAGGTCGGGATCGCGGACCACGTAGCCCCCGGTTACCGCGCACCCGGGCCCGTGGGGATAGGCAAGGACCGGGGGGACCGTGCGGTCCCTGGGCACGATCCCGCGCTTGAGCCGGTAGTTGCCCTCCCAGCCCGACCAGCCGAAGTTGGCGCCCCGCGCCTTGCGGGCCGGCAGGAAGTTGATCTCCTCGTAGCGCGCGTCTCCGCCGTCGCCGATCGCGAGGCTGCCGGTCGCGCGGTCGAAGCTGAAGCGCCACGGGTTGCGCAGCCCGTAGGCGTAGATCTCGTCCCTGCCCGGCCTGCCGACGAAGGGGTTGTCGCGGGGCACCGTGTATTCCACCGGGCGCCCGGCGCCGCGCTTGGAGGGCCGCGCGGGGGCGACGGGCTGGGTGCGCGGGTCGATTCGCAGCAGCTTGCCCAGCAGCAGGCGCTTGTTCTGGGCGTTGTTGGCGGGATCGCCGGAGGGGCCGCCGTCGCCGGCGCCGATGTAGAGGTACTTGTCGGGGCCGAACACGATCATCCCTCCGTGGTGCTTGGTGGTCGGCTGGGGAATCCGCAGGATCTCGCGCGCGCTGCCCTTGTTCGCGCGCAGCTCGTCGCCGGGCCGGTGGGCGTACTCGACGATCCGCATCGCGTTGCGGCGGTCGGTGTAGGCGACGTAGGAGAGCCCGCTGTCCTGGTAGTCGGGCGGAAAGGCGATCGAGAGCAGGCCCTGCTCGCCGCCCTTGCCGCTGTCCTTGACCGCGCGGCGCAGGTCCAGGTAGGGGAGCCTCTGGACCTTGCCGTCCTTCAGCACCAGCACCCGCCCCGGCTTCTCGACCACGAACAGCAGCTCGCTGCCGGGCGGCTGCGCCAGGTGCACCGGCTCGCGGAACCTTCCGACCTTCTCCAGGGTCAGGAACTTGGGCCCGAGCGGCTGCTCGTCGCGGTTGCCGAGGCCGATGATCGCGGCGACTGCGGCCAGCAGCCCGGCGAGCACCGTCTCGATCTGCCGGCGCGTGAAGATGGCGGGGCCTAGCGCTTGCCGACGAGCTTGACCACGCGGCCGCCGAGCGAGGTCGCGTACAGAGAGCCGCCAGGCCCCTGCCCGAACGAGCTCAGCATCGGCAGCTCCACCCCGAGGCGCCGGTCCTTGCGCGCCCCGGCGAGCTTCGGCACCAGGCTGCGGATGACGCCGTCGCAGAAGTCGCCGTAGACGAGGCGCCCGCGGATGCTCGCGAGCTTCGCAGACGAGCTGACGTAGCCGCCGATCACCGCGCAGCGCCCGCCGCCGAGCGGGTAGGCCTTGATCGGCCGGTCGTGGCGGTTCGGGGCCGGGGCGTGGGCGCCCCCGAAGGGGGAGAAGGCCTCGAAGTCGTTCCAGCCGAAGTTGGCGCCGCGGGCGCCCTCCACCCTCTCGTAGTCGATCTCCTCGAAGCTGCTCTGGCCGACGTCACCGATGGCGATGTAGGGACCACCCGCGGAACGCCTGTCGAAGGAGAACCGGTAGGGGTTGCGCAGCCCGACCGCGTAGATCTCGTCCCGTCCCGGCTCGCCGACGAACGGGTTCGAGCCCGGTGAGCTGTAGGGCTCGCCGGCGCCGGGCCGCGGGTTGATCCGCAGCATCTTCCCCAGCAGGCTGGAGGTGTTCTGGGCGTTGTCGGGAGCGTCACCGGCCCCGCCGCCGTCCCCGGTGCCGATGTAGAGCAGTTCGTGGGGCCCGAACTGAAGCTGGCCGCCGTTGTGGTTCGGCTCGCCCGGATGCGCCACCGTCAGCACGCGGCGGGCGCTGCCGGGGTCGGCGCGAGAGGCGCTCGCGCGCCGGTACTCCTCGATCGCCAGGTCGCCGCCGTTGGTGACGTAGAAGGCGTAGAGCAAGCCGCTCTGGCGGTAGTCGGGGGCGAAGGCGATCGAGAGCAGGCCCTGCTCGTCCCCGGGCAGGACGCTGCCCCGGATGTCGAGGAACGTCTTGCGCTCGCCCTTGCGCACCCTCTGGACGCGGCCGGCCTGCTCGACCACGAACACGCCCTTCTCGCCGGGGGCGCCGGTGACGTAGGTCGGCGCGTCGAAGCGCCCGATTCCCTTCAGCCTGATGCCGCCCTTGCCGCTGCCGGTCTTGGCCGCCACGCCCGCGCGGGTCTCCGCCGCCGCGCCGCCGCCGGCGATCCCGGCGGCAAGCGCGAGGCACGCTCCCGCGAGCGCCAGCGCGAGCCGCTGAGCGGTCGTCTTGCCGTGGGTATCGTTCATACCGGGTCCAAACGGTAGACGGGACCGTCGCCGGAGATCACGTACAGACGGCGCCCTGACCCCTCGGCGAAGGAGAAGGGCGTTCCGGGCACGCTGACGCCGGTGTGCTGGTCGTCGGCGGCGCCCGCCTGGGACGGGATCAGGCTGCGGATCTGAGGGTTGCCGGCGTCGGTGTAGAGCAGGCGCCCGTACTGAGCGAGCAGTCGCTCGTCGCGGACGACGTGCCCGGCGATCACGGCGACGCCGTCGAAGGCGCTTCCGAGCAGGGGGCAGCCCGGGCCCGCGTTGGCGTTGTCGTACTCGAGGATCGGGAACACGGCCCCGGGGGCGATCCGGTCGGAATCGAACACCCTGGTGCCCTCGTATCCCGCCCAGCCGAAGTTGACGCCCCGGGCGGCGCCGGCGTTGCGGTAGTCGATCTCCTGTCGGCGAAGATCGGTCGCTCGAAGCTGGCCAGTTGCGTCAGCTCGAAGCCGCCGTCGCCCCCGCCGACGGGTGGCGCGGCCGGCGCGGGCGCGGCCATCGCGCCCAGCGCGGCGACGATCGCGATCGAAAGCGCGGCTCTCATGGCACCAGCCTGAACACGGGACCCTCGAGCGAAGTTGCGTAGATGCGGCCCCGGTTGTCCTCGCCGAAGGAGCTGAGCGCGGGCACCTCCAGCCCGAGGGCGCGATCGTCGCGCGCCCTACCCTTGACCGGGACGAAGCTGCGCAGCGCCGGGTTGCAGAAGTCGCCGTAGAGGTAGCGGCCGCGGAGCGAGGGCAGATCGGGGTCGCGGACGACGTAGCCGCCGGTGACCGAGCAACCGCGGTCGCGGCCGTAGGTGAGCGCCGGGCGCACATGGTCGGGGGCCACCTGGTCCTCGTTGAGGCGGTTCGTGCCCTCGAACGCCGACCAGCCGAAGTTGGCGCCCGCTCCGTCGCCCGCCGCCACGTAGTCGATCTCCTCGAGCGCGTTCTGACCCACGTCCCCGATCGAGAGCGCGCCGGTGCTGCGGTCGAAGCTGAAGCGCCAGGGGTTGCGCAGGCCGTAGGCGTAGACCTCCGGCCTCGCCCCCGGGGTCCCGGTGAACGGGTTGCCGGCGGGGATCCGGTAGGGGCGGTCGCCGTCCGCCGGGTCGATCCGCAGCAGCTTCCCCAGCAGCGAGCCCAGGTCCTGGGCGGTGCGCTCAGGATCGTCGGCGATGCCACCGTCGCCCGTGCCGATGTAGAGGTTCCCGTCCGGGCCGAACAGCAGCAGCCCGCCGTTGTGGTTGGAGGCGAAGTCGTCCATCCTCAGGATCTCCCGCCTGCTTGCCGGGTCCGCCGTAGCCCCGTCCTCGCCCAGCACGTAGGAGACGACCCGCTGGTCCCCTTCGGCGTCCGTGAAGTAGGCGAAGAAGCTGCGAGACCTGCGGAAGTCCGGGTCGAAGGCGATGGAGAGCAGGCCCTGCTCGCCCTCGTCGGAGACCTCGTCGCTGATGTCGAGCACCGGCTCCTCCGCGACCTGGCCGTCGCGGATCAGCCGGATGCGCCCGGGCTTCTCGACCACGTAGAGGTCCTCCCCCCGCGGCGGCTGAGCCACGAACAGCGGCTGGTCGAAGTCCCCGAGCTTCTCGAGCCCGACACCGCCGGTGCCGTTGTCTGGCACGCCGCCCTGGGCCCGGGTCGGGCCGGTCCGCTCCACGGTCCCGTCGCCCTCGGTCTCGTCGCCCGCTCCGCAGCCGCCGAACGCGAGCGCGGCGAGCGCGAGCGCGCAGAGCGCCGCCAATCTTCCCAAGGCTCCCGGCACCCGGCTGATTCTAGGAAGCGGCCCGACCCGGCCCGGTCGGTGGCCGCCCCGCTGCTACTCGGCCGCGCCGCTTTCCACCTGGCCGCTGAGGTCGTCCGGCTTGATCGGGACGACCTCGCCCTGGGCGTTGACCCGGGTCTGTGGCGGCGCATCGGTGATCCGCACGATGAACTCGCCCTCGGGGACGCTGCCGTCCTCGTTGACCGCCACGGCGTTGCCCTGCAGGCCCGCCGCCACCCGGTAGCGGACCGTGTAGGTCCCCGCCTGCACGGGGGTGACGCGCCAGACCATGTCGATCGACTCCTCGGGCTCGAGCGGACCGAAGGCGAAGGTGTTCGTCTGCGCCGTCCTGGCGCCGCTCGCGGCGGCGATCTCGCCCGGCGGGCCCGGGGGGACGACGGCGCCGACCAGGGTCGGATAGCCCTGCTCGAGGATCCAGACCGGCCGCGAGGGCCGCTCGACACCCGCCTGTTCGGAGTTGACCGAGAAGGGCCCGTCAACGATCGGGATCTCGTCCTCGTAGACGGCGGTCTCGGTCCCCGCGTCCCCGCCCTCCTCCTCGGCCGTGGCGTCGGCCGCCTCGGCGTCGAGCTCCTCCTGGAGCTGCTGCTCGACCTCTTCCGCCAGCTGCTCGGCCTCGGCGTCGCCCTCCACCTCCACCTCGGCCTCGGCCGGGTCGGCCTCGCTCGCGTCGAGATCGGCCTCGGCGTCCGGGTCGGCCGCGGTCAAGATCGTGACCGCCAGGTTGGGAATCTGCTCGTCGCCCGTGTTCGTCACCGAGAGGACCAGGTCCTGGACCTCGGCGAGGCTCTGGTCGGCCGCGAACTCGGCGCTGGCGATCTCGACGGGGAACTCGCCCTCGGGCTCGTTCTCGTCCTGGCGCTCGCCGCCCCCGCAGGCCGCGAGGCCGACTACGCAGATGGCGGCGATCATGCCCGCCCCCAGGCGATCGCGCCTCCGCCCGAAAAAGGATCTGACGCCGCTCTGCTCCAAAGGCGCGAGCAAGATACCGCAACCCTATAGCGCGCCGCACCGGTGAAGATCATGTCAGGCCCGTGCGTACGGCTGAGGGATCAAATAACCTCCCCCGCAGGAGAGACGTTGGTCCGATCCGTAGCCGACAGAGCATTCCTGCCCGCGAAGTCGCTGTTCGAGCAGGTGGGGGACATGATGATCCTGACCGCGAAGACGATCGTCTCCGCGATCCGGCCGCCCTACCCCTACGGCGGCGAGTTCATCCGCCAGTTCCTCTTCGCCCTGCAGCTCTGCTGGTTCCCGATGATGATCTCGACCCTGGCGTTCGGCTTCGGGGCACCCGGCCTGCAGGCGGCCAACTTCCTCTCGCTGTTCGGCGCGCTCGACCGCCTCGGCGGCTTCTTCGTGCTCGCCTCGATTCGCGAGTTCGCGCCCTTCGTCACGGCCGTCGTCGTCGCGGGCGTCGCCGGCACGGCGATCACCGCGGACCTCGGCGCGCGCAAGATCCGCGAGGAGCTCGACGCGCTGCAGGTGCTGGGAGTGGACCCGATCAAGAACCTCGTCGTCCCCCGCTTCCTGGCGCTGATGCTGATCACCGGGCTGATGGACATCTACGCTCTGATCTTCGGCATCATCGGCGGGCTCGGGGCGATGGTGCTCTACAACGAGCCGTTCGGCGGCTTCTGGGCAACCCTCTTCAGCAACGCCTCGGTCACGGACCTCTGGGGGTCGGTCCTGAAGACGACCCTGTTCGGGGCGATCATCGCGATCGTCTGCTCCTACAAGGGGATGACTGCGTCCGGAGGCGCGGAGGGCGTGGGCCGCGCCGTGAACGAAGCGGTCGTGATCGCCTTCATGGGCGTGTTCGCGTTCAACTACGTCTTCACACAGACGCTCCTGGCCACCCATCCTGAGCTGCAGGTGATCAAGTGACCACCAGGCCCCCCTCCTCCGAAGTCGAAGCCTTCTGATGGGCGGCTGGACTGCGGTCCCGAAGGGCTGGCTGAACTCGATCGGCGAGATCTTCGGGTTCTCGACCCGGGTCATGGGCCTCGTCTTCAGCGGCCGGGTCTTCCAGTTCTTCGGCGAGGCACTGCGCCAGACCGGGATCATCATCCTCGGCTCGACGATCGTGATCTGGGGCCTGGTCTTCATCCTCGGCCTGCAGTGCGGGATCGAGGGCGCCTACTTCAACCGCTCGGTGGGAGCGCCCGCCTACGCCGGCGTCTTCGCCGCCTGGTGCGACCTGCGCGAGGTCATCCCCTACGCCTTCGGCTACATGCTCGCCGCCAAGGTCGGCACCGGCATCGTCGCCGAGCTCGGCGCGATGCGGATCTCCGACGAGATCGACGCGCTCGAGGTGATGGGCGTGCCGCCGGTGACCTTCCTCGCCGCCACCCGC
The DNA here is from genome assembly GCA_016870325.1 of Actinomycetota bacterium. Taxonomy (GTDB): domain Bacteria; phylum Actinomycetota; class Thermoleophilia; order Solirubrobacterales; family 70-9; genus VGBV01. Next base: position 14,565 of record VGBV01000048.1, read on the forward strand.
CTGCTCGCCGCCTGGATCGCCTTCCCCTTCATGTACCTGGCCGCCGTCGGCATCGGCTTCTTCGCAAGCTGGCTGGCCGTCGTCGAGCAGATCGGCGACGTCTCCTCGGGCGGCTACTTCCTGATCTTCTGGATGTTCCAGAACCCGCCCGACCTCTTATTCAGCCTGATCAAGGGCATGACGATGGCCACGGTCATCGTCCTCGTCGGCTGCTACTACGGCTACACGGCGTCCGGCGGGCCGGTCGGGGTGGGAACCGCGACCGCGAAGTCGATGGTGCTGAACATCGTGCTCGTGCACGTGCACGA
>VGBV01000049.1 GCA_016870325.1 Actinomycetota bacterium
CGGAACTCGGCGCGGTGGCGCGGGTGCCCTGGCCGGCCGAGCCCTTCACCGGCGGCTCCTACGTCGCGCCCGCACCGGGCGAGGCGCTGGGGCTGGCGGCGCTGCGCCGGCGGGTCGGCCGCGTCGTGCTCGCCGGCGAGCACACCGACGCCCTCTTCCCCGGCTACATGGAGGGAGCTGCCCGCAGCGGCCTGCGCGCGGCCGAGCAGCTGCTCGGGGCCTAGCGCACCGCCCCGCGGACGAAGTCCACGATCTCGTCCGTTGGCGCGCCGGGGGTGAAGACCTCGGCGATGCCGAGCTGCTTGAGCTCACCGATGTCGTCGGCGGGGATCGTCCCCCCCACCGTCACGATCACGTCCTCGGCCCCCTGTGCCTTCAGCAGCTCGACGACCTTGGGCACCAGCGTCATGTGGGCGCCGGAGAGGATCGAGAGGCCAACGGCGTCCGCATCCTCTTGGATCACGGTCTCGGCGATCTGCTCGGGCGTCTGGTGCAGTCCCGTGTAGATCACCTCCATGCCGGCGTCACGCAGGGCGCGGGCGATGATCTTGGCGCCGCGGTCGTGCCCGTCGAGGCCGGGCTTGGCGACGACTATCCGGATCTTCTTATCTGCCATGGAGGTGGGTTCGGCGAACTCGTTCGTCTGAGAACGGACTACGTGGCTAACGGTAGTCGAACAGGAAGTCTCCACGGTTGGCCGAAGCTACTTCGGAGAGCAAGATGTGTTCTGGAATCCGTTGATAGCCAGGAGGCAGCCTTGTACGACGTTCTCTACAGAGATCCGAGACACGCAGAGCGGCTGATAGCCGGCGGACTGGACCGCGAAGCGGCCTGCGCCCTGGCCCGCTCTGAGGCCGAGAAGCTTCACGTGGGCCGCATGTTCGCCGCGGGATCGGACCTCGAGCCGGTCGGCGACATGGTCCTGATCGTCGAGTCCACGCAGCGCGCCGCGTAGGGCGTTCAGCGCGCGCGCCGGCTTGACCCGGCCGAGCGGCCGGGATAAAGTTGGCGTGTACAGGGATCGACGAGGGAGAGACAGAATGAGGAACGGCAGAACGTTGATGCCCAGCCCGGCGATGGTCGTCGCGATCGCGGCGCTGGTGGCCGCGCTCGCCGGCAGCGCTTACGCCGGCCATAAGCTGGGGTTGGGCGCGCTCAACAAGAGCGCCAAGCAGCAGACGGTCGGAGTCGGCAAGCTGACCTATGCCAGCACTACGACGTCGGTGCCCGACAGCGCCGTGGACACCTTGAATATCACGGCCACCTGCCCGGCCGGGCTGAGGCCGATCGGGGGCGGGGTCAAGACCGACACCGACGACGACGACTTCTACGCCAACGACAGCCACCTGACGGTGACGGGCTGGGCGGCGGAGATGTTCAACAACACCGGCGTCGCGCGGACGGCGACGGTGACCGTCGCATGCGCCGCCTCGCAGAAGGTGACCGGGGCGCCACCGGCCAGCTAGCTGGAGTCGGTCATCGAGCCCCGCCGGCGGCCGGAAGCCGCCGTGCCGAGCTCTCAGGGCTCGCAGGCGAGCGGCTGGCTCGCTTGATCCGCGCCGCGCCGATCGATTGCGGGTGGTGGCAGGCGGCGAGATGGCCACCGCCATAGTCGGCGAGGGGCGGCTCCTCCTGCGAGCAGATCTCGGTGGCCACCGGACAGCGGGTGTGGAACCGGCATCCGGCCGGGGGGTCGCTGGGATTCGGCACGTCGCCCTTCAGCACGATTCGCTCGCGGGCGCGCCCCTCCTTGGGGTCGGGCACCGGCACGGCCGAATACAGCGACAGCGTGTAGGGATGGATCGGCCCCTCGAACAGCTCCGAGGCCGCCGCCAGCTCGACGATCTTGCCCAGGTACATGACCGCGATCCGATCGGAGACGTGGCGGACGACCGAGAGGTCGTGTGCGACGAACAGGTAGCTCAGCCCCAGCTCGTCCTGGATGCTGTCCAGCAGGTTGATGATCTGCGCCTGGATCGAGACGTCGAGCGCCGAGACCGGCTCGTCGAGCACGACCAGCTTGGGGCTCAGCGCCAGGGCGCGCGCGATGCCGATTCGCTGCCGCATCCCGCCCGAGAACTCGTGCGGGTAGCGGTCCATGTGGTCCCCGCTGAGGCCCACCAGCTCCAGGATCTCGCGGCTGCGCTCGTCGGCCTTCGAGGACGAGGCCCCGTGCAACCGCAGCGGTCCGCCGATGATCTCGCGTACGCGGCGCCGCGGGTTCAGGGACGAGAACGGGTCCTGGAAGACCATCTGCATCTCGCGCCGCACCGGCCGCAGCTTGCGCTGGCTGAGCTCGGTGATGTCCTGCCCCTGGAAGCGGACACTGCCGCCGCTCGGTTGCAGCAGCCTGGTGACCGTGCGCGCGAGGGTCGTCTTGCCGCAGCCGGACTCGCCGACCAACCCCAGCGTCTCGCCATCGCCGAGCTCGAAGCTGACGTCGTCGACGGCGTGGACGCGCCCCACCTCGCGGTCGATCAGCACCCCGCTCTTGATCGGGAAGTAGGTCTTCAGGTGCTCGACCTGGAGCAGCGGTCCCGGCTCGGAGCTCATGCCTGGGCCTCCGCCGCGGGCGCCAACCCGATCCCGCCCTCGACCTGGCGCAGCGAGCGCTTGGCCTCCAGGTCGAGCCAGCAGCGATCCAGGTGGCCCGCCGCCTTCGGGTCGCGCTGCTCAAGCGGCGGGACCTGCTCGCAGCGCCCGCGTGCGTGCGGGCAGCGGGGCCGGAAGTGGCAACCCTGCGGGGGCGCGATCAGGGAGGGCGGCGCGCCCGCGATCGAGGGGAGCGCACCGGCGCGGTCGCGGTCGAGCCGGGTGACCGAGCCGAGCAGGCCCCACGTGTAGGGATGACCGGGGTCGTAGAAGATCTGGTCGAGCGTGCCCTGCTCGACGATGCGGCCCGCGTACATCACGGCGACCCGGTCGGCGACCTCGGCGACCACGCCGAGGTCGTGGGTGATCAGGATCACCCCGGCGTTCTCCTCGCGGCGCAGCTCCATCACCCGCTCCAGGATCTGGGCCTGGATGGTGACGTCGAGCGCCGTGGTCGGCTCGTCCGCGATCAGCACCCTGGGCGAGCAGGAGAGGGCCATCGCGATCATCACCCGCTGGCGCATGCCCCCGGAGAACTCGTGCGGGTAGGCGTCCACGCGGCTCTCGGCGTGGGGGATTCCAACCCGGCCCAGCAGCTCGATCGAGCGCTCCCGCGCCGCCTCCGCCGAGACGTCCTCGTGGGCCCGGATCTGCTCGGCGATCTGCTCGCCGACGCGGTAGACCGGGTCGAGCGAGGTCATCGGGTTCTGGAAGATCATCGCGATCTCCGCCCCGCGGACCCCGAGCAGCTCGGACTCCGAGGCGCCGACGAGGTCCCGCTCGCCGAGCTTGACCCGACCCTCGATCTTGGTGTTGGCTCCGCGGGTGAGGCCCATCAGGCTCATCGCGGTGACCGACTTGCCGCACCCCGACTCCCCCACGATCGCCAGGATCTCGCCGGCGGCGAGCTCCAGCGAGAGGCCGTCCACGGCCTGCAGCACCCCTTCCTCCGTGCGGAAGGAGACGCGCAGGTCCTCGACCGAGAGCAGCGGAGCGCTCATGGCGCCCGCGCGTCCTCGAGCCGGATCCGCGGGTCCAGCGCCGCGTAGACGATGTCCACGACCGCGTTCAGCAGCACGATGAAGAAGGCGCCGAACAGCGTCACCGCCATGATCACCGGCTGGTCGAGCTGCTCGATCGACTCGGCCGCGTACTGGCCGACGCCCTGCAGGTTGAAGACGGCCTCGGTCAGGATCGCCCCGCCGCCGAGGATGAACCCGAAGTCGAGGCCCCAGAGGGTGATGATCGGGACCAGCGAGTTGCGCAGGACGTGCCTGTTCATCACCTGCTTCTCGGTCAGCCCCTTGGCGCGCGCGGTGCGCACGAAGTCCTCGTTCTCGGTCTCGAGGATGTCCGAGCGCAGTACTCGCGAGTAGAAGCCGACGAACAGGAACGAGAGCGCGATCCAGGGAAGCATCAGGTGCCAGAACCACCCGGTCGGGCTCTCGCCGAACTCGACGTAGCCGCCGTTGGGGAAGATCCCGAGCTCGAACCCCAGGTAGTGGTTCATCAGGGCGCCGAGCCAGAACACCGGCAGCGAGAGCCCCAGCACCGCGAGCAGGGTGATCGCCCTGTCGCTCCACTGTCCCGCGTGTCTGGCCCCGTACACCCCCAGGATCACGCCGAAGAGCAGCGACAGGACCGCCGCCCCGATCGCGAGCGCGAACGTCCTCGGGGCCCCTTTGATGATCTCGTCGACGACGTTGAGCTGGGTGAAGTAGGAGACCGTGTCGCCCGTGAACAGCTTCTTCATCATCGTCCCGTACTGGACGTAGATCGGGTCGTCGAAGCCCCACTCCTCGCGGATCGCCTCCACCTGCGGCTTGGTCGGCACCTTGCCGGCCATGCGCACCGCCGGATCGCCCGCGGGAATGACGTTGAAGATCAGGAAGGTCAGGACCGAGACCGCGAACAGGACCAGGACCGCGGAGATCAGACGCCGCACCGCGAAACGCAGCATCAGTGCTCCATCCTGACCCTGCCCTTGGGGTCGAAGGCGTCGCGGACGCCGTCGCCGAACACGTTCAGGGCCAGCACCGTGGCGACGAGGAAGACGCCCGGGGCGATCGTCAGCATCGGCGCCGTGATGATGCGCTCGACCCCGCTGTCGATCATCGTCCCCCAGGAGGGCTCGGGCGACTGCACGCCGGCGCCGAGGAAGCTCAGCGCCGCCTCGAGCAGGATCGCGTTGGCGATCAGCAAGGGGAAGAAGACGATCATCGTCGAGGCCAGGTTGGGCAGGATCTCCGCGAACATCACCCGCAGCGGCCCGGCGCCCTGGGAGCGCGCCGCCTCGACGAAGTCCTGCTCGCGCAGGATCAGCACCTGGCCTCGCACCGGCCTCGCCATGTAGGGCACGTAGACGATCGAGATCACGAAGATGGGGATCAGCAGCGAGCCCGGGCCCACCGAGACCGGCCCCAACTCGAATCCGCCGAGCGCCAGCGAGGTCCCCAGCGCCACGCCGAGCAGCACGACGGGGAAGGCCCAGAGCACGTCCATCATCCGCGAGATGACGCCGTCCACCCGGCCGCGCATGTAGCCGGCGACCAGCCCCAGCAGGATCGAGAGCATCAGCGTGATCAGCGCCGCCGAGACCCCGATCAGCAGCGAGTTGCGACCCCCATAGAGGATCCGGACCATGACGTCGCGCCCGTTGTCGTCTGCCCCAAGCAGGAACTCCCCGCGCCAGGTGGGCCCGATCGGAACACCGTCGAAGCCGACCACGTTGACCGTCTCGCCGTCCTGCTCGATCGTGTCGCTGAGGTGGTTCTCGTACGGGCCCGTGTGGGCGACGTGCTTGGCATACAGCGGCGCCGCGATACAGAAGAGGACCAGGGCGACGAAGACACCGCCGAAGACCAGCGTCGCCCGGTTGCGGCGCAGCCGCCGCCAGGCGAGCCGCCAGGGACCGGCGCCGGCCGGGGCCCCGAGCGTCGCCTGCTCGGGCGCCCCCGCCGGTGCCGCTGCCCCTTCAGCCGTCGCTACTCGCCCTCCTTCAGGCACCAGGACGAGTAGTCGTTCAGGTAGAGCGGATTGAACAGCGCGCAGCTGAAGTCCATCCGGTCCGAGAAGAACGTTGACTGCTTCTGGTGCCCGTAGGGAGCGATGTAGGAGTTGTCGGCGACGAGCACCTCGTCCAGGGCGGCCCAGCTGTCCTCGACCGAGGCCAGGTCCGTCTCCAGGGCGAGCGCGTTGATCTCGTCGTTGATCTTGAGATCGTCCACGTTGCTGAAGTTCTGGTTGTTGGTCGGCTGGATCGTGCCGCCGTCAACCAGGAAATAGAAGTTCAGCGGGTGCGGGAAATCCTGGAACCAGTTCGTGAAGCCCGTCTGGGCCCTCGTGTCCTCGTTCCCGATCGCCTGGAAGTAGACCCCCGCTCCGAGGATGCGGACGTCCACGTCGAAGCCGATCTTGTCGAGCTGATCGGCATATGCCTCGGTCACCTTCGGGGTCGGGTCATCGGTGTTGCCCCAGACGGTCACCTTGGCGCCCTCGGCACCGGCCTCCTTGAGCAGCTGCTGCGCTCGCTCCAGGTCGGGCGGCTGGTTGGGGTCCCCGAACGGGCAGTCCGGCCCGTCGAGCGACTCGTTGTGCCCCGGCATGCCGGGCGGCAGGAAGCCGCAGCCGGGCGCCAGCGTGCCGCCGTAGAGGCGGGCGAGGGCGGGCCGGTCGAGGCCGACGTTGACCGCCTCGCGCACCTTCGGGTCGTCGAACGGCTCCTCCCGCACGTTCAGGAAGAAGTAGTAGGTCGAGACCGTCGTGTGCTCCTCGAAGCGCTCGCCGTCGGGGGCGTCGGAGCCCTCGAACCGCTCCTTGATCTGGGGCAGCAAGTCGGCGGGCGGGTTGTCCTGCATGTAGTCGAGCTTGTTGTCGATCACGTCCTGGGCCTGCTGCTGGGCGTTGGGGATGATCTTGGTCGTGATCGTGTCGATGTTGCCCGCGGGAATCTCCGGGATCCCGAGCCCCTCGAAAGTCTTCGACTTCTCCATCACGAACTCGCGGTTCGGCTCCGAGCTGGTCAGCTCGTAGGGGCCGACGCCCGGGGGCGGGTCCTCGGTCAGGTTCCGGAATGGCGTGTCGCCCGGGACCAGGCCGGCGAAGTTCATCGCCAGCACGTTCGAGAACGACGCGTCCGGCTCGACCAGGGTGACCGTGATCTCACCCGTCTTGTCGTCCGCCTCGATCCCCGAGATGTCGGCTTCGGGGTCGCCGCCGGACAGGTACTTGTCGGCGCCCTCGATCGCCTCGTAGAAGAAGGAGCCGCCCGACTCGAGATTGAGCACGCGGGCGATCGTGTGCTCGAAGTCGCTTGCCTTGACGGGAGTGCCGTCCGAGTAGACGAGACCGTCACGAAGCTTCAGGGTGTAGGTGAGGCCGTCGCTCGAGATCTCGGGCAGGTCCTCGGCCAGCCCCGGGATCAGCTCGGAGCCCTCGGCCCCCTCGGCGCGCTTGTAGGTGATCAGCGGCGTGTAGACGAGCCACATCGGCTCCCAGCCGTTGACCGTGTAGGAGAGTGCGGGATCGAGGTAGTCCGGCTGCGATGACTGCGAGATGGTGATCGAGCCCCCCTCGGCGCTCGAATCGCCGCCGCCACCTCCGTCATCGTCGTCGCTGCAGGCGGCCAGCGTCAATGAGCCGACAGCCAGCACCAGGGTAACCAGCAAAAAGCGCGCCACGGACTTCACTCAGATCTCCTCTCCTAGTTCCCCTAGAGGCAATTCCTCAGCCCATCGCCTGAAACCTATACCGAGTGGAGGGAAAAAGTATGCCGCCCCTTGACAATTTGCTCCATCTCAGAAGACCGGCGTCTCCGTGTACCGCCCGAAGACATCCTGTAGGGCGGCCACCATCTCGCCCTCGGAGGCCCGGGCCCGCGCGCACTCGAGCAGCGGCGGCATCAGGTTTGCCTCGGTGGCTGCGGCGGCGCGGAGCTCCGAGAGCGTGCGCTCGACCTCGGCGCCGTCGCGCGCTGACCTGGTCCGGGCGAGGCGGCCCGCCTGCTTTGCCTCGAGCTCGCGGTCGACCTTAAGCGTCGGGATCTCGTCGTCGGACTCGTTCACGTAGTCGTTGACCCCGACCACGATCCGCTGCTTCGAGTCGACCTCCTGCTGGTAGGTGAAGGAGGCGTCGGCGATCTCGCGCTGGGGGAAGTTCTGCTCGATCGCCGAGACCATGCCCCCGAGCTCGTCGATGCGGTCGAAGTACTCGTAGGCGGAGCGCTCCATCTCGTCGGTCAGCGTCTCGATGAAGTAGGAGCCCCCGAGCGGGTCGATCGTGTTCGTCACCCCCGACTCGTGGGCGATCACCTGCTGGGTGCGCAGCGCGATCTGGACGGCCTCCTCGGTCGGCAGCGCCAGCGCCTCGTCATAGGAGTTCGTGTGCAGGGACTGGGTGCCGCCGAGCACGCCCGCGAGCGCCTCGATCGTGGTGCGGACGATGTTGACCAGCGGCTGCTGGGCGGTGAGGCTGACCCCGGCGGTCTGGGTGTGGAAGCGCATGCGCCAGGAGGCCTCGTTCTTCGCGCCGTATCTCTCGCGCATCTCGCGCGCCCAGATGCGCCGCGCGGCGCGGTACTTGGCGATCTCCTCGAAGAAGTCGATGTGGGCGTTCCAGAAGAAGGAGAGCCGCGGGGCGAAGTCGTCGACGTCGAGGCCGCGCTCGATCGCGGACTCGACGTAGGTGAAGCCGTCCTTGAGCGTGAAGGCCAGCTCCTGCTGGGCGGTCGAGCCCGCCTCGCGGATGTGGTAGCCCGAGATCGAGATCGGGTGCCAGCGCGGCATCTCCGCGGTGCACCACTCGATCATGTCCTCCACCAGCCGGAGGGCGGGTGTGATCGGGAAGCACCACTCCTTCTGGGCGATGTACTCCTTGAGGATGTCGGTCTGGATCGTGCCTCCCAGCCTCTCGGGGCCGATGCCCTTGCGCTCGGCGGCGACGACGTAGAACGCCAGCAGGATCGCCGCCGGCGCGTTGATGGTCATCGAGACCGTGACCTCGTCCAGCGGGATGCCACTGAAGAGGGTCTCCATGTCGTCGAGGGTGTCGAGGGCGACGCCCTCGACGCCGACCTCGCCGAGGCTGCGGGCGTGGTCTGAGTCGAAGCCCATCAGGGTCGGCATGTCGAAGGCCGTCGAGAGGCCCGTCTGGCCGTGGTCGAGCAGGTAGCGGAAGCGCTCGTTCGTCTCCTCGGCTGTCCCGAAGCCCGCGAACTGGCGCATCGTCCACAGCCGCCCCCTGTACATGGAGGGATAGACGCCGCGGGTGAAGGGGTAGGAGCCGGGCAGCCCGAGCTCGCGCTCGGGGTCTGACTCGGCTCTGTCCTCCTCGCTGTAGAGGGGGGCGACGGGGTGGCCGGAGATGGTCTCGAAGAGGGCGTCGCGCTCGGGGGTCTTTCCGTAGACCTCCTGCAGCCACTCGTGTGCGCGGCGCCTCGCCTCGGGCTCAACGGCCATGGGCGCGATTCTAGGCCGCCCCCCCGCGCCCCCGCGTAGATTGCGGCCCATGAAGCGCAGCCGTGGCCGGGGTTGGGTGCTGTTCAGCGCGATCGGGCTGCCGCTCTGGATCGGGGGCACCGTGCTGGCCGGCCTGCTCAGCGACGACCCGGCCGACGGCAGCGCCTCGCTCACGGCCTTCGCCCTCGGGGGGACCCTCTTCTTCGGGCTGATGTTCGCCGGCGCGCTCTGGCAGCAGCTGCGCTGGCGCGCCGACGATCCCGAGAGCCGCTTCTCCAAGCGCGTCGCGATCGGCTACAGCGTCGCCGGCGCCGTCGTCACCGCCCTCGGGCTGGCCGTGATCTGGCAGCAGCTGCTCGGGGGCGGCGACGCCAGGATCTTCCTCTACCCGCTGGTCGGGATCGTGGTCGTCTGGGCGCTGGTGGCGATCTGGCTGCTGCGCCGCTACGCCGCCTGACCTGCGGGTCTGCGGCCGCGCTTTTCTAGCGCCTCAGCCTGGAGGCGGATCTGGTGCCGCCCCCCTGGCGCCTGCGATGGGCGACCAGGGCGCCCCCGGCGGCGGCGAGCGCACCCCCCGCCGCCAGCGTCAGTTTCCGCCCGAGCCGCTCGAAGCGCAGCACGCGCCAGCCCTCGGCCTTGGCGACCCGGGCCAGGGGCTCGTCAGGGTTGACGACGACCGGGTTGCCGACGGCGCGCAGCATCGGCATGTCCGAGGCCGAGTCCGAGTAGGCGTAGGACTGCGCGAGGTCGATCTCGTGCCCGGCGGCGAAGCGCTGCATCGCCTCCACCTTGCCCTCGCCGTAGACGAAGGGCCCGTTGAGCCGGCCCGTGTAGCTGCCGTCGGGACCGACCTCGTAGCTGGTCCCGATCCCGCCTTCCATGCCGAGCACGTGCGCCAGCTCGGCCACCATCTCGTTGCCCGCGGCGCTGACGATGAAGGTGGCTCGGCCCTCGTCCTGGTGGCGGTGGACCTCCTCGAGCATCTCGGGATAGATCCGCGGCAGGATCCCCGCCAGCACCTCGGGCCCCATGCGGGTGATCTCGCGCTCGGGGATCCCCTTGAAGGTCTCGCGGGCGACCTTCAGCAGCTCCTGGGTCTCGTCGTCGGTCGAGCCCCGCAGCCGGTAGCGCAGGTGGTCGCGCCCCCAGCGCGCGAGCCGGCGGCGCGAGACCATGCCGCGGCTGCTCGCCACCCGCGCGAACACCATCCCGCTGGACCCCGCCATCAGGGTCTTGTCCAAGTCAAAGAACGCGGCGCCTCGGAGCTCGGTCATGGTGCGCTACGAACGGCCGCGAAAACCGAGCCTGCCTAGGACGCAGCCCGATCGGCGAAGCGAGCGCACTCTACTCGTGCGTGAGCGAGACGATCGGGCGAGGACGACGGCAGGCGAAGCGTTTGCAGCGGCCGCGCTAGGAGCCATTCACTTCCAGCACGATGGCGTCGCCCTGGCCGCCGCCGGAGCAGATCGCCGCGACGCCCAGACCCCCGCCGCGGCGGCCGAGCTCGTGGACCAGGGCGCCGACGATGCGGCCGCCGGAGGCGCCGATCGGGTGGCCGAGCGCGATCGCGCCGCCGTTGACGTTGACGTTGTCCTCGTCGACGCCCAGCATCCGCACCGAGTTCAGCGCGACCGAGGCGAAGGCCTCGTTGATCTCCCACAGGTCGACGTCCTCGGGCGAGCGGCCGATCTTCCCCAGCGCCTGCTTGGCGGCGTTGGCCGGGGTCTTGGCGAGGTAGGGGAAGTCGTCGGCGACCTGGCCATAGCTGAGCACGGTCGCGACCGGGTCCTTGCCGTTCTCCTTCGCCCACTCCTCCGAGGCGACCACGACCGCTGCGGCGCCGTCGTTGACGCCCGGCGCGTTGCCGGCGGTGTGGGTGGCGTCCTCGCCGCCGACGGCCTTCAGCTTCGACAGCGTCTCCAGGTCGGTGCCTGGGCGGATCGCCTCGTCGGCCTCGACCACGGTGTCGCCCTTCCGCCCCTTGACGGTGACACTGACGATCTCCTCGGCGAGCTTGCCGTCCTCGGTCGCCTTGTGGGCGCGCCCGTGGGAGCGCACGGCGAAGCGGTCCATGTCGGCGCGGGTGATCTCGAGCTCGTTCGAGACCTCGCTCGCCTCGTTGATCATCTGCTTCTCGGTGAAGGGGTTGGTGAGCCCGTCGTGCGTCATCGCGTCGATCGAGCTGACGTCGCCCATGCGGAAGCCGAAGCGGGCCCCCGGCAGCAGGTAGGGCGCCTGGCTCATCGACTCCATGCCGCCGGTGACGGCGACGTCGAGGTCGCCGGCGCGGATCGCCTGGTCGGCGAGCCCGACCGCGCGCATGCCCGAGGCGCAGACCTTGTTGACCGTCTCGGAGGGGACCTCCTTCGGGATCTCGGCCTTGATCTGAGCCTGGCGCGAGGGGATCTGCCCCTGGCCGGCCTGCAGCACCTGGCCGTAGACGACGCTCTCGACCTGGTCGGGGCCGACGTCGGCGCGCTCGAGCGCCTCGCTGATGGCGGCGCCGCCGAGGTCGGTGGCATCGAGCGAGGAGAGGCCGCCGCCCATCTTGCCGAAGGGGGTGCGGGCGGTGGAGAGGATGACGGTCTTCGACATCTGGGTGTGCGCCTTTCGTCTCGCGCGGCCCCGCCGCGCAGTTGCCAAGTCCGGCCCCAATGCTAGTCAGGAGCTGCGCGAGAGCGTCGCGATGGGACCGAGCTCGAGCGCCGCGCGTATGCTGCGATGCCGATGCAGGTGCAGACCTCCGACAGCCCGCTCGCCGAGGCCACCGCCGACCTCGTAGCCGTGCCGCTGTTCGAGGGCGAGGAGCTGCCCGCCGATCTGGCCGAGGCCCGCGGCGCCGCGGACGCGCGCGGGGGCTTTCGCAAGAGCGCCCTGATCCACCCCGAGAGCCCCGCTCGCGTGGCGGTGGTCGGGATGGGCAAGCGCGAGGACTTCGAGCTCGAGCGGGCGCGGGTGGCGGCGGCGATCGCCGCCAAGGCCGCGGCCGGCCTGCGCGCGAGCACGCTCGCGATCGCGCTGCCCGGGGAGACGGGAGCCGAGCCGGGGGACGTCGCCGCCGCCCTGGTGGAGGGCGCGATCATGGCCTCCTACCGCTTCGACCGATACAAGTCCCAGCCCGGCGTCGGCGGGGTCGAGGACGACGGCGAGGACGATCCCTCGCCGCCCCCGAAGCTCGAGTCGCTGACGCTGCTCGGCGACGCTCCCGCCGATCGCGCCGAGGCCGCGCGGGTCACCGCCGAGGCGGTCAACCGAGCCCGCGAGCTTCAGGACCTGCCCGCGAACCTGGTGACGCCGGCCTACCTGGCCGAGCGCGCGCTGGAGATCGCCGCCACGCACGAGGGCGTCGAGGCCGAGGTGATGGACCGGGACGAGATCGTGGAACGCGGCATGGGCGGCATCGCCGCCGTCTCCGCCGGCAGCGACGAGCCGCCGAAGCTGATCACGATGCGGATCGAGGGCCCGGGGCCGCTGCTGGCCCTGGTCGGCAAGGGCGTCACCTTCGACTCCGGAGGGATCTCGATCAAGCCGGCGGGCTCGATGCACGAGATGAAGATGGACATGTCCGGCGCCGCCGCCGTGATCGAGGCGACGGCCGCGATCGCCGAGCTGGGCCTGCCCGTGAACCTGATGGCGGTCGTGCCGGCGACCGAGAACATGCTGAGCGGCCACGCGGTCAAGCCCGGCGACATCATCGCCCAGCTCAACGGCAAGACCGTCGAGGTCAACAACACCGACGCCGAGGGCCGGCTGATCCTGGCCGACGCGCTGGTCTACGCGGTCGAGCTGGGGGCCGAGCGGATCGTCGACCTGGCGACGCTGACCGGCGCCGTGCTGATCGCGCTCGGCTCGACATACGCGGCACTGGTCTCCAACGACGACGAGTTCGCCGCCGAGGTCGAGTGGGCCGCCGAGCGCACCGGCGAGCTCGCCTGGCGGCTGCCGCTGCACCCCGAGTTCAAGCAGCTGACGAAGGGCGTCGCGGCCGACCTCACCAACTCCTCGGAAAAGCGCAAGGCCGGCACGATCTACGCGGCCTCGTTCCTGGAGGAGTTCGTCGACGAGCGCCCCTGGGTCCATCTCGACATCGCCGGCACGGCCTGGGACGTCGGCCGCGAGTACGTCGGCAAGGGGCCGACCGGCTACGGCGTCCGGCTGCTGGTCGACCTCGTCTCCGGCGACGGCTCCTGATCCCCTAGACCACCAGCAGGCGCATCACCTTGCGGGCGAGGGCGATGTCGCCGTCGATGTGGACGCGGCCGCTGGCGAGGCGGCCGAGGGCCGCGCGGCCGCGGCCTGGCGGGGGTCGGGCACGCCGCCGAGGCGGCCGCCGAGCACCGGCACCGTCGCCATGCGAACGATGTCGGGGAGGCGCCCGGCGATCACGAGATCGGGCTTGCGCAGGTCCCCGTCCTCGACGATCACCGTCCTCGGCCGGAAGCTGACGCGAAGCGGCGAGGAGTCCTCGCGGAAGCGGAACACCACCCGCCCGCGCATCCCCGCCGCCAGCTCGGGCTCGCGCGCGATCAGCCCGAGGATGCTGGGCGCGACGCCGTCCTCGGCCATGCGGCCGAGGCGCACTCGGGGTCCGCTGCCGTTCCGAGAGGGCATGCTCCCGATCGTAGGGGGCCGGCGAACCCGCACCAGAGCTCGACGCCCTGACCCGACCGGGGGCCGGCGGCGGCGCTGTGCTTGACTGGCGGCCGCAATGGACTTCGACCTCTCGGACGAGCAGCGCCTGCTCCGTTACACCGTCCGCGACTTCGCCCGGGGCGAGGTCGCGCCCGTCGCCGAGGAGCTCGACCGCACCAAAGCCTTCCCGTATGAGCTGGTCGCGAAGATGGGCGAGCTCGGGCTGATGGGCATCCCCTTCCCCGAGGAGTTCGGAGGCGGCGGCGCCGACACTCTCAGCTACGCCCTCGCGGTCGAGGAGCTGACCCGGATCGACTCCTCGGTCGCGATCACGATGGCCGCGCACACCTCGCTCGGCACGATGCCGATCCACCTCTGGGGGACGGAAGAGCAGAAGGACGACTGGATGCCGCAGCTGACCTCGGGCCGAAAGCTCGCCGCCTTCGGGCTGACCGAGCCCGAGGCGGGATCCGACGCCGGGCACACGAAGACGACCGCGAAGCTGGACGGCGGCGAGTGGGTGGTGAGCGGGGCAAAGCAGTTCATCACCAACGCCGGCACCGACATCTCCGGCTGCGTCACGATCACCGCCGTCACCGGCGAGGGCGATGGAGGCAAGCAGATCTCCAACCTGATCATCCCCAACGGCACCCCCGGCTACGAGCCAGGCGAGCCCTACCGCAAGATGGGCTGGAACGCCTCGGACACGCGCCCGCTCGCCTCGACGGACTGCCGCGTCCCGGAGGGCAACCTGCTCGGTCGCCAAGGCGACGGCTTCAAGCAGTTCATGCAGATCCTCGACGGCGGCCGCATCGGGGTCGCGGCGATGGGCGTCGGCCTCGCCCAGGGGGCCCTGGACGAGGCGATCTCATATGCCAAGGAGCGCCGCGCCTTCGGCCATCCGATCTCCAAGTTCCAGGCGATCCAGGCGAAGATCGCCGACCTCTCGGCCCAGATCGAGGCGAGCCGGCTGCTGGTCTGGCGCGCGGCGATCGAGAAGGACCGCGGTGACCCGTTCACGCTCACGGCCGCGCAGGCGAAGCTGATCACGGGCCGCCTGGCCGTTCGCGCCACCGAGGAGGCGGTGCAGATCCACGGCGGCTACGGCTACATCGAGGAGTACCCCGTCTGCCGCTTCTATCGCGACGCCAAGATCCTCACCATCGGCGAGGGCACCGACGAGGTG
>VGBV01000050.1 GCA_016870325.1 Actinomycetota bacterium
AGGAGGGCCACTAGATGATTGATTCCACGGCGCCGTGCGCCTGAGGGCACGCATGGCCGAGCAGCCCAAGGACGCAGGGCGCAGCCCTTGGTGGCGCCAAGGGCAGGCCCGAGGACGCCGGGATGCGATGCGCCATGCGGGGCCTCAGGCGTGCGTGGTCGTGGAATCACTCATCTAGGCGCCCGTCAGGCCTGGGCGGCCTCCCACTCCGCGTAGAGGCGCTCGACCTCGGCCTTGGCCGCCTGGTGGCGCTCCCCGGCGCGCTCCGCTCGCCCGGGGCTCGACCACGCCGCGGGGTCCGCGAGCTCGGTCTCGAGCTCGCTCAGCGCCGTCTCGGCCGCCTCGATCCGGCCCTCGAGCTCGCGCAGCCGGCGCTGGGCGTTCTTCGAGGGCTCCTTCGCGCCGTTGCGCCGCTTCGGCTTCCCCGCACCGGCGCCGGTTGAGGGCGCCGAAGCCGCCGCCTCGTCAGCCGCCCTGCGCTCGTCGGCCTCGCGCTGGTATGTGGCCCAGCCGACGGGATGGCTCTCGAGTCGGTCCTCGGCGATCACCAGCGTGCGGCTGCCGACGGCCTCCAGCAGCGCGCGGTCGTGGGAGACGAGGATGACCGCGCCCTCGAAGGCAGTGAGCGCGTCCTCGAGCGCCTCGCGGCTCTCGATGTCGAGGTGGTTGGTGGGCTCGTCCAGGACCAGCACGTTGGCGCCCGAGCAGACCAGGATCGCCAGCGAGAGGCGGCGCTGCTCGCCGCCCGAGATGTCGCTGAGCCGCTTGTCGGCGTCCTCGCCCGAGAACAGGAAGGCGCCGAGCAGGTCGCGCGCCTTCTGGCCGTGCAGGCCCGTCTGCTCGCTGACCGCGTCCAGCACGGTGCCGTTGCCCGCCGCGGTCTCGGCGTGCTGGGAGAGGTAGCCGACGCTGACGTTGTGACCCTGGCCGATCTTGCCGGCCGCGGGCTCGCGCAGCCCCGCGAGCGTCTCGATCAGGGTCGTCTTGCCGGCGCCGTTTGGCCCGATCAGGACCACGTGCTCGTTGCGTTCGAGGCGAAGGCTCGCGGCCTCGACCAGCACTCGCCCGGGGACCTCGACCCGCGCGCCCTCGACCTTCAGTACGTAGCGTCCCGCGCGCTCGGGCGGCTTGAACGAGAAGCGCAGGCTGCGGTTGTCCCGCGGGTCCTCGCTGACGGCCTCGGCCTTGATCCGCTCGATCCTCTTCAGCTTCGACTGCGCCTGCCTCGCCTTGGTCGCCTTGTAGCGGAAGCGCTCCACGAACCGCTCCATGCGGGCGATCTCGGCCCGTTGGCGCTCGATCGCCTTGCCGAGCGCGATCTGCCGCGCGGCCTGCTCGGTGCGCCACGCGTGCCAGGGGCCCGAGAAGAAGCGCCCGCGGCCGGCCTCCAGCTCCAGCACCGAGGTGCCGACCGCCTCCAGGAACCAGCGGTCGTGGGCGACGAGGACGACGGCGGCGTCGAGGCCGGTCAGGTAGCCCTCGAGCCATTCCAGCGAGGGGATGTCCAGGTGGTTGGTCGGCTCGTCCAGCAGCAGCAGGTCGGGCCGGCTCGCGAGCGCCCGCACGAGCGATGCGCGCGTCAGCTCGCCACCCGAGAAGCTGCGCAAGGGCCGCTCGGCGTCATCGGCTCCGAAGCCGACCCCGCCGAGCACCGTCAGGACCTGGTCGCGCCAGCGGTAGCCGCCGCCGTGGTCGAGCCGCTGCTGGGCCGCCGAGTAGGCCCGCATCGTCTCGCCATCCTCGGGACGCTCGGCCATCAGCGCCTCGAGCCGCTCCAGCTCGCGCTCGGTCTCGATCATCTCGGCCCGTCCGCTGAAGACGTAGTCGCTCAGCGAGGTCGCCGAGTCGAGCGGCGGGCGCTGGTCGTGCAGGGCCACCCTCGCCCCGCGCTGCAGCGCGACGCGGCCGGAGTTGGGCGCGAGCTCCCCGGCGAGCACCCGCAGCAGCGTCGACTTGCCGGCGCCGTTGCGCCCCGAGAGCGTCATCCGCTCGCCGGGCTCGAGCTTGAAGGAGACGTCGGAGATCAGCCTCCTGCCCCCGACGTGCACCTCGAGACTGGATGCGGTCGCGATCGCCATGCCAGGCGTTGAGGCTAGAGACCGGTGGGTCGCCCTCGCCGCTGCTAGCCTTCCCCCGTCGCCGATGACCGACGACGACCCCTCGAGTATCAGCCAACAGGCACCTGCCGCGACCGCGGCGGGCGCCTCCGGATGTGAGCGGCGATGACCGTGCTCCTGCTCGCACTCGTCGTACTGCTGATCCTCGTGAACGGCTTCTTCGTCGCTGCGGAGTTCGCGCTGGTGCGCTCCCGGCGCTCCCGCATGGAGGAGCTCTCGAAGGCTGGCTCCAAGCGCGCCGCTCGGGCCCTGAAGCAGATGGAGCGGATCGACGAGTACGTCGCTGCCTGCCAGGTCGGGATCACGCTGGCCTCGATCGGCATCGGCTTCCTCGGCGAGCCGGCGATCGCGAGCCTGCTGGAGCCGCTGCTGGGAGACGTCTTCAGCCACGGCGTCGCCACGGTTCTGGCCTTCATCATCACCTACGCGATCATCACCTACTCGCACGTGCT
Organism: Actinomycetota bacterium; assembly: GCA_016870325.1. Lineage (GTDB taxonomy): Bacteria > Actinomycetota > Thermoleophilia > Solirubrobacterales > 70-9 > VGBV01. Next base: position 2,570 of record VGBV01000050.1, read on the forward strand.
CGCCGGCGAGCAGGCGCCGAAGATGATGGGCATCGCGCGGGCCGAGCCGGTGCTGCTCTGGATCTCGCGGCCGCTCGACCTCTTCCGCAGCGCCTTCTCGCCGCTGATCTACGCGACCAACGCCCCGGCCCGCCTCTTCGTCGGTCGCGTGCTCGGCTGGGAGATCAGCGCCGAGTCCGAAGCTGCGAGCTCGGAGGAGCTTCAGGTGCTGATCAGCCACAGCGCGGTCGGGGGCGACCTCGATCCGGGCGAGGCGGGGATGCTGCGGGGGGTATTCCACTTGCACGAGCAGGAGGCGCGGGAGGTGATGACCCCGATCCCGGCCGTCGTCACGGTGGACGCCTCGTCGAACGTCTCCGGGGCGCTGGAGCTCTGCTACTCGTCGGGTCACAACCGCCTGGTCGTGATCGAGGACGGCAACCAGGATCGCGTCCGGGGAATCGTCCACGCGCTGCGGCTGACGCGGCTGCTGATGGAGGAGGGGAACGAGGCGCCGATCGAGCCCGCGATCCGCGAGGCGCTGATCGTGCCCGAGACGAAGCCGCTCGACGACCTGCTGACCGAGCTGCAGCGCCAGCGGTCCTCGATGGGGGTGGTCGTCGACGAGTACGGCCGCAACGTCGGGGTCGTCACGGTCGAGGACATCCTCGAGGAGGTCGTGGGGGAGATCGAGGACGAGACCGACCCCCTGGCCGGAGCCGTGCGCCAGCTCGCAAACGGCGACTGGTACGTGCGCGGGCACGTCTCGCTCGGCGACCTGGGCGACCGCGGCATCGAGCTCCCGGTCGACACCGACGCCTTCAACTCGATCGGCGGCTACGTCTTCGACGAGCTCGGCCGGCTGCCCAAGCGCGGCGACCTGATCGCCGCCGACGGTTACGAGATCCGGGTCGAATCGGTGCGCGAGAACCGCATCGAGGCGGTCCGGATACACCCTCGCCCGAAACCGCCCGAAACCGCATAGCAGCGCTGTTTGCAGGCATTTCCGGGGTTCTCCGAATCCGTCCGTGGGCGGCTCTAGCTTGACCCGCAATCGGGAGCGGCCAGCACTCCCCACAAGGAGGAGTCCCATCTATGTGGGTCGTCCGGCTCAGCGACAAGCAGCTCGAGGTTGTAAGGGCGGTTCTCCGCTCAGAGGAGCATCGCGGTCCGGCCTTGGAGGGAGCCCTCGAGGCCCTCGACCTGGCCCGATGGGACGACCTGCCCGAGGCCCAGCTCCCCTGGGGAGAGGTGGAGACCGAGGCGACGAAGCAGGGCGTCACGGAAGCCGATGTGATCTGGGATCGTTGCGGGCGCCATGAGGAGCCCGCGGTGCCTCCGATCCGCGCCAGGCGCGAGCGCCCCAAGCGCAAGCGCGCCGCCCAGGACAAGCGCGCCGCCTAGGCGCGCCGGAGCGTTGCGGGCGCGGCGAGCGAGGGCCCGCGTCTGTGCGCCGGCCCTGGCCTTGACGCTGATCGCCGGCTGCGGGTCCGGGGACGAGGGCGAGGGCGGCTCCGAGGCGGTCGACCGCTTCGACTCCGATCGCGCCATGGAGCTGGTCGCGTTGCAGGTCCAGAAGGGTCCCCGCCCGGCGGGCTCGGCGGCCTCGCGCGAGCTGGCCGAGCACCTTGTCACCGCGCTCCCCGGCGGCGCCATCGAGCCCGTGCCCGGCGGGCTCCAGAACGTCGTCGGCGTGCTGCCCGGCAGCCTGCCCGCGGTCGTCGTCGGCGCGCACTACGACACCGAGGCGACGATCCCGGGCCACGTCGGGGCCAACGACGGCGCCGCCGGCACCGCCGCCGTGGTCGAGCTCGCGCGGACGCTCGAGCGCGAGCTGCCCGCCGAGCACCGCGAGGTCCGATTCGTGCTCTTCGATGGCGAGGAGGAGCCCCGAGGCTGCCCCGAGCAGGAGTTCGAGCAGTGCGCGCTGCGCGGCTCCAGGGCATACGTGCGCGAGCACGCCGGCGAGGTCGGGGAGCTGATCCTGCTCGACTACATCGCGAACGCGGGCCTGCGGATCCCGCGCGAGGCAAACTCGGACCCCGCCCTGTGGGCACAGCTGCGCGAGGCCGCCGGGCGGGTGGGGGCGGCCGACTTCTTCCCGGCCGAGGGGGACGGCGAGACCGCGATCATCGACGACCACGCTCCCTTCCTGCGCGCGGGGATCCCGGCGATCGACCTGATCGACTTCGCCTACACCTACGCCGACACCGCGCAGGACACCCCGGACAAGCTCGACGCCGAGGCGCTCGACGCGGTCGGGGAGGCGGTCGCGGAGCTGGTCGTGGCGCGCGCCGCCGGTTCCTAGTACTCGTAGAAGCCGGCTCCCGACTTGCGGCCCAGCTTGCCCTCGCCGGCGAGGCTGATCAGCCGGCCCGGCGGCCGGTGGTGCTCCTCGCCGCCGCCGGCGTGCAGCGCCTCCCCGATCGCGATCGAGACGTCCACCCCGACGAGGTCGATCAGGGCCAGCGGCCCCATCGGATAGGCGGCGCCGAGGGTCATGCAGCGGTCCACCTCCTCCGGCTCCATCCCGGTCTGCTCGAGCAGGCGGACCGCGTCGAACAGGTAGGGGAAGAGCAGGCGGTTGACGACGAAGCCCGGCTCGTCGGGGACCTCGACCACGGTCTTGCCGAGGGCCTCGCACCAGGCGCGGGCGCGGGGGCCGATCTTCTCTGAGACGCCCTGGGGCAGGCAGAGCTCGACCAGCTCCATGCGCACGACCGGGTTGAAGGGGTGCAGGCCGAAGGTGCGCTCGGGAGACTTCACGCGCCCGCCCAGCTCCCCGACTCCCAGCGAGGAGGTCGTGGACGCGAGGTGGGCCCCGGGGCAGGCCTCGGCAAGCCCGCTCAGCACCTCGACCTTGGCGTCGAGCTCCTCGACGACGGCCTCGACGACGAGGTCGCACTCGCCCAGGTCCCCCGGATCGGTGGTCACCTTGAGCCGGGAGGGGTCGCCCCCGTCGACCTTGGCGCAGAGCGAGTGGGCCTGCTCCTCGGCCTTCCACGCCGAGGCATCCGAGCGGGCGAGCAGCATCGTTCGCGAGAGCGAGCTGGCCGATGCCGCCAGGCCGCAGGCGATGGTGCCGCTGCCGGCGATCACCGGCTTTGAGTAGGACTCCTCGCTCATCCTTTCCTCCGCTCCACGAATGAGCGGCGCAGTATGCCTATTCCGCTTGCTTGCTGGTGTGTCGGCGGCGAGCGGGATCAGTCGGAAGCGTGTCGGCGCCTGCCGGCACGGGTGACACCGCGAGCCCGCCGCCGGGAGCGAAGCTTCCCGACCCGCTCGAGGTGGTGGCGCTGCGTCTTGTTGCCGCGCTCGAAGAAGTCCAGAATCGTCTCCAGCTCAGAGGTCGAGTAGCTCGCCATCAGCTCGACGGCGTCCAGGCTCAGGGGCCCCCAGATCTCTGCGCACCGCTCCCAGGCCTTTGGGGCCACCTCGACGAGCACCCGGCGACGGTCCTCTGGGTCATGCCGGCGCCGCACATAGCCGGTCTCCTCCATGCGGTCCAAGACCGCCGTCACGGCGCCGGTGGTGAGGCGTGTCCTGTCGGCCAGCTCCCCGGCGGTCAGGGGCTCCTCGCGGGTGAGGATGTCCATCACACGAAGGTCAGTGCGGTTGACGCCGAGCCGCGAGGCGGCGATGTCGTCATAGGCGTAGACCTGGTTGTGCTGGGTGCGAATGGCGAGGCTGATCTCGTCGATCAGGCCTTCCTTGCTGCGCCGCTCGCTTCCTTGGTCTCTCGACATGCCAAAATCTTAGCTGTTAAGATGCTCGCCTCTTGAAAGGATTCTAGCCTGATCCAGGTCGGATCTGGAGCGAGCTGAGCAGAGGACGGATGTCGACGATGGAGGCGGGCACGAGATGTTGAGGCGGATTTCGGAGTTTTCGGCGGGACGGCGGTCGAAGTGGCTTGTGATCGCGGCCTGGGTGATCCTGGTGGCGGCCGTCGGCGGCTACGCCGGCAAGCTCCAGGCTTCGACCACCAACGAGAACGAGGAGTACCTGCCGGCCAGCGCCGACTCGACCGCGGTCATCAACCTGCTCGAGGACCGCTTCCCCGAGGGCCGCGAGGTGGACGCGATCGTCGTCTACCAGCGCCAGGGCGGGCTGACCGCCGCCGACAAGCGCGAGATCCAGGCGGAGGCCGCCGAGTTCTGCGCGTCGCCCGAGATCAAGGACAAGCTCACCGTCGTCTCGCCCTTCGCGGGCCCCGTCTGCGGCGTCGACGGCGAGCCGGTCGCGGCCGAGGGGGCCGCCGCGCCCGGCGGCGGAGCCGAGGCGGCGCCGCCCGGCGCGCTCTCGCCCGTCTCGGAGGACGGGAGCACGGCGCTCACCTTCGTCAGGACCTCCGCGACCGAGTCCGAGGTGATCCAGGAGACGGTCGGCGCGCTGCGCGAGATCACCCCCCCGCCCGACGCCGGCGAGGGAGAGCTGAACGCCTACGTGAGCGGGCCGGCCGGCTTCATCACCGACGCGACGGAGGCCTTCGAGGAGATCGACGGCACCCTGCTGACGGTCACGATCGCGCTCGTGCTGATCCTGCTGCTGCTGATCTACCGCTCCCCGGTGATCGCCTTCGTCCCTCTGTTCGTCGTCGGGATCGCCTACACGATCGTCGCCGCCGGGATCTACGGCATCGTCGAGGCCGGCGTCTTCGACGTCAACGGCCAGACGACCGGGATCCTGATCGTGCTCATGTTCGGGGCGGGGACCGACTACTGCCTGCTGATCGTCTCGAGATACCGCGAGGAGCTGCGGCGCTACGAGGACAAGCACGAGGCGATGGCCCACGCGACCGAGCGCACCGCGCCCGCGATCGTCTCGGCGGGCGCCACCGTGTTCGCCGCGATGCTGGTGCTGCTGCTCGCCGACCTCAAGTCCACCCAGAGCATGGGACCGGTGCTGGCGATCGGGATCGCGGTGACGCTGCTCGCGGGGCTGACGCTGTTGCCCGCGGTGCTGGCGGCGCTCGGCCGCCGCGCATTCTGGCCGGCGGTGCCCCGGGTCGGCTCCGAGCAGCGACAGCCGCTCGGCGTTTGGCGACGAGTCGGCAACCTCGTCCACGAGCGCGCGCCGATCGCGACGGTGGTCTGCATCGGCGTGCTCGCGCTCGGTGCGCTCGGCAACCTCACCGAGCGCGGCACCCTCGACTTCGGCGAGGGCTTCCGCAACGACCCCGAGTCCTCGCAGGGCCAGGAGGTGATCGACGAGCAGCTCTCGGCGGGCCAGGTGGCGGTCACGAACGTGATCGTCGATGACTCCGGCGCGACCGTCGAGGAGGTCACCGCCGCGCTCAACGATTCGGATGACGTGGACAGCGCGCAGCCGGTATCGGTCTCCGACGACGGCGAGCTCGCGCGCATCGACGTCACCCTGGCCCAGGACCCGTTCACCGACGCGGCCTCGGACTCCATCCCCGGCCTGCGCGAGACGGTCGAGGAGTCGGCCGGCGGCGGCACCGCCCTGGTCGGCGGGCTCACCGCCGAGAACCACGACACCGAGCAGACGCTGGCGAGCGACGCGAAGCTGATCGTGCCGCTGATCCTGATCCTGATCCTGCTGATCCTGATCGCGCTGCTGCGGGCCGTGGTCGCGCCGCTCTACCTGGTCGCGACGGTGGTGCTCTCGTTCGCCTTCGCGCTGGGGGTGAGCCAGTGGCTGTTCACCAACGTCTTCGACCAGCCCGACGGCGAGCCGGGGCTCGCGACCTTCAGCTTCCTGTTCCTGGTGGCGCTGGGCGTCGACTACAACATCTTCCTGATCAGCCGGATCCGCGAGGAGTCGGCCAAGCTCGGCAACAAGGAGGGCGTGATCGCGGGCCTCGAGAAGACCGGCGGCGTGATCACGAGCGCGGGCTTGATCCTGGCGGGCACCTTCTCGGCGCTGATGGCGCTGCCGCTGGAGACGCTGTTCCAGCTCGGCTTCACCGTCGCGCTCGGCCTGCTCGTGGACACCTTCCTGGTGCGGGCGATCCTGGTTCCCTCGATCGCCTTCCAGCTGGGCGACCGCAACTGGTGGCCGGGCCGCACCGATCAGTCGATGCTCGGGCACGGCGGCGAATGAACCTCGGCGCGCCCCTGGCTGACCAGCCAGTCAACCTTTCGGTACGCTTCGATCCGGCGGCTCCGGCGCTTCGGGGCCGCGACAAACCACTTCGGACGGAGGCCAGCGCATGGCGCAGAACGGCAACGGGAGCTTCAGCGGCCACGAGGTCGTGATCGTGGAGGCGGCGCGCACGCCGATCGGCCGCGGCCACGAGGAGAAGGGCTACTACAAGGACACCCATCCCTCGACGCTGCTGGCCAAGAGCTACAGCGAGGTCATCGACCGCGCGGGCATCGAGGCCTCGGAGGTCGAGGACGTGGTCGCCGGCTGCGTGCAGCAGTTCGGCGAGCAGGGCATCAACATCGCCCGCAACGCGTGGCTCGAGGCAGGGCTGCCGATCGAGACCCCCGCGACGACCGTGGACCGTCAGTGCGGCTCCGGCCAGCAGGCCGTCAACTTCGGCGCGGCGATGATCGCCTCCGGCGTCCACGACGTGATGATCGGCGGCGGCGTCGAGCACATGGGCCACATCTCCTTCGCCGACTCCTTCTCGGTGATGGAGGAGCACGGGCTGGCCTTCAGCCCCGAGCTGATGAAGCTCTACAACCTGGTGCCGCAGGGCATCAGCGCCGAGATGATCGCCGACAAGTGGGAGATCCCCCGCTCCGAGCTGGACGAGCTGGCGCTGCGCTCCCACCAGAAGGCCCACGAGGCGACCGAGGAGGGCCGCTTCGAGCGCGAGATCATCCCTTGGCGCAGCAACGGCGACAGCTACGTCACCGATCAGGGCATCCGCCCGCCCGACGAGGGCTCGGCCGAGAAGCTGGCCTCGCTGAAGCCGGCCTTCAAGGAGGACGGCAAGGTCACCGCCGGCAACTCCTCGCAGGTCTCCGACGGCGCCGCCGCGGTGCTGCTGATGAGCGCTGAGAAGGCGAAGGAGCTGGGGCTGACCCCGCGCGCCAAGATCGTCGACCAGACCACGGTCGGCGTCGACCCGGTGATGATGCTGACCGGCCCGATCCCCGCGACCCAGAAGATCCTGGAGCGCAACGGGATGCAGATGGACGACATCGACCTGGTCGAGATCAACGAGGCCTTCGCCTCGGTCGTCGCCGCCTGGCGCCGCGAGCTGGAGCCCGACATGGACCGCGTCAACGTCAACGGCGGCGCGATCGCGCTCGGGCACCCGCTCGGCTCGACCGGAGCCCGCCTGCTGACCACGCTGCTGCACGAGCTCGAGCGCTCCGACAAGGAGACCGGCCTCGTGACGATGTGCTGCGGCGGCGGCCTCGGCACGGGGACGTTGATCCAGCGGGTCTAGGGTTCGCGCCCATGCGGGCGCTGATGAAGATTCGAGCGAGGGTCGGCGTGATCTCTGCCTTCGCCGTCACGGCCCTGCTGGGATGCGGCGGCGGCGGCGAGACGATCAAGGTCGAGACCGTGGACGCGGCTCCGAGCAAGCGCGACTACATCGTCGCGGCCGACACGATCTGCATCAACTCCGAGCAGGGCATCCGCACCGAGGCCGAGATCCGCTTCAAGCTCGGCGCCGATGACTTCACCATCAGCCCCACGGGCGAGGTCTCCTTCAAGCCCGGCCGGCGCCCGAGCGACGCCGAGATCCAGCGCTTCGGCGAGCGCGTCGTGGTCCCGGCCTTCCGCGGCCAGGTCGCCGATCTGCGCGGGCTGACGCCGCCGGAGGGGGACCGGGCGGCCGTGGAGGCGATCTACGCGGCGGCAGAGCGCGGCATCGACGAGCTCGAGGCCGACTCCGCTCTCTTCCTCGACTCGGCCGCCGTGCGCGAGCGGCTGTCGGAGGCGCGCAGGCTGGGCCGGCGCTACGGCTTCTTCAACTGCGGGACATACTCAGCCCCGTGAGCGCCGGAGGCCCCGAATGGAGCGACGGCGAGCGCGAGCTGATGGCCACCGACAAGAGGCTCGCGAAGCTGATGAAGGAGTACGGGCCGATCGAGCCCGAGCGCGACCGCCGCGGCAGCCGCGAGGACGCCTACCAGGCGCTCGCCCAGGCGATCTGCGGCCAGCAGCTCTCGACCAAGGCCGCGTCGACGATCTGGGGGCGAATCGAGGAGCTGTTCGGGGGCGGCGTCCCCAGGCCCGAGGACGTGGTCGCGGCCGACCCACAGGAGCTGCGCGACGCCGGGCTCTCCTGGGCGAAGGTCTCCTACTTCCGCGATCTGGCCGAGCGCGTGCTGGACGGCGAGATCGACCTGGAGCGGCTGCCGGAGCTGCCGGACGAGGAGGTGATCGAGGAGCTGACGGCGATCAAGGGCATCGGCCGCTGGACGGCGGAGATGTTCCTGATCTTCCACCTCGGCCGGCCCGACGTGCTCTCGACCGGCGACCTCGGCATCCGCAAGGGCGCCCAGCTCGCCTACGGGCTCGAGGAGATGCCGGCGCCCGACGAGCTCGAGCGGATGGGAGAGAGGTGGCGCCCGCACCGCACGATCGCCTGCCTCTACTTCTGGCGCGCGCTCGACAACACGCCCGGCTAGCGACCAGTACACGCGGCCGCAAGCACGAACCCGAATCGGCCCGTACTGACGGTGACGTGTACGAGGGTGGCGCCTGCACGAGGGGGCTACCGAAAGGAAGAGATGAAGGGGAACCTGAAGCTGTTGACACTGTTCGCCCTGGCCGCCGGCCTGATCGCCGCCGGCTGCGGCGACGACGACGGGTCGAGCGATCTGACGCACGAGGAGTTCGTGACCCAGGCGAACGCGATCTGCAAGGAGGGCAACGCCGAGATCGACGCCGCCGCTGAGGAGACGTTCGAAAAGAACGGCCAGCCCACCCAGGCCGAGTCGGACGCGTTCGTCACGGACACGATCGTGCCGAACGTCCAGGGCCAGATCTCCGACATCCGCGATCTGGGCATCCCCGAGGAGGACGAGGACCTCAACGGGACCCTCGACGAGGCCGAGGAGATCACCGACGGCCTCACGGATGATCCCGCCTCGTTCACCCAGGGCGATCCGTACGCCCCGATCAACGATGAGCTCAGGGCGGCCGGCCTGACGGAGTGCGCCGACGGCTGAGCCCGAAGCATGTCAGCGCTCGAGCGCGTCCAGATAGCGGCCATCGGCGACAGCGCCGATGAGTTCGCGCAGCATGCCCAGGCGGCCGAGGCCGCCGGCATCGACTGCGTTTGGACGCCCGAGCTGTTTCGCAGCAGCGTGACCCAGGCGACCTGGCTGGCGGCGAAGACCGAGAAGGTCGGCGTCGCCACCGGGATCGCCTGGGCCTTCACGCGCAGCGCCTTCATCCTCGCCGTCAGCGCGCTCGACATCGACGAGATGTCGGGCGGGCGCTTTCGGCTCGGGCTCGGCGCCGGCGTCAAGCGCCTGAACGAGACCTGGCACAACGCCGACTACGGCAAGCCCGCTCCGCACCTGCGCGAGACGATCGAGGCGACCCGGCTGATCATGCAGCAGGCCTCGAGCGGCGAGCCGATCCGCTACGAGGGCGAATACGTGGACATCGACATCAAGGGCTGGATCCGCCCGCACAAGCCGGCGCGCGAGAGCGTCCCGATCTACACGGCGGCGATGCAGGAGGGCATGTGCCGGATGGCGGGCGACGTCGCCGACGGCCTTATCGGCCACCCGATGTGCCCGCTGAGCTGGGTCGAGCAGGTGATGATCCCGAGCTTCGAGACCGGCCTCGCGCGCTCGCGTCGCGAGCGCTCGGACCTGGACTTCCTGCCGACCGTCTGCTGCGCGATCGACGACGACGAGAAGCGCGCGATCGACGCCGCACGCCGCACGATCGCCTTCTACGCCACGGTCCGCACCTACCGGCCGCTGTGGGGGATGCACGGCTTCGCCGATGCCGCCGAGGCCGCCGGCGACGCCTTCCGCAAGGGCGATCTGGCCGGGGTCCCGGCCGCCATTCCCGACGAGATGGTCGAGGTCTACACCGCCGCCGGCCCACTCGACAAGGTCCGCGCCCGCGTCGAGGCGATGGCCGAGGTCGGCGACGGCCTCTGGCTCACCCCGCCGACCTACTTCATCCCGCCCGAGCAGCTGCTCGAGTACCAGTCGAAGATCGTCGAGGCGTTCGGCACGGCATGAGGCCGCCTCCCCCGCTTCGCGTCCGGGGGCGGTCCGGCGCAGGTCTCAGGCGCCGACGCGGCCGGCGAGCTCCTCGATCGCGGCGCTGCCGCGGATCGCGGGGCCGTGGCCGGGGAGGGTGAGCTCGGGGCGCAGCTCGGCGAGCTTGCGGATCGAGCGGCGGTTCTCGGCGACGTCGAGGGTGAAGATGTCGGGCGGCTCGCGCACTCCGGCGAGGGTGGTCAGGTAGCTCATGTTGCGGACCACGTCGCCGCAGATCGCGACGCGGTCGGCCTCGCGCCAGAAGATCACCTCGCCGCGCTGGTGGCCCGGCGCGTGGATCACCTCGAAGCCTGCGACTCGTCGCCGTGGGTGAACGGGCGCTCCACCTTGTACGGGGGACCCTCCCAGATCCGCTTGATCAGCTTGTTGCGGAGGTCGCCGGGGGCGGCCTCCTGCACGGGCCGTCGTCCTTCCATCGCGTCGACGTCGTCCTCGTGGCAGGCGAGCGGAATGCCCCGCTCCTCGCAGATCGGCTTGGCGGCGCCCTGGTGGTCGGGGTGGACGTGGGTGAGAGCGATCATCGACAGCTCGCGGCCGGCGGTCTGCTTGCGGATCCGCCCCTCGTCCCAGCGCCGCCCGGCGTCGATCAGGACGTCGCCGGCGAGGTAGATATTGATCGTCGGGCGCGGCTGCTCGGCGAGCCGCCAGACGCCCTCGGCGAGCTGCTTCACCGCGGCCCTCCCGCTCGCATGACGCTCACGGCTCGCCCGCGATGCGGCCCTCGTCGTGCTGCATCGCCTCGTCGCCCGGCCCGAGGCCGCGCGGGTCGCCGCTGTGCTTGGAGAGCTGCTCGAGCTTCGCGATCTGGCGCTCGCCCTCGGCCCGGGCCGGGTCGTCGTCGGCGAGCGGCTCGATCAGCTTGCGGATGCGGTTGCGTACCTGGAGCGAGAAGTGCGGCGTCGCGGGGCCCGCGAGTGCGCGGATGTCGTCGGCGGTGACCGGGCGCTGCAGGCGGTCGGGGCGCTCGGCCTCGCTCACGGCTGGTCACCCGTCTCGCCGCCCTCGATCACCGGACCGCCGGCGCCGGGGCCGACCTCGGTCAGCTCGGCGAGCTCGTCCACCTCGGCCTGGACCTCGGCCCCGACCGCGCTCGAGTCGCCGATCACCCAGACGTGGTTGTAGAGCGCGCGGGTCGGGTCGTCCTCGAAGCCGGGCTTGATGTCGAGCAGGAAGCTGCGCACGTCGGCTGGCAGCCTATCGGTGTCCTCGACCAACAGCAGCGGCCCCCAGCGGCTGCTCGCCGAGAGCGGCGCGGCGGCGGCCGCATCGAGCGGCCTGGTCGCGCTGGCCAGCACCAGTCCGTGGCCCGGGTCGTTGATGTTCCAGCCGAATCCGGAGCCCGCATAGCGGGCGAAGGCGACCGAGTTGGCGCTCGCTCCCGGGTCCCCGATCCGCTCGACGCCCGCTGAGATGCGCTCGATCTCGCGCACGACCTCGGGCCCGATAACGTCCTCGGGCCCGAGCACGTAGACGGGCGTCTCGGGGTGCCTGCGCAGCGCCCGCGCCGTCGCCTCGGGGAGCCGCTCGCGCTCAGCGAACAGCACGGGATCTCCGGAGCGGGCCGCCCAGCCCGCCGCGGGCATCGCGTAGGGCGCCTGCTCGGAGCTGGCGACCAGCAGGTGGGCGGGGTCGGCTCCCAGCAGCCGCCCGCGCAGCACGTCGATCGCGTCGGCGACCTCGGCGGGGGAGCCGCCGGCGATGCGCTCGGTCTCGAAGCCGGGCGGGCTCGCGACAGCGCCGACGGCGTAGACCGCCGCGTCGGACGGGCCGGAGCCACCCCGAGGGTCGAGCGTCGCCAGCGCGTCGGCGGTGACGTCGGGAACCGAGTCCGGCTCCCCGATCAGGATCGGGGCGCGCACCGGCGGGCCGGCGAGCACCGATGCGGCGATCCCCGCCTGCCAGTCCTCGCTGCCGACGATGACGGCCGCCTCGACCGGCGGTGCGTTGGGAGCGGGAGGATGGGTGGCGAGCGCGATCGCGGCGGCGTCGGTGGCCGGGTCGATGCCGCCAACCCTGGTGGTGTTCCGCGTCGCGACCAGGGGGTAGCCGAGCGGCCCGACCGGGGCGGTGGCGGCGTCGTCGGTCTCGAAGGAGACGGTGACGACGC
>VGBV01000051.1 GCA_016870325.1 Actinomycetota bacterium
GACCTCTTCGCGCGCCCGCTCGGTGGCGTCGTCCAGCTCCCGCTTGGCGCGGTCGGCGGTGCGCGCGGCGCTGCGCCGCTGCTTGGCGGTCCGCTCACCGACCTCGTCGCGGAGCTGGGTTGCCAGCCGCTCCAGCTCGGCGAGGATGTCATCGGCCTGCTCGCGCCCGCGGGTGACCAGCCGGCTGACCAGGTCCTCGGCGTCGCCCCGGGTCATGCGGCCGCGGCGGACGGCGTCGTCGACGACGTCCTGAAGGCGGTCGCGCGAGATCGTGACGCTCGCCTCGAGGGACTGGCGGAAGGCCTCGATGCTCTGCTCGGCGCGGGTGGAGCCCTGCTCGGGGGCGGCGGCGCCCGCCGGCTCAGCGCGCGACTGGTTCGGCTGCGGCGACATCTCGAGAGCCGAGTCTAGTCCCGGCCGAAACGCGGCTCAGGCGCCGGCGGCGGGCGGCCAGCGCAGGCCGATCTCGACCGGGGCGTGGTCGGAGAGGCGCAGGCGCAGTCCTTCGTGGTCGAGCTCGCGCTGCTCGTCGGGCCAGGCGCGGGCCGGGGCGCTCGGCTCGGCCCCGCGCACGAGCAGGTGGTCGATCGCGTCGGGCGCGGTGGGCCCGCGCAGGCCGAAGCGGCGCTCGATCCGCTCGTAGACGTCGCTCTTGCCGGGGCGCACGTTGAAGTCGCCACCGAGCACGAGTGGGTGCTCGCCCGCCCACTCGACGGCGCGCTCGGCGGCGAGCAGCAGCTCGGGTTCGGCGCGCGGGGGGCTGGTGCTGGCGTGCAGGCTCGTCACGCAGAGCCCGTTGCCGAGGCGAGCGAAGGCCATCGTGCGACGCTCGGGGTGGCGCTCCTGCAGCACCTGCTCGCGCCGTTCGGCGATCCCCCCGGTCGAGGGACGGGCGAGGATCATGTTCGAGCCGCCCTCCGAGGAGCCGATCAGGTCGGGCCAGCCGCGCGCGATCCGCCAGCTCAGGTTCTCGAGCCAGTTGCGCGAGGTCTTGACCATGTGGGATTCGGCGTCGCACTCGCGCGCAAAGCCGGGCTCCCAGCGCGGCGGGCACTCCTGCAGCAGGGCGACGTCCCAGTCGGCCGCGCAGAGCATGTCGGTGAACTCCCGCCAGAGATCGCGGTTGACCTGGACGTGGGTCTCGTTGCGCTCGATGCGACGGGTCCACTCCGCGCGGCGTGTGTAGAGCCCCTTGTCCGGGGGCCCGTCGCGGCCGTGGAAGATGTTCCAGGTGAGGACCTTGATCGCCGTAGTATCGGCTGCTTGATCCCGGAACCGACAACGGAGGCCGCGGCGCACAGCTTCGTCACCGGCGAGGAGCTCGACCGCGCCGCGCTCGAGGTGCTGCTCGCGCGCGCTGAGGAGCTCAAGCAGGGGCGCGCGCAGGGGGAGGGAAGGGGCGCGCTGGACGGCGACTCGATCGCTCTCGTGTTCGAGAAGCCCTCGACCAGGACCCGGATCTCGTTCGAGGTCGGCGTGGCGGAGCTGGGCGGCACGCCGCTGGTGCTCCGCGCCGACGAGTTGCAGCTCTCGCGCGGGGAGTCGATCGCCGACACCGGGCGGGTGCTGTCGCGTTACCTGGCTGGGATCGTGATTCGCTCGGGCTCGGACGAGAGGGTGGCGGAGCTGGCGGAGGCGGCGAGCGTGCCCGTTGTCAACGCGCTGACGCCGCGGCACCACCCCTGCCAGGCGCTGGCCGACCTGCAGACGCTGCGCGAGCGCTTCGGCCGGCTCGAGGGGCTGCGCCTTGCCTACGTCGGCGACGGCAACAACTGCGCCCGCTCGCTCGCGATCCTGGGCAGGATGGCGGGCGTCGAGGTGGTCGTCGCCAGCCCTGCGGGTTTCCGGCTGGAGCAGGGGATCGCGGAGCTGACCGACGACCCGCGCGCCGCCGCCGAGGGTGCCGACGCGCTCTACACCGACGTCTGGGTCAGCATGAACGACGAGGAGCAGGAGGCGGAACGGCGGCGCGCCGCTCTCGAGCCCTACCAGCTGAACGAGGAGCTGATCGACCTCGCCTCGGATCGCGCCATCGTCATGCACTGCCTCCCCGCCCATCCCGGCGAGGAGATCAGCGAGGAAGCGCTCTACGGCGAGCGCTCAGCCGTCTGGGACCAGGCCGAGAACCGCCTGCACGCCCAGAAGGCGCTGCTGGAGCTGCTGTTGGCCTAGCTCGTCCTTCTGCGGGGCGGCCCGTCGAGCCACTTGGGCTGATCGGCGCCCGAGTACTCCTGAATCGCTCCATAGATGTGCTGCACCTCACGCGTGCTGCGCGCGACGGAAAGGGTGCAGACGCCCAGAGGGAGAGAGCGCCGTCCACCGCTGCTGGAGGTCGGGTAGTGGTTCAGCTGGTGCTTTCGGATGCAGCTGCGCGGCAGCTCCAGGATCTCCAGCCAGTTCTGCTCAATCTCGGCGATCGTGAGGCCGTTGTTCGTGTAGACGTTGAGGCTGAACCGCAGCCGGTCGCCAGACACGCCCATGGAATCCCGGAGAAAGCAAATGAAGAATCGGACCATGCCGGGATCCGAGTTTGAGAGCTGGACGGTGTTGCGACCCTTTGAACCTTCCGCCCAATAGAGCATGCACCCGGCCACGTGAAGCGGGTCGCCCGCCCGCGCTGCCTCCCTCCCCTCCGCCTGCCACCGCTGTCGTTCGGCCCGTTTCCGCGCGCTCCACGCGGCGGCGCGCTTTCGGACCCACGCGGGATCATGCGGTCCCTCGGGCCCCCTCAGGTTCCGCTCCTGCTGCTCAGGGGTCAGCTCGATGTCACCCGTCCATTTGTGGACCGTCGACACCGCGACACCCAGACGTGAGGCGATTCGCTTCAGGGCGAGGCCCTCGCGCCGGAGCGCCCGAGCTGCCGCACGTTCCCGCGGTTTGTAGCTCCCCACAAGATCGTCCTATTCGATGAGGTGTGACGAATAGCGCGGGGAAAGCAACAAGACCAGGACCTCCATCGGGCGCGACCTAACATCCGAACCGAGGCCCCGTGGTCTAGCGGTAAAGATTCCGGCTTTTCAAGCCGTGAGACGCCGGTTCGAGTCCGGTCGGGGCTATGGCTAACCCGTATCGCGATTGCAGGCAGACCTCCTCAGCTAGCCTCCGGCCCCCGTGATTCCCGAGATCGAGATCGGGCCGCTGACGCTGCAGACCTTCGGGCTGGCGTTCGCCGCCGCCTTCCTCGCCGCCGGCGCGCTCGTCGGCGTGCGGTTCAAGGAGCTGGGCAAGCCGGTCGACTGGGCCTACGAGGCCTGCTTCGCGGCGCTCGCCGGCGGGCTGATCGGCGCGCGGGTCGACTGGCTGGTGCAGAATTGGGACGAGGCCTCCGACGACCTGCTCGGCAACATCTTCTCGGGCGCCGGCCTGGTTTGGTTCGGCGGCCTCGTGGGCGGCGCCCTCGGGGTAGTGCTCTGGGCCTGGTACCGGGGCTTCCTCGGCACCGCCCTGCTCGATGTCGCCGCCCCGGCGCTCGCCCTCGGCTATGCCGTAGGACGAATCGGCTGCCAGCTCTCGGGCGACGGCGACTACGGCGTCGAATGGGACGGGCCCTGGGCGATGGCCTACCCCGACGGCACGGTCCCCACCACCGAGGAGGTCCATCCCACGCCGGTCTACGAGACGCTGGCGATGGGCGGGGTCGCCTACCTGCTGTGGCGATTGCGCAACCGGCTGACCGGCGGCCTCCTGTTCGCGCTCTATCTCGTGCTGGCCGGCACCGAGCGCCTGCTGGTCGAGTTCGTGCGCCGCAACGACGAGGTCGTCCTCGGGCTCACCCAGCCCCAGCTGATCAGCGTCGTGATGATCCTCGCGGGCGGGATCTGGCTCTGGCTCGGCCTGCGCCGCCGCCCCGCGACCGCCTCGGCCTGAGCAGCCCGGTCGACCGCGACCGCCGCCGCCGCTCCGCCTCAGACCGAGCGCAGCCGGCCGCCGTCGAGCGGGATCACGGTTCCGGTCAGGTAGCCGGCGCGATCGGAGCAGATGAACGCGACAAGGTCGCCGTACTCCTCGGGGGTCCCCAGGCGACCGGCCGGCACCTGCTCGAGCGCCGCCCGCTCCGCATCCTCCATCGAGCCGTGCAGGCTCGCCAGCCGCTCGGTCGCGAACAGGCCCGTCGCCACCGAGTTGACCGTGACCCCGTCGGCCGCGACCTCGTCGGCGAGCGTCTTGAAGAGCCCGATCGTCGCCATCCTGTGGGCGTTCGACAGCGCCAGGCCCGGAATCGGCTCGCGCACCGAGCTGGAGGCGACGTTGACGATCCGGCCCCACTTCCGCTTCCGCATCCCCGGCAGCACCGCCTCCATCAGCGCCTGCGGGGCCAGCACCAGCGATCGATAGGCCTCCTCCCAGGCCTCGCGCGGATGGTCGAGCGCGCCCCCCGGCGGCGGCCCGCCAGTGTTGGTGACCAGGATCTCGACCGGTCCGAGCGCGTCCGCGGCTCGCGCCGGCAGCGCAGCCATGCCCTCGAGATCGCCGGTGTCGGCGGGGAGCACCGCCGTCTCGGCATCCATCCCCGCAGCGACCTGCTCGAGCGCGTCCGCCGCTCGGGCCGACAGGGCCACCCTCGCGCCCTCCCGCCCCAGCGCCTCGGCGATCCCACGGCCGATCCCACGACTGGCGCCCATCACGAGCGCCGTGCGGCCCGCGATCCCCAGGTCCATCAGGTCCTCGTCCTGCGACCGAACGGCCCGGCCGCGGCAGCGCGCGGGCGAGCGCACCAGGCCGCAAACACCACGATCGCGATCGCCACGCCCAGCCAGTGCACGCCGAGCAGCACCGCGGCGCCGCTGAGCAGGCCCGCGAGCAGCGCCCCGAGCAGCGTGTCCGGGGTGGGCAACCCCAGCATCCGCGCGGTCAGCGCCGCGCAGCCGAGCCAGGCGAGCGAGCCGCTGAGCCAGCCCCAGTCCTCGAAGAACGAGCGCGGCAACAGCGCCGCCAGCGCCAGCGACAGCAGCAGCACCGCCAGCAGCTGCACCACGCCGGCGCGCCAGAGCACCCCGCCATCGATGCCCCCGCCCCCGCCGTTTCCCGGGGACGGGCTCACTCGCCGGTCAGCTTCGCCAGGAAGGCGGCGTCATCGGGCGGCAGCCTGGGGATGTCCTGGCCGTCCCAGGTGATCCCGTCCGACATCGCCTCGAACAGCCCCTTGCGCTCCTCGATGCTCATGCGCTCGTGGTGCGCGAATGCGAGGAACGAGTACGGCTGCGGCAGCGCGTCATGCCAGCCGGAGTTCGTCCCCTTGACGGTGGCCAGGTCGCGGACCGAGCCCGGCATCTGCTTCAGCGGCTGCCGGAACATCTGCCCGAGGACGGCGAAGTCGAGCTGCTCGGAGCGCCCGGCCTCGATCTGCAGCGTCTCGATCGTCGGCGCCAGCAGCCCGCGCTCGAGCTCCTCGGCGCTCATCAGCAACACCCCGTCGGTCGGCCGCGGGTTGCACTCGATCATCATCAGCCCCCGCTCGGAGTCGACGAAGTCGAGTGACATCTGACCGTCCCAGGACAGCTCCCTGGCCAACTTCTCCACCGTCGGCAGCGTGTCGGTGGGATCGACGGAGAGGAACTGGATGCCGGTCGAGTCCTCCCACCGGCGCGGCGCCCGGTAGGACATGTGGGTCGCGACTTCGCCGTCGTGGATGCAGGAATAGGTGCAGTGCATCGGCCCGTCCACGTGCTCCTGCACGAGCCAGGGGTTGGCCTCCGTCGGGTGCACGTCCTCGGGCTTCAGCTGTCCCGCCGGCGGGCCGGTGTTGGTCATCAGCCCGGCCCCGCCGCGCGAGAACGCCGCGCGTCCGAAGTACTTGGGGAAGCGCCCGATCGCCTCGAGCAGCTCCTCTTGGGAGCCGGCCACGGCCGTCTGCGGGGTGCGGATGCCGAGCTGATCGCAGAGTTGCTGGAAGGTCCCCTTGTCGTGCACCCGGGCGAGTGTCTGGAAGGGCGGCGCGTACAGCCGCGTCACCTTCGACAGCCGCTCGTGCTGTCCCGCCAGATAGAAGATCTCCTCGAACATCGGCACGATCAGCTCGATCTCGTTCTCGGAGCAGAAGCTCTCGACGTCGCCGACGAAGCTCTGCGGGTCGTCGGTCGCCGAGGCGGTGGTGAAGTGCCCCGCCAGGAACTTCGAGTGGCTGCCGGGCGCGGCGCGGTAGCTGTCGCAGGCGTAGACCTCGTGCCCGTGCTCGCCGAGCTTGCGCACCATGTCGAGCGCGAAAGGCATCCGCGAACTGGTGATCAGCAGCCTCATCGTCCCTACCCTATGGAACGCGGGCGGTTAGCTCAGTTGGGAGAGCACTCGCCTTACAAGCGAGAGGCCACTGGTTCGAGCCCAGTACCGCCCATCGGCGTCAGGAGCTGCCGCTGAGCAGCTCCTCCTCGAGCTCCTCGCCCAGCGTCCCCTTGCCGGGCTTCAGCGTCCGCTGCAGGTCGTGGGCGTCGAAGATCTCGTCCAGGTCCTCGCGCGTCAGCGTCTCGCGCTCGAGCGCGTTGGCGGCCAGGTCGTGCAGACAGCGGCTGTTCACCTGCATCAGCCTGCGGGCGCGCGCGTAGGCCATGTGGGCCAGCTCCTGCGCGTGGATGTCGACCTCGCGGCGGGTCTGGTCCGAGAGCGCGTAGTCGCCCGTCGGCTGCGCGAGCGGCACGCTGTCGGGCGGGCCCTTGGCCACCGTCATCCCGAACTCGGTGACCATCTGCACGCAGATCGCGTGCACCCGGGCGAGGTCGTCCGCCGCGCCCGAGTAGGTCTCGTCGAAGACCTCCTCCTCGGCGGCCCTGCCGCCCAGCAGCGTCACCACCTCGTCCAGCAGCTGCTTGCGCGAGCGCAGGTAGCTGTCCTCCTGGGGGGAATGGGCGACGAACCCCAGCGCCGGCCCGCGCGGCACGATGCTGAGGATCTCGGGCGGATCGAGCCCGACGAGGCGCCGCACGAGGGCGTGGCCCGCCTCGTGGTAGGCGACGATCCGGCGCTCGGACTCGTTCAGGCGCCGCGCCTGCTGGGAGCCGACCGACTGGCGGAGCATCGCCTCGTCGAGATGGTCGCGGGTGATCGCGTCGCTGCCCTCGCGGCCGGCGATGATCGCGCCCTCGTTGAGCGCGTTGGCGAGCTGGGCGCCCGTCATGCCGGTCGTCTTGCGCGCGACGTCGGTCAGATCGACGTCGTCGGCGAGCGCCTTGTCGCGCGCGTGCGTGCGCAAGATCGCCTCGCGACCGTCGCGGTCGGGGAGCGCGACGAGCACCTGGCGGTCGAAGCGGCCTGGGCGCAGCAGCGCCTTGTCGAGCTTTTCGACGTTGTTCGACGCGGCCAGCACGATCACTGTGCCGGGATCGCGCTCGAACCCGTCGAGCTCGACCAACAGCTGGTTCAGGGCCTGCTCGCGCTCGGAGGTGCCGCCGTCGCCGCCGGATCCGCTGCGATGGCCGCCGACCGCGTCGAGCTCGTCGATGAAGATCACCGCGCGGCCCGACCCGCGCGCCTCCTTGAACAGCCGCCGGATCCGCGCCGCTCCACGGCCGACGAACATCTCGACGAAGCTCGAGCCCGAGGCCGCGAAGAAGTCGACACCCGCGTGGGCGGCGACCGCCCGGGCGAGCATCGTCTTGCCGGTGCCCGGCGGCCCGTAGAGCAGCACGCCGCGCGGGTGTCGCGCCCCGAGTCCCTGGAACCGTTTCGGGTCCTTGAGCCACTCGGCGACGTCCACCAGCTCCTCCTTGGCGGCGTCGACGCCCTGCACCTCCTCCCACAGGACCGGCTCGGTCTTGCTCGCCTTCACGGTCTCGGGCTTGGTCGAGCCCATCGTGTTGCGGAGCAGCAGCACGAACACGGTCAGCAGGCCGGCCGAGAAGATGACCCCGAACACGGGGTACCACTCGAAGACGAAGTCGGTGAAGGAGGAGCTCAGCAGGGGGGTGATCATTGCGACCTGTCATCAATTATCGGCATCTCGGCCCCCTCCCTGCAGAATTGCATTCCCGCTTGTACGCGTCGCTGAGGGTACGACCTCGATGAAGCCGTCGCCGTTCTTGGGCGAGGGGCTGTCGGCGACCTGAAGCCGGCCCGGCTCGAGGCCGCGCTCGCGCAGGCCCGTGATCATGCACGGAGCCGCCTCGATCGTGCCCTCAAAGCGGTCTTGAAGCAGGATCACGTTGCCCGGCTCGGCCTGGGAGACGACGCTGTCGCAGATCGGATCGGCGGGCTTGCCCTCGCCGGAGGGATGGTCCCAGTCGCTGGGATCGTGGCGGTAGGTCCACGACGCTCGGGTCAGGCCCAGCTCAGCGGCGGTCGCGTCGACGCTGGGATCGTGGCGGTCATAGGGGGCCTGTAGAGGGTCGGGGTGAAGTCGAGCTCCTCGTCCAGGACCTCGTTGGTCCCCAGCAGCTGGCGGGGGGCCTGCTCGGGGTCGGTTCCACGCCTGGAATATCGGCTTTGCGCTCCGGGACTTGAGGCGGGCGCGGGGGTCTGGACTAGAGCCCCGGCTTCGCGACCATGATGAAGATCACGGCGATGAGCAGCACCAGTTCGATCCGCGAGACCATCAGCACCCGGCGGATGCGGCGCTGCACCTCGGTGGCTGGTCGAGCACCATCCAGACGCCGAAGATGAGGACGAGCAGGGCCGATGGGACCAGGAAGCTGGTCCCAGCCATGAGACTTCGCCCATCAGCTGCACGGTCCGGGCAGGGCCGGCCGCGCGCGCTCGCACGGCCAGCACCTGAAGCGCTGAAGCTAGTCGGCGAGGCCGTAGAGCAGGGCCTTGCTCTTGTCGTCGGGGTCGACCTTGACCTCGAAGCGCTTGCCCGCCTCGTATTGGCCGGACCCGATCGCGTCCTCGGTCAGGCTCTGGAGCACGGTCGTGTCGTAGGCCTCGCCGCCCTCGAGCTCGATCGCGACCTCGATCGCGTACTGCTTGTTGACGCCGGCGTCGGTCTTGCCCGTCTCGCCGATCGACTTGATCGTGGCTACCCCGGGCAGACCGCTGGTGGCGATCTTCTGCGCGGTCTGGGCGTAGGCCATGTCGGCGGCGTCGGGCGTCGCGCTCATGTCGACTCCCTGCTGTGCGGCCATCTGCTGGGCGTTCGCGGCCATCTCCTGGGCCTTCTTGATGTCGTCCATCATTCCCACTGCGATCACTCCCTCGAAGTCGGTCCTGGGGCGCGGTTCGCGCAACTCTATCGAGCGCCCGAAGCGACCCGGATCGGATAGCGTTTCGGCGCTGAACGAACCCCGTCGCGCCTCGATGGCGCCCGGACCTGGAGGAGACCACTTGGAACCCGCACAGCTGAAGCGCATGCCCCTGTTCTCCGAGGCATCCGACGAGGAGCTGAAGCAGGTCGCCGCCTTCGCGGAGGCGAGGGAGGTGAGCTAGGGCGCCGAGGTGATCGGCGAGGGTCAGTTCTCCCGTGCGCTGATGGCGATCGAGGAGGGCAGCGCCGAGGTCACCCGCGACGGCGAGCACCTCGCCGACCTCGGTCCCGGCGACATCTTCGGCGAGGCCGGGATGCTCGACGACACGCTGCGCAGCGCCACCGTCACCGCGACCTCGCCGCTGAAGCTGATCAGCCTGGGCCACTTCGAGGTCAAGCGCCTGAAGAAGAACGCTCCAGAGGTATACGCCCGGATCGAGGACCTGGTCGCCGAACGCGGCTAGATGATTGATTCCACGGCGCCGTGCGCCTGAGGGCACGCATGGCCGAGCAGCCCAAGGACGCAGGGCGCAGCCCTTGGTGGCGCCAAGGGCAGGCCCGAGGACGCCGGGATGCGATGCGCCATGCGGGGCCTCAGGCGTGCGTGGTCGTGGAATCACTCATCTAGGGCGGGTCGGGCGCCGGGTGCGCTCAGAGCTCGTCGAGGCAGCGGAAGATCGCCTCGGTGTCGTCGCCGGCGGCGGCGATGCACTCGTTGACGCGCTGCGCGTCCTGGGCCGCCGGCGGGATCTGCACCCCTTCGCCGCCCTGGTTGCGCACCCGGCGCCCTCCGAGTTCGCACGGAAGAGCAGGTAGCGGCCGCCGCCCTCGGCGTTGATCGTCCACTCCAGGCGCCGGCTGCCGAACGGGATCGCGCGCTCGAGCGTCAGCACCCCGGGCTCGAAGTCCGCCGCCCCGCTGCGCCGCCCGGCCGTGCCCAGCATGCGGTCGATCGCGGCGGGCTTCACGGCCGCCAGCGGATAGGCGAAGTCGTCGAGCGTGGCGCCGCCGCTGATCGTGATCGTGGCGTCCTCGCGGACCAGCTCGCCGCTGTCGGAGCGAACGCTGTAGGCCTCGACGCCGTCGCCCCGGCGCACGATCAGCTGCGTCCGCACGTCGTTCACGAGCAAGCGTGTCAGCTCGGCCGAGGCGCCGACCTCGTCGCGGAACCGGGACAGCACCGCGGCGAACCCGGCCGAGGTGTAGGGATCGACGGCGGGAGCCTCGGGCCCCCGTTGATCGTCGTCTCCGACAGCGTCGTGTTCGCGAGCGTGGTGACCGCGGTCGTGTCCAGATCAGGCAGCTCGGGCAGGTCGATGTCGACCCCGTCGCCGACGAGGGCGTAGGCGCCGAACCCGAACGCCCCGGCCACGAGCAGCACGCCGAGCAGCTTCAGCAGCCCGGAGGAGATGACCGGGTCTTCGCGCACTCAGCCGAGCCGGGTCCGCAGCTCCCCGAGCGTCGGCGAGCCGATCACGACCTCGTCACCGGGCTGCAGCCAGACGCGGGGCTCCCGGACGCTGCCGACGCCCGACGGGGTTCCGGTGGCCACGATGTCCCCGGGCTCCAGCGTCATCCAGCGCGAGAGGTGGGAGACCAGCTCCGGCACCGAGAAGATCAGGTCGGCGGTGGTGGCGTCCTGCATGCGCTCCCCATTCAGCTCCAGGTTGAAGGCGATCGCGTCGTGGGCGCCGGCCTCCTCGGGCGTGACCAGGGCGGGCCCGCAGGGCGCCGAGCCGTCGAAGACCTTGCCGGGCATCCATTGCGGCGTCGCGAACTGGAGGTCGCGCGCCGAGAGGTCGTTGAGCAGCATGTAGCCCGCGATCGCCCCGAGCGCGTCCTTGCGGCTCGCGTCCTTGGTGCGCCGCCCGATCACGAAGGCGATCTCTGCCTCGTAGTCCACCTTCTCGCTCGACGCCGGCAGCGCCACCTCCGCGCCCGGCGCGGCCAGCGCGTTGCGGAACTTGGCGAAGATCGTCGGCACCTGCGGAGGCGCGATCCCGGCCTCCTCCGCGTGCGAGCGGTAGTTGAGGCCGATGCAGACGATCTTGTCGGGATCGGGGACGGGCGGGCGCAGCTCTACCTCGTCCAGGGGGATCTCCTCGCCGCCGCCGGCACCCTCGAGCTCGGCGAGCCGGCCCGAGGCGAGCAGCTCGCGGACCGAGAGGCCGTCAGCACCGAGCAGCCCGGCGGCGTCGCGGACGCCGCCCTCCGCCAGGATCCCGGCTCGATCCTCGCTTCCGTTGCGATAGGTGACGATGCGCATCGGCGCCAGCCTACTGCGCTCCGCCCGCCCACTACAGGACGGCGCCGCCGGGCGCATCGGGGCCGCCGGGAGCTCCTCGGGCCCGGCTGACGCCTGACCGCGACGTTCGCTACCTTGCGGCCCGTTGCAAGGGGGTCTATCCCCAAGATGCGTGTGTGAAGGGAGCGGAGCCGAAGGCACCTCCTCGCGCACCCCCAAGACAGCCGAGGAGGCTCATTCAGATGGCAGATGGCACCGTGAAGTGGTTCAGCAACGAGAAGGGGTACGGGTTCATCACCCCCGACGACGGCAGCAAGGACCTGTTCGTCCACTTCTCCTCGATCAGCGGTGACGGCTACCGCTCGCTCGACGACGGAGCTCGCGTCAGCTACGAGGCCGAGGACGGTCCCAAGGGCCCAGTCGCGGTCAACGTCCAAGAGCTGGCCGGATAGCCTTATCCACAGAGCGTGGGCGCGCAGCGCCCACGCAGGACCCCGGGGGCGTAGCTCAGTTGGTTAGAGCGCCGGCCTGTCACGCCGGAGGCCGCGGGTTCGAGTCCCGTCGCTCCCGCTCAATATCTCGCTTCCTGCGCTCGTCGCCGTGCGATACTCCCCGAAAAGGAGCGCGGATGGACAAGGCGGTGCGAATGGCGCTCGGCGACCTGGACGGCGTCGAGCAGGTACTCGAGGCTGGCGCGCTCACGCGCACGGTCGAGCGGTTTTCGAGCGGCGACGGCCTGACGGCCGGCGTCTGGGAGTCCGAGCCGTTCACGGAGGAGATAGTGGCGGGTGGCTACCCGGTCGATGAAACGTGCGTGGTGATCGAGGGCACGATCGTGCTCCGCTACCCCGACGGCTCCGAAGATGCCTTCGGCCCCGGCGAGGCCTTCTCGATCGCTCGCGGAACACCACTTACCTGGCATCAGGACGACCGCGTGCGCAAGTTCTACGTGATCCGCGAACCGGCCTGAGTGTCGGGGCGACCCGACGCCACGGCGTCGTCCTGGCTGTCCTAGCCGACAAGCAACGCCGCGAGCTCCCGCGGGCGGAGCGTGAAGACCGCTGGCTCGGGACTGGCGCGGAACTGGGCGGGACTACGGGCCAGAGCGGAGACTTTCGTGCTTGGCCTTGCGGGGATTCGAACCGCTCCGGGCATCAGCTCCCGTCGCGTGCTCTATGCCCGCCTACCTGCCGGTCGAGACGTATCCGGTGCGCGTGCGCGACGACGGGATGGTCGTCGTGGACGTGCCGGGCTGAGCCATGGTCGTTGCGGGGTTGTAGCATGAGACGTCCGTCGCTACAGTCCGTCCGGCGCGAGCAACCGACCGGGAAGGAGCACCATGCCCCTAGGGAAGCGGAGGACGCAGCGCTCGATCGCGGCCCACCGCGAGGCCGAGCAGACCGGGGTCCCTTACGAGGAAGTGCTGGGCCGCAAAGAAGCGGAGTTCCGGTCCTACTTCGAGCGGACCATGAACGAGTCGCTGGAGTTCGAGGCGGAGCGCGAGCGCGCCCTCGACCGCCTCGAGAGCAGCATCTCCCGTCGCGAGTTCTTCAAGGCCGCAGGCGCGGTGGGAGGCATGGTCGTCGGGCTCACGATGGTGAACACCGCGCTCCCCCGTTCGGCGAACGCCGCGACCGCCCCCAGGGTGGTCATCGTGGGTGGCGGCGTGGCGGGCATGACCGCCGCGTACAAGATCTACAAGTCGAAGGGCTGGTTCCCCCAGGTGTATGAGGCCGCGCCGTTCATCGGCGGTCGTGTCCACACCATCCGCGGGAAGATGCAGAGCGGCTTCCACTTCGACGAGTGCGCCTCTTTGATCGATAGCTCTCACAAAGAGGTGCTCGCTCTCATCAAGGAACTCAAGCTCGCCAAGGCTGACCTGTGGAAGAACTACCCGGACGACCCCGTCACCTACCACTTCAACGGGGCCTTCGTGAACGAGAAGACCATCACGGATGGCTTCGCGAAGATCGACTCCTACGCCCTCAAAGAGTGGAACAAGTTCAAGTTCGTTCCCGGGCCCGGCTCCCCCGTGAACACCACGGCGCAGAACTGGGACAACAAGACGATGGCTGAACTCGCGACCGCCGCGGGCTACGGGCCGACGACGACCGTTGGCCGGTACTGGAAGACCTTACAGGAGGCCGATTGGTCCGGACCGATCGACTCGATGAGCGCCCTCCACGGCATCGTCGGCGCCGTCGGAACCGGCCTCTTCCCGGCGGAGTACGACGACCGCTGGGAGGTCGCGGGGGGCAATGACAAGCTCGTCACGACCATGGAGAGCAAGCTTCCGGCCGGCACGGTTCGGAAGAACAAGAAGCTCATCGCGATCAAGAAGACCAACAACACCTACACACTCACGTTCCAGGACAGCCAGGGCACTGCGCTCACCACGGTGGTCGCCGACCGGGTCGTCCTCGCGATCTCGCCGATGGCGATGCAGTTCGTCGACTACTCCCAAGCGGGGTTCAGTGCTCAGAAGGTCAAGTGCTTCGCGCAACCCCTCGGGACCAACACAAAGCTCAGCATGCAGATCAACGGGCCTTGGTTCACCGGACCCGATAGCTACTCGGACAACGGCACCGGAGTCTGCTGGCCGGTGTCGCACATCAGCAATACGAAGCCCTACCTGATCGTGTACAACAACGTCGACTACGGGACACTGCCGCCGATCGAGAACGGACTCCCCTCCGCCGTGACGAACACGGTACTCGCCCAGCTCGACCAGCTGCACCCCACCAACAAGATGAGCAGCAAGTTCATCCCAGGACAGGCGTACGGGTTCATGCAGACCAAGAACCCCTACGTGGGGGGCTCGTACTCCTACTACCGCCCCGGTGACTTCTACCGCTACCAAGGCACCCAGAAGGCGAAGGAAGGCACGGTCCACTTCGCCGGCGAGCACACGGAGAACGTGACGAACACCGGCTTCATCAACGGTGCCGTGATCTCAGGGACTCGCGTCGCCACCGAACTCGCGGCCTACTGATACAACAGCAGGCCAACGCCTTGGCGTTCGTAGAGGGGTGGTGACCTGCTCCCCTCTCCCGCGTTGACACCCGCCTAGGCAGAGATCCGGACGCCCGAGGAGGGGCGCAGCCCCGACGAAGGGCGTCCGGGCCGGAGCCCAGGATGGCCGCTCGACCAAAGGAGATC
>VGBV01000052.1 GCA_016870325.1 Actinomycetota bacterium
GGCGCCGATCGGGCTGCGGGGCGCGTACATGGTGCCGGGGTCGAGCGTCTCGCCGGGCGCCTCGACGCGCAGCGAGAACGCCGGCGTCGCCGCGGCGCCCCCGGGCAGGACGGCGAGCGCAACCAGGGCCAGCGCTGCGGACGACAGCAAACGGGACTTCATCGGAAGCCACCCCTTTCCTCGGGGGCCGTGTTGGCTGGCCGGGGACAGGTCTCCTGGCTTCCGAGCTCCTCGTGACGCCTTCCCAGGGACGCGCCGCGTCCCCAGTGGCTTCGTGCCGCGAGGGTCCTCGCTCGGTCACAGTGGCGGGACCGCGCCGGACTTTCACCGGACTTCCCTTGAACCACCGGCCTCTATTTCGCGGGGAGTGTAAACCCCCCGGCGGAGCCTCGGCTCAGAAGCCGCGGGCGCATGCGCCCAGGCCCAGCTCGCTCGCCATGCCCCGGGACTCGACGATCGTGTCGAGGGCCGCTCCCCCGGCCAGCTCCTTGGGGCTGTCCGCAAGCTCGTCGACGCCCTGCTCGAAGGTGTCGAGCCACTCCTCGACCTCGTCGGCCTCATCGGCGGGAGGCTCGAGTTCGCGCAGCTGCGCGATCTGGTCGCGGTAGCCCGGCGCGACCACGGTTCCGACCAGCTCCTCGACCTTTCCGCCCGTGGTGCCGGCGAAGGCCTTGCCGCCCTCGTCGATCTTGGCGTCGCCCTCGGCGCAGATCTCGTCGGCCTGGGCGACGAACTCCTCCTTGCTCAGCTCCTCGCCGCCACCCTCGCCGCCGCCATCGCCGTCTTCGCCGCAGCCGGCCGCGAGCAGGGCAGCCGAGACCAGGAGCATCAGCAGCATCAGCGGCAGTCGGGTCGATCGGTTCATCTCAAGCTCCCTTTCTAGCGAAGAGGGCGATCCGGCTGGGCATGAAGAGGGGCGGCCCGCAGGCCGCCCCTCTTCCCAACTACAGGCGAATCGGGCCTTACTTCTTCTTCTTCTTGGCCTTCTTCTGCTTGCACGTGGTCTGGTCCGACGCGGTGCTCGTCGAGCTGTCGTCGTAGGTGGAGTCCGCGCGGAACGTCCACTTCTTCTTGCTGCACTTGGCCATCACGTAGTACTTCTTGGCCTTCTTCTTCTTCTTCTTGGCCGAGCTGGCCGCCTTGCCGGGCAGCTGAACCTTCGGGATCGTGGTGTTGAAATCACTGATCGCGAAAGCACCGCCGAGCAGCAGCGGGACCGGAACGTCCAGCATTTTGCCGAAGCCGCCGATGTTGCTCGGCTTCAGCGTCCCGATCAGCACCGTGGTGGTGCCGGCGGTCGTGCGGCTGTGCAGCAGGATCGTGTCGCGACCCTCCGGCTGCGTGCCGTTGAACGCGGTGACGACGGCGGTGACGCCGGCGACCGCGCCGACCAGGGCAGCACTGCCCGAACCGACCTGAGAGGCGCCACAAGCAGCCTTGGCGGCCTCGGTCGTGGACGTATTGAATCCAGCCGCGTTGGGATCGCACTGCGAGAGCCCCTTCGTGCTGAACGAGTAGTCCTTCGGGAAGTAGACCTTGGTGTTCGTGGCCCGCTTGTCAATCGGCAGGCCGGAGCCCGTGTAGGGCGTGATCACGTCAACGAACAGGCTGTTGACGGGACCGGCCTTCTTCTTGTCCAGCTTGCCGGCCGACGTCTTGACTTCCAGTTGCTGGGGGTTGTAGGTGATCGCGGCCTGCGCGACGCCCGCGAACGCGAGCGACGAAACGGCGGCCACAGCCCCTATCAGATAGATGCGCTTACGCATACCACTCCTTTTTCTCCTGAGGGCACCCTGTAGCGGCACCGTAGCCCCGCCCGCCCTATTTCGGTCTTTGAACCTAACACAGCGATTCGCATGGAGTTTCGGAGCAACGGTGATTGGAGGACTTCTTCCGGGGGGGCTGGAGGGGCAACCCCTCGGGCCACGCTTCCGCCCCTTGGAGGAAGCCTCAGGGAGCGTCCTGGTAGACGTGCAGGTAGTTGGTGACCTCGGGGACCTCGCCGATCGACTGCACCGCCGCCTGCTGGGTGCAGGCGACCCGGAGGACGCTGGCGGTGTTGTCGAACGTGTTGAAGCCGAACTGCTGGATGCGAGCCAGCAGCTGCGGGCCGGAGCTGCCCAGGTCGGGATTGACCCGCGCGACGAAATCCGGGTTGGTGGCCGTGCCGGCGGCGATCGTGCCGTTGGCCCCCGCCGCGCAGTCGCGGGTCTCGAAGCTCGGCAGGCCGCCGGCGAGGGAGTCCGACCAGCCGGGGATAGCGTAGGCGGCGTTGCGGTTCGCCTCCAGGCGCTGGGTCGGCCAGACCGCGAAACTCTCCGGCGTGAGCGGGTTCGTCACCCGCAGGTAGCGGGCGGCGACGTTGCCCGTCTCGGGCTGGCTCACGCTCGCCTGGGTGATGCCGGTGACGTTGCCCAGGAACGAGGTGATCTCGCGCTTGTAGCGGGTGCCCGCGGCGATGATCGGTGTGACCTGGCGCAGGAAGCTGCTGAACTGGATCAGCACCGGCGGCAGGTCGTCGTTGAGCAGCGTCTGTAGCGCCGGCAACCCGGTCTTGGAGCGCTTCGCGAGCTTGCGGAATCCGACCATGAAGCCCTTGAAGTTGGGGGCGACCCTGGCGGTCTGCTTGAGCACGCTGCTGAGGGCCTTGCCCGAGGGACGCAGCTGGGTGATCAGGGGGTTGGTCTCGTTCGAGAAGGTCTCCAGCCGCTCCAGCGTCAGCCGGGACTCGTCGAGGAAGGTCGGCAGCGCCCTGAAGGCCGCCTCCAGGTCCTGGTTGCGGCGCGCCGTCGTCGCGAACACGGTCCCCGCGTTCGAGATCAGCCCGCGCAGCTGGCCCTGGCGCTCGGAGAGGGCGCCGAAGACGACGCCCGTGTTCTTGACGAACAGCCGCACCGCCTCCTCCTGCGTGTCGAGCACGCGCAGCAGCCTGTTGGCGTCCTCGGCCAACGGCTCGAGATTCGCGATCGCCGCCGAGAGGTCGGCGCCGCGGCCGGCGGTCGCGATCGCCGCCTCCTGCATCCAGGCCTGGAAGGCGAGTCGCGTGCGCTCGTCGAAGGTGCGGAAGATCTCGTCGAGCTGCACCGACTCCGCGACCTGGGCGGGCGGCAGCGAGCCGTCCTCGGCCAGCTTCGGACCGTCTCGGTCCCCGGGCGTCAGCTCCACGTAGGTCTCCCCCAAGAGCGTCTTCTGGCGCAGCATCGCCAGGGTGTTCTCGGGGATCGGTGCGTAGTCCTCGTCGATCTCCAGGGTCGCGACGGCGAGGTCGCGGCTCTCGCCCTCGTCCTCGAGCTCGATCTTCTTCACCTTGCCGACCGAGACGTTGGAGATGCGCACGTCCGACTCGACCGCGAGCTGGGTCGCCTCGTTGAACGGGACCTTGACCCGGTAGCCCTCGGGAGCGAACGGCACGGGCCCGCCGAAGGCGTTCCAGAGGAACAGCAGCAGGCCGAAGCACGAGAAGGCGAAGGCGACGGCGACGCCGATCTGGGCGGCGGATGGCGCGCGCTGACCCATCAGCAGATCTCCGAGGTTCGCGGCTGGTTGGTGGTCTCGAGCAGCGTCTTGATGAACGGCTTGTCCGTAGCGACGCCCTCCGAGAAGCGCGCCGTCTCACACGTCTGCATGACGATGCCGCGACGGAGCGGGCCGTGCGCGTCCTGGAAGAGGAAGAGGTTGTTGATGTTGTGGTTGAGCCAGGGCAGGTAGAACATGAAGCTCTCGGCGTCGCCCGAGGGGTTGTAGGCGAGCGCGTTGAGGCCCTTGTTCAGGTTGGTGAAGCTGCGATTGAGGCCGGGGACGGTCTGGGCGAGGCCCTCGCTCGTCTGACGCAGGTGCTTGACGGGCGCGAAGACCTGCACCGTGAACGGCCTGATCTGATCGCGGATCGAGTCCAGGGTCTGCCGCATGAAAGGACGCAGGGCCTGCAGCGCGGGCTTCAGGGCGCGAGCGCCGGGCAACGAGTCGCGCAGGGCCGGCAGGCTCGCGAGCGCGAAGCGGTTGGAGCTGGCGAGGGCCTTGTTGGTCTCGTCCAGGGTGCTCGGAAGCTCCTGCAGGGACTCGCGGATCGCGGCCTCCTGGTTGGCGAAGCGGGCCAGCGCCGCGTTGGAGCCGTCCACGAACGAGATCAGGTCTGTGTCGCGCGCGGCGAGCTCCTCGGAGAGCAGGCGGAAGTTGTGGATCGAGCGGGCGATGCTCTCGCGGCGCTCCGCGAGGCCGCCGTTGATTCGCGCGATGTCGCGGGCGAAGGGCTCGAACTGGCGCAGGGCGCCCGCGAGCTTGCGGCCGCGATCCTGCTCGGGGTCGAGGGCCTCGGCCCCGCCCGCGAGCAGCAGCTTCAGGAACGCCTGGGTGTCGGCGTCGAGCGAGGCCAGCACCTCGTCGGGGTTGACGTTGGGCTGGGTCGACGCGAGCGGGATCGTGACGCCCTCCTCGACCGCCGGCTCGCTCTCGGTGCCCGGATCGACCTCGATCACCATGTCGTTG
This sequence comes from Actinomycetota bacterium, assembly GCA_016870325.1. Classification (GTDB taxonomy): domain Bacteria; phylum Actinomycetota; class Thermoleophilia; order Solirubrobacterales; family 70-9; genus VGBV01. Next base: position 4,486 of record VGBV01000052.1, read on the forward strand.
AGGCCGGTCTTCGGCCGCAGCAGCAGCGAGGCGTCGTCCCTGATCAAGTAGGCCTTGTCGTTGTCCACCTCCATCGTCACCTCGGCGTTGCCCTCGTCGAGGGTGACGTCGGTTATGTCCCCGACCTTGATCCCGGCGATGGTCACGGCCTGGCCCTGCCCCGGGGTGATCGCCTGGGCCGAGCTGAACTGGGCCTTGATCTCGAACCGGTCCTCGCCCAGGATCGGGAACCAGGAGGGCAGCGCCGTCGTCTGGTTGGCGAGGATGACGAAGGCCGTGACCACGCCGGCGATGATCAGGCCGATGATCGCCAGGAAGTCCCTCAGGTGCTCTCGGATCGCGCGCTTCACGGCACCGCCTCCGGGCTCGGGGGACCGACTGCAGCAGCGGGCCCATTGAGGTCAGGGATCGGGTTGCTCGAGCAAGCCACGTCGGTCCGGTAGGGCGGCTTCGAGCCCAGCACCGGCTGGTTTCCGAGCGGCGCGGACTGCGCGTGTCCGTAGTTGACGGTGTCGGTGGGGAGCCCCGCCCCCGGAACCGGCATGCCGACGAGGCCGTCGTTGGTGCCGAAGCTGCCGCCGCCTGTCTGGAAGCGGATGTAGGAGCCGTTGCCGTCGAAGTTCTGCGCCTCGCCGGCGAAGCCGGAGACCGCGTAGCCGAACTCCTTGTAGTTGGGCACGTTGGTGGGGGTGAAGACGTCGGTGATCGGCACGTCACCCGTCGGGATCAGCAAGTCGGAGGTGCAGAGGCTGAGCAGCTCGGTCTGGCTGAACAGGCCGGGCGCGGCAGCGGCCGTCTGGCCCGCGGGCTCGCCGGTGAGGCGGAGCTGGTAGGCGAGGCGTCCCAGCTCCTTCTCGTTCAGCAGGGCGGTGGTCTGCTTGATCCAGGCCTGAGAGGCGTTGATCGTCTTCGGCAGCTGCTTGATCCCCGGCTCGATGTCGCGGGCGAAGGCGCGCAGGTAGGGGAGGACGGCATTGGTGTTGCGCAGCGCCGGCGCCGCGATCTCGAGGGTCGGCGCCAGCAGGCGCACGGTCTCGGCCAGGTCTTCGGACTCGGCGGCGAGCGCGCCGCTGAAGGTGTTGAAGTTGGTGACCAGGTCCTGGAGCTGCTGCTCGCGCTGCGCCAGCGCCTCGAACACCGTGGCGTTGGCCGCGATCAGGCGGGAGAGGTCGCCGGGCTCGGTGCCGAGCAGCGCTTCGCCGACGATCGCCGAGTCGCGGCTGGCGTCGGCGCCGTACTGGAAGGAGTCGTTGATCGCCTGGGCCGCGCTCTCGCCCTGGATGTCGGGGTCCTGGCCCTTGTCCTCGGCGGCGGTGGGCTGGGAGTTGAGCGCCGTCCCGTAGCCCCGCAACAGCTTCGAGAGGTTCTCCCGGTCGGGCGCCTGCAGAGTGGTCAGGATCTGGTCCAGCTGCACCGCGGTCGAGGTCTGGGTGATCGGGATGACGCCGCCGTCGGGCACCTCGGGCGCGCTCGGGCTGCCCGGCTTCACGTCGAGGAAGAAGTTGCCCTCGAGGAAGATCCGCGGGCGGATCTCGACCAGTGCGTCCTCGCGGATCGGCTGGCCCTCCTCGTCGACGGTGAAGGTGACCTCGGCCGCGTCGCCGACCCCGCGAACGCTCTGCACCTTGCCGACGTTGACGCCCGCGATCCGCACGGGGGAGTCCTCGCGGATGTTGGCTGCGTTCTCGAACACGGCCCGGACCTCGTACTTGTCCCCGAAGGGCAGCTCCTTGTTCACGGCCAGGTAGGTGCCGACCAGCACCAGGCCGATCAGGATCAGCGCGTTGCGGATCCGGTGCGGGGGGTTCCCCTTGCGGTAGATCCGCTCGTCGTAGTCCTTGGGCTTTGGCTTCGGGTCCGCCATCACTTCTTCTTCTTCTTCTTCTTCTTGCCGATGCCGAGCTGCTCGTCGGTCTGGCCCTCGGTCACGATTCCCTGGTTGCCGGGGACGTTGCCGATCACCTGCCGGCCGGCCAGGTAGGGCTCGTTCGCCGCCTCGCACTCGATCGGCGACTGGCCCGCCGATGCCGTGTTCGGGTAGAAGTTGGAGTGCAGGAAGTTGTTCGGGGTGCTGCTGCCGCCGCCGTTGGCCGGACCCGAGCTGGGGCTGCCCTCGTTGTTCAGCCCTGTCGGCGGCTCGAGCACGATAAAGCGCTGCCAGGTCCCGGCGCCGTCGCCGAAGGCCAGGTGGTTGGCGACGTTGCGGAACAACAGCGTGGCGTAGTTGCAGACCGACTGGGCCGGACCGACGTGGGCCAGCAGCGGCTGGGCCTGGGTGAAGAAGGCGTCGAGGTCGTCTATGCCCTCTCGCGCCGGCGCGTTGTTGTTGAGGTTCAGCAGCGCCTGCACGGTGGGAGCGAGCTGGGCGTTGAAGCCGGGCGCGAGCCGCAGCGCCTTGACCCCGACCTTGATCGCGCGCATCGCGTCATAGGAGACGGGCCTGAAGGCCGCGAACCCCGGGCGCAGGTCGGAGAAGAGCCCGGCGGTGTTCTTGAGCAGGGGCCGGATCACGGGCAGCGTGCGGATCGCCGTGTCCTCGGTCTCGGGCGAGCGCGAGATCGTCTCCTGGATGTAGGGACGGGCGACGTTGGCGAAGGCGCCGAACGTGGTCTCGAGGTCGACGAACAGCTGTCCCTGCACCGCCGCGACCGGCGCCGCCTCCGCCGCGGCTGCGGAGAGCCCGCGCACGAAGCCGCCCAGGTCGGTGTCGCTGGAGGCGAGGTTGCGCATCACCGGCTCCAGCCGCTCGACCAGCGGCGCCAGGTCGCCGATCGCGGCGTTCAGCGCCTGCCCGCGGCCGGCGAGCGCGTTGCCGAACTCGGTCAGGTTGGCCTGGATCGCGGCGCGCGTCGGGTCGTCGAACGTGTTGAAGACCTGGTCGATCTCGACCGGCGCGGGGGTGGCCGCGCTGAGCGGCATCGTCGCGCCCGGCTCGAAGCCCTCCTCGGAGGTGCCCCGCACGAGCTCCAGGTACTTGAGGCCCAGGGCGGAGCGCGAGCGCACGATCACGGTGGAGTCAACCGGCAGCGGGTCGACGTCCTGGTTCAGCTCCAGGTCGAGCTTGGCGTTGACCGAGCCGTCCTCGTTCTGGACGGGCTCGACGGCCTTGACGGCGCCGACGCGGATGCCGCCGACGCGGACCTCGTTGCCGGGGACGAGGGTGTTGGCGTTCGGGACCTGGGCCGAGAGCTTGTAGGTGGGGACGAAGGGCAGGCCCTGGTTCGCCTGGTAGGCCAGGAAGACGGCCACGACCACGACCAGCACCGTGACCGCGCCGACCAGGGTCGGGCTGGCGGCGAGGCTGCCCGCGCGCCCGCCCCTCATCGCCCGCCTCCCAGCAGGAAGCGCAGCAGCAGCGAGGCCTCGTCCATCGTGATCGCGTCCTCGCCCTCCTTGTTCTTGCGCTTGCGCTTGGCCTTCTCCTCGGCGGTGAGCTCCTCGTCGCCCGCCGCGGCGCCCTCGGCCGAGGCCTCATCGCCGGAGGCCGCGTCCTCCTCGTCGCCCTCGCTGGGCTCGAGAGGCTCGGTGGGCTCGGTCGTGGTCGTCTCCTCGGGCTCGGGCTCGAGCTCGGGGATGATCTCCTCGACTGGCGGCAGCGGCTCGTCGGGCTCGGCCGGCTTCAGCCCCGCCTTGGGCTGCGCCTTCGGCTTCTGCTCGCGCTGCGCGCTCGCGGTCGCGCCGGCGGCTTTCTGGTGGATGAAGAAGGCCTCGCAGGAGGGGAAGACCGTGATCTCGATCACGAGGCAGTTCGAGCGCTGCACGGCCGCGCGCTGGAAGTGGCCATAGGTGTCGTAGCCGTTGATGTTGCCAACTGTGTTGTAGATGAAGTCCATCAGGTGCTGGAAGCCGCCCGTGTCCGAGAAGGTGCCGAGCACCTTGCCGAGCTCGACCGCCGTGGGGCCGGACTTGTCGGTCAGGTTCCGGATCTGCACGATCACCGGGTCGGAGGCGACCAGATTCGGCCCCGCGACCTCGTCGGCGTCACCGAGGGTCGTGAGCGCCGGGGTCCCCGCCTTGAGGAAGGCGGGCAGGCTCTGGGTGGCCTTGCTGAGGTTGACCGCCGAGGCGCCGATGTCCTGGGCCAGCGGCGTGCCCTGGTCGCCGAAGCCGCGCAGGTCCTTCATCGTCGCGCGCACCTGGCGCAGGGTCTCGGGGAACAGCTTGAGCTGGGCCTCGAGGTCGGCGCCGCGCTCGGCGGTCGCCTGGCCCGCGATGCCGGCGTTGCGGAAGAAGCCGGTGATGCTGGTGCGGTTGCGCGCTAGAGGCTCGAGCACGGCGTCGCCGTCGCTGGCGAGGCTGGCGAGCTGGCGGTTCTGGTCGGCGAGGATCTTCAGCACCCGGTTTGTCTGGCGCAGGGCCGGGTTGGCGCGGTCGATCACCTCGCCCAGGTCGTCGCCCCGGGCGGCGAGTCCGGCGCCGAGGTCGTTGATGATGAGGCGGAAGCGGTCGCGGTAGGGCGCGCGGTTGATGTTCTGGATCAGGTCCAGGTCGACGGCCTTGCCGTTGTTCTCCAGCGGCAGCAGGAGCTGGCCCTCCCCGGGGCCGTCCTCGATCGTCTCCAGCTCGGGCGGCGGCTCGGTGCCCGGCGCGCGGGGCTGGGTCGGGGTGCAGTCGACCAGCTTCTCGCCGATCAGCGACTGCGGGCGGATGATGCAGGAGGCGTCGGCGCGGAAGTCCTTGAAGGCGTCGTCGGTGATGTTGAGCACGACCACGGCCTTGCCCGGGATCGCGACGCCGCCGTCCTTGAGGCTGACGATCTCTTCGGGGCCGGTGACGTCCACCGACTCGACGGTGCCGATGGTCGCGCCCGCGACGCGCACCTCCTCGTCCTTGACGATGAAGCCGCCGTTGTCGAAGATCGCGCGGATCTTGTAGGGGCCGTCGTCGGCGCCGACTGCCCCCGGCAGCAGCACGATCAGGCCGGTCGCCAGCAGAGCCAGGGCTATGACGAGCAGGCGCCTCATGGCCCGGCCAGCACGTCCGAGGCCGTGCAGTCGTTGCTGTTGGGCGGGATCGGGTTGGTCAGCAGGCCCCCGTCGAGGAAGGGCGTGGAGCCGTCCACGGCGGGCTGGGTCTGGCCGCCGGGACAGCGGCGGAAGAGCTTGAAGTTGGTGCCGCCGAAGGCCCCGTAGTCGCTGAACTGGTCGGCGATCGCGATCGGGTCCAGGGTGCCGGCGTTGTCGGTGAAGATCCCCATGCCCGCGGGCTGGACCCTGGCGTAGTGGCCGTCGGCGTCGTAGTTGGCCGAGATCTGACCCAGCTTGCCGACGGTGTTGAAGAGGTCCGGGGCGTAGGGGCGCAAGAAGGTGAAGGTGGGCTCGGAATCGATCATCGCCTGGATCGTCGGGTCCTTGGCCCGGGCCGCGGCCTTCTGGATCGAGACCAGATGGCCGGCGGCGTCGGTGAGGTCGTTGTTCTTGCCGTCCTTGTTGACGGCGATCCGCAGGTCCTTGAAGACCTTGACCGAGTTGCCGACCAGCGGCCGCAGCTGGCGCAGGAACGGCGCCAGGTTCTTGGTCGCCGGCTTGGCAGTCTCAACCAGAGGGTCAAGGTCGTCGAGGGCGAGGCGCAGGTTGAAGAAGGTCGTGTTGGCCTGGCGCAGCGCCGGGGGCAGAGCTATCAAGGCGCGATCGAGGCTTTCGTTCTGGGAGGCGACCGCGCCGAGGGCCTGGTTGGAGTTTGAGACGAGGCCGCTGAGATCGTCGCGCCGCTCCGCGAGAGCGGTCATGACCCGGGAGCCGCTGACGAGGAACTCGGTCAGGGTGCGCTGGTCACGGTTGATCTCGGAGATCACCTTGTCGGTCGCCGTCAGCGCCGGGCTCAGGTACCTGTAGGTCTCGTTCGCCTCTGCCCCGCGGCCGGCGTAGACGGTGGCGGAGCCCTGGATGATGTCCTGGAGGCCCTTGCGCTCCGGGGCCCGAAGCGCGTTGAAGAGCTGGTCCAGGTCCACCGGCGCGGTGGTGTCCACCTCGGTGATCAGCGAGCCGCTGTCGAGCGCCGGCGCGTTGTCGGGGCCCGGGGTGATCGAGATGTAGCGGTTCGCTATGCCCGACAGCGAGGTCGAGCGGACCACCGCGGAGCTGCCCTCGTGCAGCTCCTGGTCGACGGTGATCGAGACCTTGGCCTGGCCGTCGTCGGTGAGCTCGATCGCGTTGACCGTGCCCACGGGCTGGCCGCCGATCAGCACCTGGTTGTCCTCGACCAGCTGCCCGCCGGTCTCGAAGATGAGCTCGTAGTCGTAGCCGTCATCGCCCCCGAGCACGATCCAGGCGATCGCGAGCACGGCCAGGACGAGCGCGCCGATCGCGGCGATGCGGCCGATGCCGCCGCTGCTGCTGGCGCCGCTGACGGGCCCCGAGCTCATCCGGCTACCGCGCGGGGCCCCGCGATCCGACTCGCTGTTTTAGGCATACCGATCCGGTTCTCCGGTCCCTGTTCCCGTTCCTCGCAGCACTGCTCCACCTACGCCGAGCCGATCATATGCGAGCGTCCGGTGGGCACGGCGCCCATACGGCCCCGCGGCTTCGTTTAACGGGGCCTTAACGGCGCTCGGAAGGGGCCTCGGGGGGCCAGGACCTGGACGTTGTCGACGTCCACGGCGCAGCCCGCCGGCGCCGGGCGGTCCATCACCGGGTCGTGATGGATGCCGGCGCGCAGGTGCGAGGGGATCGACTTGCCGCGGCGGATGCCGTCGGATTTGGTGCCCCTCGTCTCGACCTTGAGGGTGTTGGTGCGGATGCGGCGGCTGCGCTCGCCGGGATCGGCGAGGTCGGCGAAGACGGTGATCCGGCCCTTGCGCTTGTTGCGCGGGCCTCCCTCTACCCGGCGCCCCCCCTTCATCGTCTCCCCCGGCGGGCTGTGCCCGAGCCGCCGGCGGCCGTCGTCGGCGCTGAGCGAGAGCACCGGCGGCCCGCCGCCGTTGTCGGAGGGGCCCGACTGCTCCGCCGATCAACCTGATCCTGCGGCCCCTCACGGCAGAAGGCGGCTCCTGTGGTTGTCGTGCCCTAGCCGCATGCGTGCCGCTCTCATCGGCGTCTTGTCAAGGCCGGTTGAATTACGAGGCACCGCTACCGGGATTCGAACCCGGGTTTCCGGACTGAGAATCCGGCGTCCTAGTCCCCTAGACGATAGCGGCGCGTATCTCGCTGCCGGCCGATTCTAGCCAAGCACCGAGGCCCGTCTCGGGACCGATACCCGCTCCGGCGAGGTCCCACACACATGCGGCTGAGAGGAGTCGAACCTCCACGTCCCGAAGGACACAGGCACCTGAAGCCTGCGCGTCTACCAGTTCCGCCACAGCCGCGGGGCCCGCTCACTGTAGCGGCCCCCCGCGGGGCGGCGGCGGCGGCGGAGCGGGAGTCGAGCGGCGCCCCGCGCCGCCCGGCCCGCCGCCCGAAGCCTGAATGGAAACTCGAGGGTTGGTGGAAATTCGCTGCGACCGGAGGCCGCCGGCGTTGCGCTCGGGCCGCGTCCCCGCCGCAAGCCTCCAGTGGTGCTTGAGTCTCTGGCTCCCGCCCGCTTCCCGCGATCGCACCCGGCCGGGCGAGATAGTGTTCCGCGCGGAATGGGATGGATCCAGCCGGCACCCCCTCCGGTCGACCCGGACCAGTGGAAGGCCCAGCCCTACCTGGCCCGGCTGAAGCCGCTGGCCCAGGACTGGTCCGTGAACGGTTTCGGCACCCCCTACCTCATCTACTTCCTCTACCTGGCGAAGCTCGTCGTGTTCGTGGTCGGCGCCTTCGCGCTGATCTCGCTGACCACGCCGGGGCTCGGCTCGCTGGGCGAGGTCGGCGACTGGTGGTCCCAGCCCGTCGCCTTCCAGAAGCTCGCCGCCTGGACGATGCTGTGGGAGGTGATCGGCCTGGGCTCGGGCTCGATGCCGCTCACCTTCCGCTTCGTACCCCCGATCGGCGGCATCCTCTACTGGCTGCGTCCGGGCACGGTCCGCCTCCCCCCCTGGCCCGATCGCGTGCCGCTGACCCGGGGGACGACCCGCACGCTCGCCGACGTGGCCCTGTACGCGGGCGTGCTGGCGGCGCTCGTCTACCTGCTCGTCGCGGGCGAGGAGCCCGCGGACGGGGTCGCGGGCGGCCGCCTCGACCCGGTGGCGATCGCGGTGCTGCTGGGCCTGCTCGCCCTGCTCGGCCTGCGCGACAAGGTCTCGTTCCTGTCGGCCCGGCCCGAGGTCTACGGCTTCCTGATGGTCATCTTCCTCTTCCCCTTTGACAACCTGATCGTCGCCTCCCAGCTCGTCTTCGTCTGCATCTGGTGGGGGGCCGCCGCCTCGAAGCTGAACCGCCACTTCCCGTTCGTGGTCTCGGTGATGATCAGCAACACGCCCTGGAACCGCTCGCGCAAGGCAAAGGCGAAGCTCTACCGCGACTACCCGGAAGACCTGCGGCCCTCTTCCGTCGCCGCGCTCGCCGCCCACACCGGCACCGTGATGGAGTTCGGGCTGCCGCTGCTGCTGCTGGTCAGTGACGGGGGCACCCTCGGCTGGATCGCGGTGATCGGGATGGTGATCTTCCATCTTCACATCACGTCCACGTTCCCGCTGGCGGTGCCGCTGGAGTGGAACCTGTTCATGATCTACGGGCTCTTCTTCCTCTTCGGCGAGAACGGCGGGGTCCCGCTCTCGACGCTCGACCCGGTGGTGCTGATCCCGATCGTCCTGATCGGGGTGGTGCTGCCGGTGCTCGGCAACCTGCGGCCCGACCTCATCTCGTTCCTGCCCTCGATGCGCTACTACGCGGGCAACTGGGCGACCTCCCAATGGCTGCTGCGCAAGGACACCGGCGCCGAGGAGAGGCTCGACACCGGGGTGAAGAAGACGGCGCGCGTGGTCGTCGAGCAGGTCGAGCCGCTCTACGGCCGTGACCTGGTCGAGATGATGCTGGCCAAGGGGCTCGCCTTCCGCGCCATGCACAGCCACGGGCGCGCGCTCACCGGCCTGCTCCCCCGCGCCGCGGGCGGCGCCGATCGCATCGACGACTTCCACGTGCGCGAGGGCGAGCTGATCTCCGGGGTGATCAACGGCTGGAACTTCGGCGACGGCCACTTCCACGGCCCGCAGCTGATCGCCGCCGTTCAGGAGCGCTGCGGCTTCGCCCCCGGCGACGTCAGGGTGATCACGCTCGAGTCCCAGCCCGCGCACGTCCAGCGCCAGCGCTACCGTATCTACGATGCGGCCACGTGGCTGATCGAGGAGGGCTACGTCGACGTCGCGGAGATGGTCAACCGCGGGCCCTGGCTCGAGGAGTCCTGGGAGTTCCCGGTCGAGGTGACCGAGCGGCCCGCCGGTGGCGCCGCGGGCGCCTCCGCCCCGCCCGCGTGAGCCGGGCCATCGTCGTCGGCTCGGGGCCGAACGGGCTGGCGGCCGCCGTCGCGCTCGCGCGCGAGGGGGTCGAGGTGACGGTGCTCGAGGCGGCCGACCGCATCGGCGGCGGCGCCCGCAGCGCCGAGCTGACCGTGCCGGGCCTGATCCACGACGAGTGCTCGGCCGTGCACCCGATGGCGGTGGGCTCGCCCTTCCTGGGCTCGCTGGGCCTGGAGCGGCACGGGCTCGAGTGGCGCTGGCCCGAGCTCGACCTGGCCCACCCGCTCGACGACGGCAGCGCCGGGGTGATGCGGCGCTCGATCGACGCCACCGCCGCCGGCCTGGGCGAGGACGGCCGCGCCTGGAAGCGGGTCTTCGGCCGCGCCTCGGCCTCCTTCGCCGAGCTCGGCGACGACCTCTTCCGCCCCGTCCTGCACCTGCCCCGCCACCCGCTGCGGCTGACGGCCTTC
>VGBV01000053.1 GCA_016870325.1 Actinomycetota bacterium
AGCAGCACCAGCCCGAGCACGGCCGCGGCCCCGGCCCCGCGGGACCCGGTCAGCGAGATGGTCAGCAGCGCCAACGGCAGCGTCGCGATCGCTGCGGCGCGCAGCCCGCGGGCGGGCGCCGCCAGCCCGCCCCATGCGAGCAGGATCGCAGCCGAGGCCAGCAGTGCTCCGAGCCCGTTCCAGTATCCGATCGGGTAGGAGGCGCGGCCGGCGGCGGTCGGGATCAGCCTGTCCAGCTCATCGCCCTCGAGCAGCCCGGGCTGCAGGTGGGAGAGCAGCGCCAGGACCGCGACCACCCCCAACCCCGCGCCGAGCCCGCCCAACCACTGCGCGCGGGCGCGGGTGCCCGCAGAACAGGCCGCGAGCGTGAACATCCCCAGGTAGGCCGAGGTCCTCACCGCCTCCTCGAACGCCCTGCCCTGGTCCCCGGCCCAGCCGATCGAGAGGCCGGCCAGCAGGGTCAACCCGGCCAGGCAGAGGCCCGCCGCCACCGCCGTCGGCGCCACGGACGCCGAGGGCAGGGCCCGGCTCAGCACCCCCGCGATCACGGCCGCCCAGATCACGACCGAGGCGGCCGCGTAGGCGATCGGAGCGTACGTCCCCTCGGCGATCGCGACGGCGATGATCGAAACCGCAACAAGCGCGGCGCCGGCGTGTTGTCTGTACCTGGAGTCCCCAGTCATTCGAGAACACTCTCCCACCGAACGCAGTATCTTCGCCCCCGGCAGCCGCCAATGACCCGCGTCGTCACGAAAGCCCTGCTCAGCGTCGGCCTGACGTTGATTCTCGCGCCCGCCGCGCTCGCCGCGCCGGCCGGCGACGAGTACCTGCCCCAGGAGCCCACGGCCTCGGGACAGCAGCAGTCCGGGGGCGGCACCCCGGCCGCCGTGGACGAGCAGGAATCCGTCACGCAGGCCAAGGACGACAAGAAGGATAAGGGCGAGAAGGACAAGGGCGAGAAGGACAAGGACGCCGAGCCCGAGAGGGACACCGTCACGGCGGCGGCGGCGTCCTCGAACGACGACGACGACTCCTCGGGCGCGCTGGACATCCTCACCGATCCGGTCGTGCTGCTGCTGATCGCCGGCGTGATCATCGCCGCGATCGGGATGACGCTGCGCCGCCGGGAGGGCGGGGACGGCTCCGGCCCGGAGCGAGCCCCGCGGGACCCCGGCTCGACCCCCCCGCCCCCCGAGGGCGAGATCGTCACCGGCGAGAGCCGCCACTGACCCTGGAGCCGAGGACTGAGATGCGCAAGCTGTTGACCGCCGCAACCACGCTGCTGATCTGCCTCGGGACGGCCGGGAGCGCCGCCGCGGCGACGCCCAGAGGCTTCTACGGGATCGTCCCGGCCGCGGACCCCACGGAGGCCGAGTTCACGCGCATGGCCGACGGCAAGGTCGGGACGCTACGCCTCAACTTCAGCTGGGAGTCGGTGCAGCCGACCGGGCCCGGCAGCTTCGACTGGGCGCGTTACGACAGCCTGATCGGGCAGGCCGCCCAGAGCGGGATCATGGTGCTGCCGACGATTTACGGCTCGCCCTCGTGGGCCGCGGCGAAGCCCCAGTATCCGCCGCAGGGCGCCCGGCTGGCCGACTTCCGGACGTTCGTGCAGGCAGCGGCCGACCGTTACGGGCCGAGCGGCGACTTCTGGAGCCTGAACCCGCAGCTGCCGCGCAGGGAGATCTTCGACTGGCAGCTCTGGAACGAGGTCAACTCGCCCAGCTTCTGGCTGCCGACGCCGAACCCGAAGCAGTACAAGCAGCTCGCGCTCGCCGCCAGGGCAGGCCTCGACGCCGCCGCGCCGGGCACCCGGCTGGTGATGGCCGGCCTGTTCCTGACGCCCCGCGTCAAGAACGGGGTCTTCCTGACCAAGTACCTGGCCGGCCTCTACAAGCTCGGCGGCAAGAACCTGTTCGACTCGGTCTCGATGCACCCTTACTCGCCCACCCCGCGCCGGGCGCTTAACGCGATCGAGCAGGTGCGTGCGCTGCTGGGCGAGCTCAAGGACAAGCGCAAGCCGCTCTGGCTGACCGAGGTCGGCTGGTCCACCGGCGGCACCAAAACCCCGCTCACCGTCAGCCTCAAGGTCCAGGCCAAGTACCTGAGGGAGACCTTCAAGCTGGCCGCCGCCAACCGCAAGCGCTACAGGATCGCCGGCGTGGTCTGGTATTCGCTCAGGGACGTGCCCGGGCCGGTTTGGTTCAACAGCACCGGCCTGTTCACCGCCTCGGGCGCGGCGAAGCCGTCCTGGCACGCCTTCGCCGCTCTCACCGGCGGAATTCCCTAGCGGCGACCCCCGGCCATCGCCGGGAGAATCACCACGGTGTCCGACTCGCCCGCGGCGGTGTCGAGGCCGTCGAGCACGCGCACGTCCTCGTCGTTGAGATAGACGTTGACGTAGCGGTTCAGCTCGCCCTCGGGCGAGAACAGCTGCTCGGAGGTGCCGGGATGCGCCGCGACGAGCGCCCGCAGCGCCTCGCCGACGGTCGCGCCCGCGACGGCTACTTCCGCCTCGCCGCCCGTCTGGGGGCGAAGCACCGGTGGCACCTTGATCGTCGGCATCGGCTCAGAGGCTATCCGTAGCGGCCGGGCGCGGGACCCGCGCTCAGGCGCAGAAGAGCTCGTAGTCGGGGAACTTGCCCATCTCCGACTCGGTGATCTCGGGAGCGTCGGGGCCGCAGATCGGGCACTCGGGGTCGCGTCGCACCTTGAGCTCGGTGAAGCGGGTGCCGAGCGAGTCATACAGCAGCAGGCGTCCTATCAGCGGCTCGCCGATGCCCGCGGCCAGCTTGATCACCTCGTTCGCCTGCAGCAGGCCCATGACGCCGGCCATCACGCCGAGCACGCCGGCGGCGCCGCAGCTCGGCGCCAGCTCGGCGGGCGGGGGCGTCGGATACAGGCAGCGGTAGCAGGGCCCCTCGAAGGGGACGAAGGTGGAGATCTGACCCTCGAAAGCCAGGATCGAGGCCGAGACGACGGGCTTTCGCAGCCGCACCGAGGCGTCGTTCAGCAGATAGCGCGTGGGGAAGTTGTCGGCGCCGTCGACGATGATGTCGTAGTCCTTGATGATCTCGAGGATGTTGCCCGCGTCCAGGCGCGTGCGGTACTCGATCACCTCGACGTCGGGATTGAGATTGGCGATCGTCTGCTTGGCCGACGAGGTCTTGGGCTCGCCGACGCGGTCGGTCGTGTGGATCACCTGGCGCTGCAGGTTCGACTCGTCGACGACGTCGTCGTCCACGATGCCCAGCGTCCCGATCCCGGCCGCGGCCAGGTAGAGGGCGGTGGGAGATCCGAGTCCCCCGGCCCCCAGCAGCAGCACCTTCGAGCTCAGCAGCTTGATCTGGCCCTCGACCCCCACCTCGGGCAGCAGCGTGTGGCGCGAGTAGCGCTCGCGCTGCCCGCTGGTCATCCCCTCGGCCTCGGCCACGGGCAGGCCTTTCTGCTGCCACTCGACGATGCCGCCGGAGACATTGGCGATGTTGTCGTAGCCGAACTGCTCCTGCAGCTGGTGCACGGCCCGGGCCGAGCGACTGCCCGTGCGGCAGTAGACGATGATCCGCTGCGAGGGGTCGGGCGCGATCTCGTCGATGCGCTCGGCGACCTCGGCGGGGGGCACGAGCGTCGCGCCCTCGAGGTGCGCCTCGGCGTACTCGTGGGGCTCGCGTGTGTCGAGCAGCACGTGATCGCCGCCGGCCTCGATCTCCTCGTAGGCCTGCTCGGGCGTGAGCTCGGTGATCCGCTTCTGGATCTCCTCGAGCTTCAGGGTTCCGGCTTCCATCAGTCCTCGGCCTCCTCCGGCTGGTCCTCGTCGGCGAGCTCGACGCTTCCCTCGACGGGGAAGCCGAGGTCGTCCCAGAGCTTGATGCCCCCGATCAGCGAGCGCGCGCCCGCGACCCCGTGCTCGTTGACGAGCGCGTCGGCGGCGCGCGCGGAGCGGTTGCCGGTGCCGCAGTAGAGCAGCACCGGCTTCTCGCCGGCCGCGTCTGCGACCGCGGCCGCGAAGTCCTCGGAGTGCGAGTTGACGCCGTTGACGCCGGCGGGGACGTTGACGGCGCCCGCGATGCGGCCCTTCTCGAAGCGGTCGGGCTCGCGCGTGTCGATCAGGGCCAACTCTCCCGCCTCGACCTGCCCCCGTACGTCCGGCGGCAGCGCCTCCTCGATCCGCGCCTTGACCAGCTCCAGCGGCGGCGGCACGTCCTTCCTCGGCATCTCGACCATCTCGCTCATTCTAGATCCTCTTCAGCTTAATTCCCGAATCCTGATCGGGATTCAATACTTCAGAAAGTATAGCGTGCGTCGGAGTCCTTGCCTGATGGGTCCGGTCGGGGTCCTGCCTCAACGGAGACTGATTCAGCAGGACCCCTCCCGGCCCTTCCAGGGACCGTCAGGCGAACAACGAGGTGCGACTCCGTGGTCGGCGGCTCCCCGTCGCCGGCTGCTCCGGCTGCGGGCGTCGCCCGAACTACGGCTTCGCCATCGATCGGGGTTCCCGTCGGCGGTCGGCATGAGGACGGCGGCCGATGGCCGCCGTCCAAGGTGCACCGCCCTCGGTCCCGCCATCAAACGGGGTTCCTGTCGGCGGTCGACATGAGGACGGCGGCCGATGGCCGCCGTCCAAGGTGCACCGCCTCGGTCACCCCTCAGCCGATCGTCGGGCGCATCTGCCGCAGCCGCTTCACGCGCTCCTCGATCGGCGGGTGCGTCGAGAACAGGCCCGCCATCCCGCCGCGGATCGGCTTCACGATGTAGAGCGGCTCCGAAGCCTGGTTGACGTGGGTCATCGGCACCGCCTTGGCCCCCTCCTCCAGGCGCAACAGCGCGCTGGCGAGGGATTCCGGGTTGCCGCAGATGTCGGCGCCCGTGGCGTCGGCCGAGTACTCGCGCTGGCGCGAGATCGCGAGCTGCACGATCGACGCCGCGAGCGGGGCCAGGATCACCATCGCCAGGCTGCCGATCAGTCCCAGCGGCGAGTCGTCGCTGCCGAACCACATCAGCATGTAGGCGAGGTATGTGATGGCGCCGCCGATCGTCGCCGCCACCGACTGGATCAGCACGTCGCGGTTGCGGATGTGCGCGAGCTCGTGGGCGATGACGCCGCGCAGCTCGTCCTCGGAGAGCAGCTGCAGGATCCCCTGAGTGACCGCAACTGCGGAGCGCTCGGGGCTGCGGCCGGTCGCGAACGCGTTCGGCTGCGCCTGCGGGATCAGGTACAGCGACGGCATCGGCAGGCCGGCGCGGGTGGTCAGCTCCCGGACCATCTGGTAAAGCCGGGGCGCCTCCTGCTCGGACAGCGGCTTGGCGCCGCTCATCTTCAGCGCGATCTTGTCGCTGAACCAGTAGGCCCCGAAGTTGAACAGCGCGCCGAGACCCAGGAACAGCAGCGCCGTCTGGGCGCCGCCGATCGTGAATCCGATCACGACGAAGAGGCCGGTCAGCGTCGCGAGCAGGATCGTCGTCCTGAGGCCCGCGGCGAAGTTGGAACGCTTGGTGGTGCTCATCTCAATCCCACTCTCCTTTAGGCGAAAGGTCAGGGGCGATGATAGCCGGGGGAGTGAACGGGCCCTAAAGGTTTCATCACCACGTGTGATCGTCACCGGTCAATATAATCTCGTTCAATGACCACCACCAAACGACGCAGCGAGCGCCAGCAGTGGAATCCGGACCTGGGCGTGCTGGCGGCGCGGCTCTCGGAGGCGACCCAGGCCGAGCTCTTCGGTCGCCTGGCCGAGCAGGGCCATGCCGACCTGGAGCCCCGTCACGGCACCGTCCTGCCCTACCTCGACGAGGACGGCATCCGCGCGACCGAGCTGGCGCGGCTCTCGGGCCGCCACAAGCAGGTCGTCGGCCGGCTCGTGGACGAGCTCGAGCAGCTCGGCTACGTCGAGCGACGCCCCGACCCCGCGGATCGCCGCGCGAAGCTGGTCTTGCCGAGCGAGACCGGCCTCGACGCCCTGCGGCTCGCGGACCAGATCGTGGCCGAGATCGAGTCCCGGCACGCTGAGGAGGTCGGGCGCCGCGCCTACGCCGAGTTCCGCGAGGCGCTGCGCGCGATCGTCGGTTGAGGGGACGCCCCGCAGCTCAACCCGGCCTTGCCGCCACCGTTGCCGGGCTTCTCCGACCGCTTGGGTAGGATTTAGAGCGATGCTCTTCTCCACCCGAGCCGAGTACGGAGTGCGCCTGATGGTCGAGCTCGGTCGCCAGGCCGGCGACGAGCCCGTCTCGCTGGCCGCCGTCGCCGACGGCGAACGGCTGCCGCTCTCCTACCTCGAGCACCTCGTCGCCAAGCTGCGCAAGGCGGGATTGGTGGAGAGCCAGCGCGGCGCCCGGGGCGGCTATCGCCTGGGTCGGCCCGCCGAGGAGATCGACATGCTCGAGGTGGTGCAGGCGCTCGAGGGCGCAATCGCTCCGATGGAGTGCTTCCACATCGAGCCCGAGGGCAAGGTCTCGTGCTCGCACGAAGCCGACGGCGACCACGCCTGCGCCACCAAGCTGCTCTGGACCCGCGTCCAGGGCGGCGTCACCAAGGCGCTGGCGGGCACCACCCTCGCCGACCTGGTCGAGTTCGCCGGCGGGCCGCAGGACGGCCCCAGCGGCGAGCCGAAGAAGGCGATTGCGGGCGCCGCCTGAGGCCCCCGCGACGCCGACACGACGAACTCAAGGAGTTGGAACGAAGTGGCTGAGCTGGAGATACGGAACCTGCACGTGAGCGTCGAGGACAAGGAGATCCTGCGCGGTCTCGACCTGGACGTCGAGAAGGGGCGGGTGCACGCGCTGATGGGCCCGAACGGCTCGGGCAAGTCCACGCTCGCCAACGCGATCATGGGCCACCCCGCGCTGGAGGTGACCGAGGGGACGATCACCTTCAAGGGCACCGACATCACCGAGGCCGACCCCGACGAGCGCTCGCGGATGGGCCTGTTCATGGCCTTCCAGTACCCCGTCGCGATCCCCGGCGTCACCGTCGCCAAGTACCTGCGGATGGCGCTCAACGCGCACCGCGAGGCCCGCGGCTCCGAGCCGGTGAAGCTGAAGGACTTCCGCAAGCTGACCGAGGAGGCGATGGAGCTGACCAACATCCCCAAGGACTTCTCCTCGCGCTACCTGAACGACGGCTTCTCCGGCGGGGAGAAGAAGCGCATGGAGGTGCTGCAGCTGGCGCTGCTGCGACCCGAGATGTCGGTGCTCGACGAGACCGACTCGGGCCTCGACATCGACGCCCTCCAGGTCGTCGCCGACGGCGTCAACAAGTACGCCGGCCCCGACATGGGCGTGCTCATCATCACCCACTACCAGCGCATCCTGCACCTGATCAAGCCCGACACCGTGCACGTCCTCTACCAGGGCCGGATCGTGAAGCAGGGCGGCCCGGAGCTGGTCGAGCAGCTCGAGCAGAAGGGCTACGGCTGGATCAAGGAGGAAGTCGAAGCCGCCGCTGCGTAGCGGCTCGGCGCAAGCGATGGAGCCGACCGCAGCCGCGCCGGCGCTCCCGCGCTCGCTGGAGCAGATCCGCGCCGAGTTCCCGATCCTCGGCCGCGAGGTCAGGGGCAGGCCGCTCGCCTACCTCGACAACGGCGCCACCTCGCAGAAGCCCCTGGCGGTGATCGAGGCGATGGACGCCTTCTACCGCGAGCGCAACGCCAACGTCCACCGCGGGGTCCACACGCTCTCAGAGGAGGCCACGGCCGACTACGAGAACGCGCGGGCCACCGTCGCGGCCCACATCGGCGCCGACCGGCGCGAGCTGATCTTCGTGCGCAACGCGACCGAAGCCCTCAACCTGGTCGCCTACTCCTGGGCCCGCCACAACCTCAGCGAGGGCGACTCGGTGCTGGTGACCGAGATGGAGCACCACTCCAACATCGTCCCCTGGCACCTGATCGCGCGCGAGCGCGGCGCCGAGCTGGAGTGGGCGCCGATCACCGACGACGGCCGGCTCGAGATGGAGGCCTTCGCGGCGGCGCTCGAGCGCGGGCCGAAGCTGGTCGCGCTCGCGCACGTCTCCAATGTGCTCGGGACGGTCAACCCGGTGGCGGAGGCGGCGCGCCTCGCCCACGAGGCCGGAGCCGTGGTCGTGATCGACGGCGCGCAGGCGGCGCCGAAGCTGGAGCTGGACATGGCCTCGCTCGGCGCCGACTTCTACGCGCTCACCGCTCACAAGGCCTACGGGCCCACCGGTTGCGGGGTGCTCTTCGGCCGCCGTGAGCTGCTCGAGGCGATGCCCCCGTTCAACGGAGGCGGCTCGATGATCCGCAAGGTCGGGCGCGAGGAGATCACCTGGGCGGCGCTGCCGGCCAAGTTCGAGGCCGGCACCCCCGCGATCGCGGAGGCGATCGGCTTCGCGGCGGCGCTGCGCTGGCTCGACGAGCTCGGGCTGGAGGCCGTGCACGCCGCCGAGCTGGAGCTGAGCGCCTACGCGCTCGGCCGCCTGGGCGAGGTGCCTGGCCTGCGCCTGTTCGGCCCTCCCGCCGGGCCCGACCGCGGAGGGATCCTCAGCTTCGAGCTCGAGGGCGTCCACCCCCACGACGTCTCCGAGATCCTCGACCGCCACGGCGTCGCCGCGCGCGCCGGCCACCACTGCGCCCAGCCGCTGATGGAGCGGCTCGGGGTCCCCGCGACCACGCGCGCCAGCCTCGCCGTCTACAACACGCGCGAGGAGGTCGATCGCCTGATCGAGGGCCTCGCCGACGTGAGGACGATCTTCGATGGATGAGCTCTACCGCGACCAGATCCTCGACCACTACAAGCACCCGCACAACTTCGGGCGGCTGGACGAGTTCGACCTCGAGTTCGAGGACACCAACCCGTTCTGCGGCGACGAGCAGCACGTCTACATCCGCCTCGACGACGAGGACAGGGTCGCCGCGGTCTCCTTCGAGGGCCAGGGCTGCGCGATCTCGACCGCCGCCACCTCGCTGCTGACCGACGAGCTGGTCGGCATGAGCCGCGACGAGCTGCTGGCGCTGCCCAAGGACTTCGTGCTCGACCTGCTCGGGATCGAGATCTCGGCGACGCGCCTCAAGTGCGCCCTGCTCGGCCTCAAGGTCGTCAAGGGCGCGAGCCTGGGGCAAGTCGTCGAATGGGAGGACGAGGGCGAGCAGGGTGACCCCGCGCAGGCGTCGAGCCTCTGAACCGGCGCTGAAGGACCGCGCCCGCAGGCATTCATGATCCGGGCATGAGCGGGAGACCCCCCACCGGCAAGCCCGTCTGGCGCGAAGATGCGGCGATCTGGGAGATCGTCGCCGGCGAGCTGGTCGCGCAGCGCCACGAGCCGGTCGCCGAAGCGGGCCAGGAGGGGCTGGCGGCGCGAGCCGGGATGCTCGGCCTGCGCGCCGGCACGATGGTCGCCGACGACGACCTCGACTCGGCGGGCCACGCGCTGATCGGATGCTCGGTGACGCTGGGGCTGGCGGCGCTCGCGAGCGAGGCCGGCGAGGAGATGAGCGTCGAGGTCTTCGCCGCCGAGCTCGCGGCGACCGTCTCCTGGGACGCCGAGCGGCCCTCGGTCGCATCGCTGCGGGAGCTGACCGAGGAGATCGCCGCCGCGGCCGATCCCGCGATGACCGGCCCCTCGCTGTGGGAGCTCGCGGTCCGCGCCGGCGCCGCGGCCGCCGGGCTGTCGGCCCACATCACCCGGCGCAGCCGCAGCCGCCGCACCGAACCCGCCGCATAGCTCTCCCCCCGCGCGATGGGGTGCGGGACCTCGACGTGGGATGCGACGGCTAGAATCCCTACCCCGAGAGTAGGAATAACGTGACCGATCACACAAGCACCAGCATCGAAGTCTGCGCCGCGGCGGATCTGCCGTCGGGCGAGATGCGGCTGGTGGACGGCCCCGACGGCGTCAAGATCGGCGTCTTCAACTGCGACGGCGCCCTGCACGCGATCGAGGACCGCTGCTCCCACGACGACGGCCCGCTCGCCGAGGGCGAGTTCGACGCCTCGACCTGCACCGTCGAATGTCCCCGCCACGGCTCGCTGTTCGACCTGACCAGCGGGCGCCCGAAGACCCTTCCGGCCTACCAGCCGGTGCGTACCTACCCCGTTACGATCGAAGACGAAACCGTCAAGCTGGAGGTCCCGTGAACAAGCCGCCCACCGACGCCGCGACGCTGCCCGCCTCCGCCAAGGAGTTCACCGAGGAGGAGCGTTCCCTCGGCGGCATCAACTCCGACTACGAGGAGAAGTTCGGCTTCCACGACTCCGAGGAGGGCTACGCCTACAAGGCTCCCAAGGGCCTGACCCGCGAAGTCGTCGAGAACATCTCGGAGTACAAGGACGAGCCCGAGTGGATGCGCCAGTTCCGGCTCAAGGCGCTGGACCACTTCGAGTCGCGCCCGACACCCGGGTGGGGCGGCGACCTCGAGCAGATCGACTGGAACGACATCCACTACTTCGTGCGCGCCTCCGAGAAGAACAGCCGCGACTGGTCGGAGGTCCCCGAGGACATCAAGAACACCTTCGACCGCCTCGGCATCCCCGAGGCGGAGCGCAAGTTCCTGGCCGGCGTCGGCGCCCAGTACGAGTCAGAGGTCGTCTACCACCAGGTGAACGAGAAGCTCGAGGCCCAGGGCGTGATCTTCACCGACATGGACACCGCCCTGCGCGAGCACGAGGACCTGGTGCGCGAGTACTGGGCGACGATCATCCCGCCCAACGACAACAAGCTCGCGGCGCTCAACTCCGCCGTCTGGTCGGGCGGGTCCTTCGTCTACGTGCCCGCCGGGGTCAAGGTCGAGATGCCGCTGCAGGCCTACTTCCGGATCAACACCGAGAACATGGGCCAGTTCGAGCGCACCCTGATCATCGCCGAGGAGGGCGCCGACGTCCACTACATCGAGGGCTGTGCGATCGCTGGTTCCATGGTGCGCACCCGCGACGGCGAGAAGCCGATCGAGGAGATCGAGGAATGGGACGAGGTGCTCACCCACGAGGGTCGCTTCCGTCGGGTGTACAGGACGATGCGTCGTCCCTTCCGGGGCCCCCTTCACCACCTCCGCTTCCAGGGCGAGGCCTACCGCTCGCTCGCGGTCACCCCGGGCCATCCCTTCTTGGTCGCGAAGCGCAAGCGCCTCCGTGACCACAACCTGACCTTCGAGGGCGAGTGGCTGACAGCTCAGGAGCTCGAGAAGGGCGACTACTTGGCGCTCCCGACGGCGATCGACCCGGGCCATGAGCCTGACGAGGGCCGGCTGGAGCCCGTCTCGATCGGCCACGGACGGGGCGCAGCGACAGTCGAGCATGTGGACGTGGACGTCACGCCTCACACCTGCCGGTTGTTCGGCCTCTACATCGCCGAGGGCTCGGTTCCGTCGAACACGTCCTACGTCAACTTCGACAGCGCGACGCACGAGACCGAGATCAGGGGCTTTGTGCGGGACGCGATGACGGACCAGTTCGGTCTCGAGCCGTATGAGCACCACTACGAGGACCGCGCCGGCATCTCGCTCAGTTACGGCTCGGTGCGGGCAGCGCGCTTCTTCTCGCAGTCGTTCGGCCGGACCATCGAAGAGCTGCGGATCCCGGATTGGGTGTTCGCGCTCGGGAAGGACGAGCGCGCCGCGCTCGTCCGCGGTCTTTACGACGGTGAGGGCTCCTACGACGAGGGCCTCGACCTCTATCGGATCAACCAGACCAACCGCGACGTCGCCCAGCGGCTCCGCGAGTTGCTTCTGTCAATCGGAATTCGCGCCTCGCTCAGCTGCTCCACCCGCGACGAGCCACGACGGGACATGTGGCAGCTCGCGATCTGCAAGGTCGACCATCCTCGGTTCGAGGAGCTCGTGCTGCGCGAGGTTCCGCGTCCGGTCCGGGCGACTCACGCGCAGTCGGTGATCTCGAACGGGTACCTCTGGATGCCGATCTCCTCGATCGAGAAGATCGACGCCAACTGCGAGGTCTTCAACCTCAGCGTCGAGGAGGACGAGAGCTACATCTGCGAGGGCGTTGTCTCGCACAACTGCACCGCGCCGGTCTACTCCACCGACTCGCTGCACTCCGCCGTGGTCGAGATCGTCGCCAAGCCCAGCTCGCGCGTCCGCTACACGACCGTCCAGAACTGGTCGCAGAACGTGTTCAACCTGGTCACCAAGCGAGCGGTCGCCCACGAGGACGCGACGATGGAATGGGTCGACTGCAATCTCGGCTCGAAACTGACGATGAAGTACCCGAGCATCTACCTGCTCGGCGAGCGGGCCCACGGCGAGATCCTCTCGATCGCCTTCGCCGGCGCCGGCCAGCACCAGGACGCCGGCGGCAAGATCATCCACGCCGCGCCGAAGACGACCAGCTCGATCTTCTCCAAGTCGATCTCCAAGGACAGGGGCCGGACCAGCTACCGCGGCCTGCTCGAGGTCGCCGACGGCGCCCACGACGTCAAGTCCACCGTGGTCTGCGACGCCCTGCTGCTCGACGAGGAGTCGCGCTCGGACACCTACCCGACGATCCGCATCGGCGAGAACGACGTCGAGGTCGCCCACGAGGCCACGGTCTCCAAGGTCGGCGACGAGCAGGTCTTCTACCTCCAGGCCCACGGCCTCGACGAGGAGGAGGCCAACAAGATGATCGTCAACGGCTTCATCGAGCCGATCACCAAGGAACTGCCGATGGAGTACGCGGTCGAGATGAACCGCCTGATCGAGCTGCAGATGGAGGGCTCGATTGGGTAACGCCGCCCCGGCGCCCCAGCAGCGGACGCGAAGCGGAGCAGCCGGAGGTATGGAGCCCGAGTGGTTGGTCGAGCGCAGGCGCCGAGGCGCCGAGGCGGCCGAACAGCTGGGGCTGCCGACCACCAAGACACCCGGCTGGGAGTTCACCGACCTCGCCACCCTGGCCGAATCCGACTTCGCGCCGGCGAACGGCGGCGA
This sequence comes from Actinomycetota bacterium, assembly GCA_016870325.1. GTDB lineage: Bacteria > Actinomycetota > Thermoleophilia > Solirubrobacterales > 70-9 > VGBV01. The sequence continues at coordinate 12,870 of VGBV01000053.1, forward strand.
TCCCGAGGCGCGCGGCCGCGCTGACGCGGTCCTGAACCCGCCCGACGAGGCTCCGCGCCTCGTTCAGGTCGACGGCACCTCGTTCGATGGCGACCGCGAAGCAGGCGCTCCGCAGGGCGGGGCCGAGCGCCCGGCCGAGCCGCTCGTGACCACGCTCGCCGACGCCGCCGAGCGCTACCCGGAGCTGGTCGCGCAGAGACTGGGCTCGGTGGTGGGCTCCGAGGACCCGTTCGTCGCCCGCAACGACGCGACCTGGCGGGGCGGCGCCTTCGTCTACGTGCCGGCCGGCAAGCGGCTCGAGCAGCCCGCGCAGATCGCGGCCGTCCACGACGCGGACCGCGCTTCGGTCGGCTTCCGCACGCTGATCGTGCTCGAGGAGAACGCCGAGGCCGAGGTCTGGGAGCAGTGGCTCGCGACCGACCCCGAGCGCGCGGGGCTGTTCAACACCGTGACCGAGGTCTTCGTCGGCCCGGGCGCGACCCTGCACTACGTCACCGCCCAGGGCCTGGGCGCGGGCAGCTGGGTGTTCGCGACCCAGCGCGCCGAGGTCGAGCGCGACGCCACGCTCGACTGGGTGGCGCTGGGCTTCGGCTCGGCGCGCGGCAAGGTGCGGATGGAGACGAAGCTCGCGGGCCAGGGCTCGACGGCGCGAGTCACCGGGGCCTACGCCGGCAATGGCAGCCAGCACCTCGACTTCGACACGACCCAGGAGCACGCGGCGCACTCCACGGTCTCCGACCTCGCCTTCCGCGGCGTGCTCAGCGACTCCGCGACGGCGGTCTGGCGCGGGATGATCCGCGTCGACCCCGGCGCCCAGCAGACCGACGCGTTCCAGGAGTCCCGAAACCTCCTGCTCTCGACCGAGGCGCACGCCGACGCCATCCCAGGCCTCGAGATCGAAGCCGATGACGTGCGCTGCACCCACGCGGCCGCGGTCGCCCAGATCGACGAAGAGCAGCTGCACTACCTGCGATCGCACGGGCTGACCCTCGTCGACGCCAGGCGGCTGGTGATCGAGGGCTTCCTCGAGGCCCTCGTCGAGCGGCTCTCGGAGGGCCCCGTGCGCGCCGCCGTCTCGGTCGCGCTCGAGCGCCGCCTCGGCGAGATCCTCGGCGAGCGCCACACCTAGATGATTGATTCCACGACCACGCACGCCTGAGGCCCCGCATGGCGCATCGCATCCCGGCGTCCTCGGGCCTGCCCTTGGCGCCACCAAGGGCTGCGCCCTGCGTCCTTGGGCTGCTCGGCCATGCGTGCCCT
>VGBV01000054.1 GCA_016870325.1 Actinomycetota bacterium
TGCTCGCCGCCCTCGCCGCCGTCGTCGCGCTCGCCTGGGGCCTGCGCCGCATGCCCGTCGCGCTGCCGCTGCTGCTGGTCGCGGCGCTGCCCTTCCGGGTCCCGATCGACCTCGGCGCCGGTGAGGACGCGAACCTGCTGCTGCCGCTGTACATGGTGATCGCCGCCGGCGTCGCGGCGATGGCCTGGGACGCCCTGCGGGAGGGGGGTGAGCGCCGCGGCGGCGAGCCGCGGCTGCTGCTGGTCGCCCTCGCGGCGGCGACCGCGCTCTACGGGCTGCAGGCCTCCTACTCGGCCGACGTCCCCTTCGCGGCGCGCAACATCGGCTTCTTCATCGTCCCCTTCGCGGCGATGTTCGTGCTGCTCTCGGAGGTCGAGTGGACCCCGAGGCTGCTGGGGCTGAGCCTGGCGGTGCTCGTGGGCGAGTCCGTCGTCTTCTCGCTGGTCGGCGTCTGGCAGCACCTGGCCGAGGAGATCTTCTGGAACCCGGCGCTCGACCGCTCCAACGACTTCCACTTCTACTTCCGCGCCAACTCCCTGTTCTGGGATCCGAACATCTACGGCCGCTACCTGGCTACGGCCGCGGTGCTGGCGCTGGCGGTCGTGCTCTGGACGCGCGAGCCGCGGCGCCTTTCGCTGCTCGCGGGCTCGCTCGCGGTGCTGCTGGCGGGCCTGTTCGTCGCCTTCTCCCAGACCAGCTTCATCGCCGTGCTGGCGGGCGCGGCCGTGCTGATCGGGCTGCGCTGGCGCGCGGGCTGGACGGCGCTGCTGGCGCCGGTTGCGCTCGCCGCGGTGCTAGCGATCGTGGTCTTCGTCGGCGGCACCTCCGAGGCCGAGGACTCCGCCAGCGAGGTCTCGAGCGGGCGCACGACCCTGATCGAGGGCGGCTGGGAGCTGTTCAAGCAGGAGCCGCTGGTCGGCCAGGGGTCGGCCGCGTTCTCGGAGACCTTCGGCGAGCTCGAGGACGTGGGCGAGGGACAGACGACGATCTCCCACAACGAGCCGGTCACCGTCGCCGCCGAGCAGGGGGTCGTGGGCCTGCTCGCCTACGCGGGGCTGGTGGCGGCCTGCGCCTGGGTGCTGCTGACGGGCATGCGCGCGATCGCGCCCGGGCTGGGGGCGCCGCCCGGCGCGATCGGCGAGCCCGGCGAGGGAGGCGACGGCGTCCGCGCCCTGGCGCGGATCGCGATCGCGAGCGCCTTCGCGGCCCTGCTCGTGCACACGGTCGGCTACGGCGGCTTCCTCAACGATCCGCTGACCTGGGCGCTGCTCGCGATCGGCGGCTCGCTGGCGGCCGCGGGTTCGGCCGACGCAGGCTCCAAGCTCCGATAGATGACCGGCTACCTGCGCCGGCTGGCGACGACCGGGGCCGCCTACACGGCCTCGAGCGTGATCTCGAAGCTGATCGCGGTCGCGCTGCTGCCGCTCTACACGCGCTACCTCACCCCCGAGGACTACGGAGCGGCCGAGGTCCTGATCGTGGCGGTGATCGCGGCCAGCATCGTGATCCGGCTGGGGATCATCGAGGCGCTGCTGCGCTTCTACTACGAGCGCGACGAGGACCCCGACAAGGTGGTGAAGACGGGATTCGCCTCGCTGCTCTGGTCCACGACCATCGGCCTCGCGATCGCCTTCCCGCTGGCCGAGCCGATCTCGCAGCTGCTGCTGGACCGCTCGGACCCCGAGCTGGTGCGGATCGCGATCTTCGGGCTCTGGGTGTTCACGATGTACGAGTTCCTGCTGGCGCTGTTCCGGCTGGACGAGCGCGCCAAGGCATTCCTCGCCTTCACCGTCTCCAACGTGCTGGTGACGATCCCGGTCACCGTCTACCTGGTCGTGTTCCAGGAGGAGGGGGCGCAGGGGCTGCTCCTGGGCCAGTACGCGACCGGCGCGGTCTTCCTGGCCGCGCTGCTGGTCACCCAGCGCAGGCGGCTGGCGCTGCTGCCCGACCGGCCGCTGCTGCGCCGGATGCTGCGCTTCGGGCTGCCGACGATGCCGGCCGAGCTGTCGCTCTACTCGCTCAACTTCATCGACCGCGTGATGCTGGTCCGCCTGGCGGGGCTGGCCGACGCCGGGCTCTACGCGCTCTCGGTCAAGTTCGCCCAGGCGGTCAACGTGCTGGTCAAGGGCTTTCAGCTCGCCTGGCCGCCGCTCGCCTATTCGATCACCGACGACGACGAGGCCCGGCGCGCCTACGCGGTGATCGTGACCTGGTTCGTCGTCGTCTGCACCTTCTGCGTCGCGGGGCTCTGGCTGCTCTCGCGCTGGGTCGTGCGCCTGCTCGCTGCGCCCGAGTTCTTCGAGTCCTACGAGGCGATCGGCCTGGTCTCGACCGGGGTGATGCTCTACGCGCTCTACCTGGTGCTGGTCGTGGTCCTCGGCCGCACGGGGCGCACCGAGTTCAACTTCCCGGCGACCGCGGCGGGGACCGCGGTCAACATCGGCCTCAACCTGGTCCTGATCCCGGCGCTCGGGATCGTCGGCGCGGGCGTCTCGCTGGTCGCCTCCTACGCCGTGGTGCTGGCGCTGATGTACGTGTTCACCCAGCGCCTGTTCAAGGTCCCGTACGAGTGGCTGCGCCTCTCGCAGGCGCTGCTGCTGGCCGGCCTGCTGGTGGCCGCGGGCGAGGTGCTGCTGCCGACCGATGGCTTCGCCGGCCTCGCCTCCCGCACGCTCGCCTGGCTGCTCTACCCGGCGGTCCTCTTCCTGACGGGCTTCCTCTCCGAGGAGGAGCGCCGCGCCGCCGCCAACAACCTCACCCCATCGGCGATCCGCGACTCCTACCGCCGCCTGCGCGAGAGCCCGCCGGAGCCCGAGCGCGAGCGGCCCGAGGCCGAGGAGGGCGCCGGCCCCCGCCTCACCCGCGAGACCCTCGAGGCCGCCCAGCGCGACGAGGACGCGCGGCAGTAGTCGCCCCCTGCGCGCCACCTCTGACATCTGTGCCGCCACGGCGATGGGGTGAGTAGCTGAGCGGAACTCAGTCGCCACCGCGGTTGAAGGACTCCGCCGCCTCGCGGATGCCCTCGCCGCGGCCGGGGCGGATCGCCTGGCGGGCGTGGGCCCACATGCGGCGGGGGTCGCGGCCCGGGACGAACAGGGCGGCCAGGGCCCGGAGCAGGTAGGGGAAGGCGAGCAGGGGGCGCAGCATCACCGCCGCGGCGCCGCCCTTGTGCTTTCGCAGGTAGCGGTCGCGGTTGCGGTGGAACTCGACGATGCGGCGCTCGGCGCCGGCGGCGTCGCTCGCCATCTGGTCGCGGTGGACGGCGCGGGCCGCGGGCACGAACAGGGTGCTCCAGCCGGCGTTGGCGAGCCGGCGGCAGAAGTCGGTCTCGTCCGAGTAGATGAAGAACTCGGGGTCGAGGTATCCGACCTGCTCGGCGGCCTGGCGGCGGACCGCCATCGCGCTCGACTGCACCCAGTCCACCCGGCGGGTGCGCTCGCCGCCGCTCTGCACGGTGAAGCGCCGGTGCATCAAGGCCGCGCCGGCGAGCGCGGTGGCGAGCCCCGGGAAGCGCCAGGCGCAGGGGACGGGGTCCCCCTCCGAGCTCAGCAGCCGGGCGCCCGCCGCCGCGACCCGTGGGTCGGACTGGACCGCGTCCACCAGCGCCGCGGCGGCGCCGGGCTGCAGCTCGGAGTCCTCGTTCAGCAGCAGGCAGATCTCCCCGCGTGACTCGCGCAGCAGGCGGGAGTCGTTGGCCGCCTTGCCCTCGCGCCGGGAGAGCTCGATCAGCCGGATCTCGCGGCCCAGCTCGCGCACGGCGTCGGCCGATCCGTCGGTCGAGGCGTTGTCCAGGACCAGCACCTCACGCTCGATCCCGGGCGGGGCGGTGGCCTCGATCGCCTCGAGGCAGGCGAGAAGATCCTCCCGTCCGTCGGTGTTGACCACGCAGTAAGAGAGCAGCACGGCGACAATGCTGCCCCATGCGTGTTCAGATCGTCGATCCGGCGGCATATACGCCTCCATACGACCACGCCCTCTGCGCGGCGCTCGCCCGCGCCGGCGCCGAGGTCGAGCTCGTCACCTGCCGCTTTCCCTACGGTCCGGTCCCCCGCGAGCCGGGCTACGAGGTCACCGAGCTGTTCTATCGCCGCAGCTCCGGATCGGGCGGCAACGCGAAGCTCCGCCGGGCGCTGCGCGCCGCCGAGCACCTGCCCGGGATGCGCCGCCACCGCCGCCACGCGTGCGGCGCCGAGGTCCTGCACTACCAATGGCTGCCGGTCCCGCGCCTCGACCAGCACCTGCTGGCGCCGGTGCACCCGCGCGTGTTCACGATGCACTGGCGGCTGCCCGAGGCCGAGAGCCGCATCGGGCGCACGCTCAAAGACCTGCTCGGCCGCATGGACTCGGTGATCGTGCACACCGAGCACGGAGCGGGACGGCTCGAGCGCGAGTTCGAGGTCCCGCGCGAGCGCCTCGAGGTGATCCCGCACGGGGCCTTCGACTACCTGACCCGCCAGCCGGACGAGCAGCCCCTGCCCGACGAGCTGCGGCAGGTCGAGAGGCCGGTCGTGCTCGCCTTCGGCCTGATCCGCCCCTATAAGGGGACCGACGTGCTGCTCGAGGCCTTCGCCGGGGTCGAGGACGCCGAGCTCTGGGTCGTCGGCATGCCGCGGATGCCGATGGAGCCGCTGCGCGAGCTCGCGGCCAGGGCCCCCGGCAGGGTCCGCTTCATCGATCGCTTCGTCACCGATCCGGAGATCCCGGCCTACATGCGCCGCGCCGACGTGGTGGCGCTGCCCTACCGCAACATCGAGCAGTCGGGCGTGCTCTACACCGCGCTCGCCTTCGGGCGCCCGCTGCTGCTGAGCGCGGTCGGGGGCTTTCCCGAGATCGCCGCTCAGGGCGCGGCGCGGACGGTCCCGCCCGAGGACCCGGCCGCGCTGGCGGCGGCGCTGCGCGAGCTGCTCGGCGACCCCGCGGAGCGCGAGCGGCTCGCGGCCGGGGCGCTCGCCGCCGCTCAGGGCCGCTACTCGTGGGACCGGATCGGGCGCGACACCCTGGCCCTGTACGAGCGCCTGCTCGGCCAGGGCGGGGGAGGCCCGGGCTGATGGTCGCCGTGGAGGTCGCCTTCTGGGCCGCGGTAGCGCTGATCGTCTACGCCCACCTCGGTTACCCGCTGCTGCTCGCGGTGGCTTCGCGCCTGTTCGGGCGCGACGAGCGGGCGGCCGAGCCCGCCGAGCTGCCCCGCGTAGCGCTGATCGTGGCCGCCTACGACGAGGAGGACGTGATCGAGCGCAAGGTCGCGAACGCGCTCGCGCTCGACTATCCGCGCGAGCTGCTGGAGATCGTCGTCAGCTCGGACGGCTCCTCGGACCGGACGGTCGAGCTCGCGCGCGCGGCCGGCGCCGACCGCGTGCTCGAGCTGCCGCGCGGCGGCAAGGTCGCGGCGCTGAACGAGGCGGTGCGCCGGACCGACGCCCCGGTGCTGGCCTTCTCCGACGCGAACAGCTTCTGGGAGCCCGACGCGCTGCGGCGCCTGGTGGCCCGGCTGGACGACGAGCGGGTCGGCTACGTCTGCGGCCAGGTCCGCTTCAGCGGTGGCGATCAGGGCAACCAGGAGGGCCTCTACTGGCGCTATGAGATGGCGCTGCGCGCGATGGAGTCCCGCCTGGCCGGGATCACCGCCGGCAACGGCGGCATCAACGCGGTCCGCCGCGAGGCCTACGTCGAGCTCCATCCCAGCCGGGGCCAGGACATCGGCTTCCCCTTCGAGATCACCAAGCGCGGCCGGCGCGCGGTCTACGAGCCCGGCGCGATCGCGAGCGAGCGCATGGCCCCGAGCGTCGAGGGCGAGTTCAAGCGCAAGCGCCGGATGATGTGGGGGCTCTGGGACGTGATGCTGCGCTGGAGGATGCTGAGCCCGCGCGGCTACAGCCCCGCGTATGCCTGGGAGATCTACTCGCACCGCCTCGGGCGCTATCTGACCCCGTGGCTGCACCTGGTCGCGCTGGCCGCGAACGCGGCGCTCTTGGGGCAGGGAAGCGTCTACGTCGTCACAATGGCGCTCCAGCTCGGGCTGCTCGCCGCCGCGGCGCTCGGCCGCTTCGTCCCCTTCCTCCCCTTCCGCATCGCCTACTACTACGTGACCGTGACCGCCTCGATCGCCGTCGGCCTCTTCGACCGCATCCGCGCGGGCCGGGTGCCGATCGGCTGGGAGAAGGTCGAGGGCACCCGGTGAGCCCCCGCCGCGGCCTGCCGCGCGCCGCCGACGTCGCGATCGCGGCGCTCGGGTTGCTGCTCGCGTCCCCGCTGCTGGCGCTGGCCGCGATCGCGATCAAGCTCGGCTCGCGGGGACCGGTGATCTACCGCCAGCGCAGGGTGGGCCGCGGCGGAGCGGAGTTCGAGCTCTGGAAGCTGCGCACGATGGTGCAGGGCTCGGACCCGGTCGGGGTCGGGACCGCGGTGGTCGAGGGGGACTCGCGCGTGACCACGGCCGGCCGCGTGCTGCGCCGCTTCGCGCTCGACGAGGTCCCGAACCTGGTCAACGTGCTGCGGGGCGAGATGGCGATCGTCGGCCCGCGCGCGACGCTGCCCGCCCAGGCGGAGCTGTACACGCCGCGCCAGCGGCGGCGCCTGGAGCTGAAGCCCGGAGTGACGGGCTGGTCGCAGACCCACGGCCGCGCCGGCATCCCCTGGGAGGAGCGGATCGAGCAGGACGTCTGGTACGTCGAGCACCGCTCGCTCGGCCTCGACCTGAAGATCATCGCCGCGACGCCGCTGGTGCTGCTGCGCGGGACCGGCCTCGCCGCGCCCGACAGCTTCGGCGGCTCGGCCGCCGACTCGCCACTGCGCCAGGCGGCCGAGCGCGAGTCCGAGACCCACGAGACCCGCGGATAGGCTGGGGCCATGGCACGAGGGATCTCCCTGCGCAGGTTCAGGCCCGAGGACGCGGCCGCCGTGCACCGCTGGTTCAACAGCCCGGCGATGACGGCGAACCTGGTCGAGCACCGCGACTCCTTCACCGAGGAGGACGCCCGCGCCTGGGTGGAGCGCGCGATGGACGACTCCGGGGAGGACCGCAAGTGGGCGGTGGAGTTCGAGGGGGTGGACGAGGCGGTCGGCTACACGGCGCTGTACGGCCTCGGACGCCAGACAGCGCCCGAGCTCGGCGCGATCGTCGCCGACGAGCGCGTCGTCGGCAAGGGCGTGGGGCGGGAGGCCGAGCGGCTGACGAACAAGATCGCCTACGAGGAGTTCGGCGCCCACAAGGTCTACGGGCGCATCCCCGCCACCAACGAGGCCGCCAAGAAGGCCGTGATCTACAACGGCTGGAAGCAGGAGGGGGTGCTGCGCAGGCACGTCCGCCACGGCGACGAGCTGATCGACGTCGAGCTCTGGGGAGGCTTCCCCGAGGATCAGCCGGACCCGCCCGCAGCCGAAGGCGAGGACGGGTCGAGATGACCTCGGCGCCCGATGAGGGCTGAGCTGATCGAGGACGGGGGTGCGGCTGGGTCGGACCCGAGCAACTTCTTCCGCTCGCCCGAGTTCCTCGCGGCCGAGGGCGTCACCCACACCGTCGCGATCGAGGGCTCCGCCGGGACCGTGGCGCTGCCGGTGATCGTGCGCGAGATCGAGCGCTCGGAGCTGCGGGACGCGATCTCGCCCTACGGCTACCCCGGCGCCGTGACGGATGCGCCCGACCCGCTCGACCCCTCGCGGGTGGACTGGTCGGGAACGGGGCTCGTCAGCCTCTTCGTGCGCGACCGCATCGGCGAGGCGCCCTGTTTCGCCGGGGGCACGGTCAGGGCGGAGGTCCACATCGCCGACCCGCGCGCCGAGAGCGGCGTCCGCAAGCGCCTGCGTGAGCAGATCCGCCGCAACGAGCGGCGCGGCTGGGGGGTCGCGGCCGAGCCGGGCGCCGACGCGGCCGAGCCCGACCGCCGCGCTTTCGAGCGCGCCTACGCGGATACGATGGCGCGCACGGGGGCCGGGGATCGCTACCTGCTCGACAGCGACTACTTCGAGCGCGTGCTCAGCGCCGAGACGGCCTGGCTGCTGCTCGCAGGGCGCGACGGCGAGGCGCCGGGCGCGGGAGCGATCGCGGTCACGAGCGACCACCTTCTGCACTACTTCCTCGGCGGCACCGCCGAGGAGGCCCTCGGGGACTCGCCGATGAAGAACCTGTTCGCGGCGATGACCTCACTCGCCGGCGAGCTGGGGCTGCGGCTGCACCTGGGCGGCGGGGTGACGCCGGGCGACTCGCTGGACGGCTTCAAGCGCGGCTTCGCCAACGAGTCGGCTCAGTTCCGCACGCACGAGGTCGTCTGCGACCCCGCCGCCTACGAGGGGCTCCGCGCCGCCCGCCCCGAGGCCCCCGCCGGCTTCTTCCCCGCATACCGGGCGCCGGCGTGAGGCGCGCGCTCGCCACGGCCGCTGCGGCGGCGACGGCCGGCCTGGCGCTGCTCGGCGGCGCCGCCCCGGCCGCGGCCCAGCAGCTCGAGCTCGTTCCGTTCGGCGGCCAGAGCTTCACCGACCCCTACTACGTGGCCGGCCCGCCGGGCGACCCCGAGCGCGTCTTCGTGCTCGAGGGGGCGGGCACGATCCACCTGGTCAAGAACGGCGTCACCCAGCCGACCCCGTTCGCCGACTTGACCGACCAGGTGCTGGCGATCAACGAGGAGGCCTGCGGAGAGTGCGGCCTCTATTCGATCGCCTTCGCCCCCGACTACCCGCAGAGCGGGCTCTTCTAAGCGGGCCCAGCGCAAGCTGCGCCGCGCGCTGCGGTCGGGCCGCCGGGCGATCGCGACCTTACGAGGTCAGCGCGGAATCGTCCGGGCTCGCCCCCGACTCCGTCGGCGGCAGGGTCGTGCAGCGGCGCTGAGCCGCTGGCGCGTCAGCCCTTGGCGGGGCGGGCCGGGCCGGCCCCGGGCCCGGAGACGAGGGCGCGCTTCTGCACGGCCTTGCGGATCGACTTGATCTGGGCGTAGAGGCTGTCGCCGGGGCACTCGGTCGAGCCCAGGTCGCGGTGGCCGAGCACGCGCGAGACGGTGATCACGGTGCCGGCGGGATAGAGGCTGAGGCTGCCGCCGCCGGAGGTCAGCTCCGTGGTCGTCGCCGGGTCGATCCCGTGCACCCCGAGCTTCCAGGCCACGTACCTGGCGACCGCGGCCCTCGCCTTCTTTCTCAGCTTGAGGCCGCGGTTGTCGCCGATCGAGGCGATCGCGGTGGTCTCCTCGTTGAAGCCCTGCGCCTGGGCGCCGACCACCGCCGAGCGCATGCCGCCGGCGCGGCCCTTGTAGATGCGGCCGAAGCGGTCGACGAGCGCCTGGTAGCCGATGTCGTTCCAGCCGTTGCCGTTGACGTGAAAGCGGCAGATCCCGAGCACGATGCCCGCCGCCTCGGCCTTGGTGTAGTCGTTGGCGCTGACGGTGTGGTGGATGACGGCGGACCTGACCGCGCCGTACTCGGGCGCGCCCCGGGGCTGACACCCCCCCTGCTCACGATTCGCCCCCCAGGCGCCGCGGCCGATCATCTTCGGCTTCGGCGCCGCGGCGCTCGCCGCTGACGAGCGCGCGGTCGAGAGGAGAGCGGAACCGGCCTTCTCGCGGGCATCCTCGACCGGGTCGCCTGCGCCGCGCCCCTTCCCAGAGACGACGACGAAGTGGAGCTTGCCGTCGGGGCGGAAGGGGGCCCGGAGCTGGACCTCGTCGGCCCCGTCCACCCAGATCGGGGTTCCGTCCACCTGCTCGACCCACTCCGACCATGCCCCGCCGCCCGCCCGCACCCTGATCTCGAGGCGGCGCATCTCGCGCGCGACCCCGACCAGGTCGAACCGCTGCTGAGCGGTCACGACCGGGGTGATGAAGCGAGCCCGGTGCTGACCTGCGTGCGCGTGAGTCTGTGGGCGTCCCCAGGCCCCCGGCTCGTGTGCGGCCCCCGCGGGCCGCCCCCACCCGGAGGGAGTGGGAAGCGGACGCGCCGCCGGAAGCGCGACCTCGAAGTCAACGGCTCGGGGCGCGTTGCCTCGCGACATCGCCGGGGGGGCCGCCCACGCGAGGAGAGCGGTGGTGCCGAGCACCAGGGCGATCAGACGGCTACCGCGCATCATCATCGGAACACGATTGCACGGCTTGTGTTTCTCTCTTCGTGGCCGTATTCCCCGCCTGAACGGCGCCCTGCATGACCAGCGCCGATACGTTTCCCCGGAGGCGGGCGTCCTCCCCCGCCCAGCGGGGCAAAGGAGAAGTCGAGGCGCTAGAGGAAGGGGACGTTCTCGGGCCCGTTGCCGCGGAAGGTGTCGCGGAAGTTTCGGGCCACGTCGACGACCAGCGGGTCGAAGTTCTTGCAGCCGACCGCGTTGTTCCAGGCGCTGAAGGCGACCGCGTAGGGCAGCTCGGGGTCGGGCATCATGATGATGCCGCCCGGGTCCTCGTCGAAGACGCCCTTGAGCGCGAGCTGCTGGTCCTCGGGCAGGTCGGGCGAGTACCAGATCGCGACGCGGCCGTGCTCGAGGGCATGAACGGTGCGAGCGTGGGGGATGGCCTCGGTGTAGGCGCCGTCGGCGGTGGCGCCGCTGCCGGTCTCGTCGGGGACGCCGTAGTGCTCCCCCGAGGTGGGGGGGTTGGACTCGAATGAGCCCTCGTTCTCGTCGGTGAAGTGCCCGCGGCCCTCCTCGGGCAGGTCCAGCATCAGCACGCAGCCGGCCTCCTGGGCCGACTCCTCGAGGTCGCCGAACTGGAGCTCGGGGGGAGGAGTGCCCTCGCGGTTGTCGCACCCGAAGGACTCCCTGTAGAAGCCGAAGTCTGTGGCGATCGAGGCGTTCTCGCAGCTGTCGCTGACCTGGACGCCGCTGCCCTCGTCGCCGCCCGAGGTGATCACCACCACCAGGCCCGCGACGACGGCCGCGGCCAGCAGCCCGGCCGTGATGTAGCCGACGATCATGCGCCGCCGCTCGCTCGAGCCCTGGCTCGACTGCTGGGCCAGCCGCTGCCGGCGCAGGCGCTCCCTCTCCTCGCGGTTGCCGACCATCGAGCTCGCGAATCTAGCGAAGCCGGCTCAACCTCGCCTCAGCGGGCGCGGGGACGGCGGCCTCGGCCCATGCCTCGTCGAGGAAGCGGCCCAGCTCGTCGTCGAGGCGCTCGGGCGCGATCCGCCACTCGAGGATCGATTTGGCCTCTATCAGCCGGGCGTTCGGCAGCTCCTCGGCGAGCATGCCCGAGTCGCTGAACGGGTGCAGCGGGTCGGCGCGGTGCCCGATCACGAGCGCGGGCTGCTGGATCTTCACCCGCTCGTCGTGGTGGGGCGCCCCAGGGCCCAGGACAAGGCCCTCGAGCACGGCGGCGGAGGGCTCGGGGTCCTGGCGGGCGAGGTCCAGCCAGAGGTCGAGGATGTAGGCGCTGCGCGGGATCCGCCGGGTCAGCGCCGCCGTGCGGCGCCACAGGGGGGCGCCGAAGCGCAGCCCCAGCAGGATCGGGGTGAAGATGACGCTGACGCCCAGCAGCGCGTTGTCGAGCACGGGCATCTCCAACATCATCCCGCGCACCCGCTCGGGCTCCGCTCGGGCGATCGTCAGGGTCGTGTTCGCTCCCAGCGAGGTGCCCCCGATCACGGCCTGCTCGGCCCCGAGGTGATCGAGCAGGGCGATCACCTGCTGGGCGAAGAAGTTGATCCCGTAGTTGACCATCTCCGCGGGCCGGTCCGACTCGCCGTGGCCCAGCAAATCCACGGCGACGACGCGGTTGCCCCGCGCGGCCATCTCCGGCGCCAGGCGGTCGTACATGTGGCGGTTCATCAGCAGCCCGTGGATCAGCACGAGCACGCGGTCGCCCTCACCGTGGACGTCGTAGGCGATGCTCCTCCCCAGGTGCTCGAACCTCGGCACGAGAGGGAAGTCTAGGCGGCGCCAGGCACGGTCTTGGCCCAGGCTTCGTGCGGCAGCCGCTCCCAGGGGCGGGTCGCGCGCAGGGCGCCCAGGATGGCCCGCGTCGCGGGCCAGCGGTTGAGCGCGTAGAAATGGATCCCGGGCGCCCCGGCGGCCAGCAGCCCCGCGCACTGGGCGGCGCCGTAGCTGACGCCGAAGTCGAACTCGGCGCGGTCGTCGCCTCCGAGGTCGCGCAGCGCCCGCTCCAGCGGCTCGGGGATGCTCGCGTCGCAGAGGGCGCAGGTGCGCTTGAGCTGGTCGAAGCTGACGATCGGGATCACCCCCGGCACGATCGGCACGTCGATCCCCGCGGCGCGCGCCGCGGGCACGAAGTCGAAGTAGACCTGGTTGTCGAAGAAGAGCTGCGTGATCAGGAAGCTGGCGCCGGCGTCCACCTTGGTCTTCAGGTAGGCGAGGTCGGCCTCCAGGCTCTCCGCATCCGGGTGGACCTCGGGGAAGCAGGCGCCCCCGATCGCCATCTCGGGGTGGGACCCGCGGATCATCGCCGTCAGCTCGGCGGCGCTGCCGAGCCCGCCGTCGGGCTGCTCGAAGCTGGTCTCGCCGGTGGGCGGGTCCCCGCGCAGCGCGAGCACGTTCTCGATGCCAGAGGCGGCGATCTCGTCCACGACCTTCGCCAATCCCTCCGCCGTCTCGCCGACGCAGTTCAGGTGGGCCATCGTCTCGATCCCGTTCTGATCGCGGATCGTCCGGGTGATCTCCATCGTCGTGCGGCGGTCATGGGTGGAGCCGCCGGCGCCGTATGTGACCGAGAAGAAGGCGGGCTCGAGCCGGCCGAGCATCTCGACCGTCTGGAACAGCTGCCGGCGACCGTCCTCGCTCTTGGGCGGGAAGAACTCGACCGAGAAGCTCGGGTCCGGCCGCTTCAGGATCTCGTCGATTCGCATCACGGCCATGGTAGAGCCGCCCCGTCCGGGACCCGGCAACACGGTCGCCCGGCGACGAGTCGTGCACGTCAAGACGTCCTAGCCTCGGACCCGCTCGTGCGCTCGTTGGCTCTACGCCCGCCTCGGCTTCGAGGTCGCCGCCGCGAGCAGCGCCAGCACCCAGACCGCGAGGCTGAAGATCAAGCGGGTAGCCCGCCGCTGAGGATGACCGCTGCCCCCGGACGGGGCATACAGATCGAGCCCACAGGCCCTGCGGTGCGCCTGCTGATGCTCGCTGGGCAGGCAAGTATGCGATGGAGCTAGCCGGACTCGAACCGGCGACCTCCTGGGTGCGATCCAGGCGCTCTTCCAGCTGAGCTATAGCCCCGTGGAACACATGTTGGCACGGTGAGGATGCCGGGCGCACGTCGGCGCCGTGGCTACCATGTTTTGGCGAGCTTTGGCAGGCGCTTGGCGCTCTTTTTCGTGCTGATCGTGCTGGTCGGTGCGCTGGCCCTGGTCGGCATCCTGCGGCTGGTCAGCGAGGACTCCCGCCAGGGCAAGGCCGACGCCGGGTTGGCCGCCGGCCTGGAGGCGGCGATCGCGCTCTACGACGAACGCGTCGCGGACGCCGAGACCCCGGCCCGCGCGCTGGCCGGCGCGCAGGCGCTGGCCGACGGGCTGCGCGGGGCCGATGAGTCGCTGCTGCGGGAGTTCGCCGCCGGCGCC
>VGBV01000055.1 GCA_016870325.1 Actinomycetota bacterium
CCGGAGCCGCCGCCGGAGCCGCCGCCGCCGGAGCCGCCGCCGGAGCCGCCGGAGCCGCCGCGCTTGCCGTCCGAGCTCGCCACCCCCGCCCCGCTCCCCCCGAGCGTGTCGGCGGCGATCGCCGGGAACTGCTGGCGGAAGGGGTCGCTGGAGCTGCCATCGAGGCGCTGCTGGTACTTGCGCAACCCGGGCGAGTAGGCCAGCACCGCGGCCTGGCCATCGGGGGCCGGCTCGATCGTGACCGCGCCGGACTGTCCGCCCGCGGGGGCCTCTTCGGAGCCCGACATCATCTTGATCACCAGCGGGGCCGCTACGATCGCCACGGCGAGCCCCACCACCAGCGGCAGCAACCCGCGGCTGCGCAGGTCATAGAGCAGGTCGCTGCCGAACTGCTGAAGCTTGCCGTCCCTCATGGCGCCACCGTCGCGGCGGGCGTGGTCGAGGGGCCGGCGAGGGCCGGGCCGACCGGTGTCGCCCCGGCCGTCAGGCCCTGGGTCGAAGGGGTCACGTAGGAGGTCAGCATCATGTTCACCTCGAGCAGCGGGTTCGCGGTCGGTGAGCCGCCGGTCATCGAGAAGCCGTCGACCGTCATCAGGCGGCCGTCCACCTTCACGTCCTGAGTCTTGTCGTCGAAGCTGACGAGACTGTCGAGGCGGCCGATGTAGTCGGCGATCCCGAAGAACCCGCCCTTGAAGTTGAGGTCATAGGGAAGCGTCGGCAGCCCCGCGGTCCCGACCTGGGCACCGATCGGCAGGTTCGCGGCGCTCGCCTCCGTCGCCGGGGCGGCCGTGGTCGCCGTGGTCGCCGTGGTCGCCGTGGTCGAGCCCGGGGCCGTCGCGCCCTCGGCGGCGGGCGGCGGCGTGGTCGCGGCCGGCGTCGTCGCCTCGCCGCTGCCGGCGCTCAGGGTGATGCCCCTGAACTCGACCCCTGAGGCGCCCGCGATCGAGTTCAGCTCGACCAGCAGCGAGGCCGTGTCGGCCTGGTCGGGGACGGCCTTGCCGAGCACCACTAGGCGCCCGTAGTCGCGCGGGAACTCCTTGCGGGCCTCCCGGCCGAAGGAGACCAGCTGCTCCTGCTCGGCCACCTGGGTCTCCAGGGAGCTGACCTCGTCGTTCAGCTGCGAGACCTCGGAGCGCTTCGGCGAGAGCACGAGCATGTAGAACGCCAGGGCTGCCGCGAACAGGACCGCGCAGGAGACGGTTGTTGCCTGGTTCGCCTTCACCTCAGCCTCCCGGGACCAGGTCGGTGGCCTGCTCGGTCTCGGCCGAGGCCTGCCCGACCTCGGCGCTGTTCGCGGCCTGCTCGGCCTGGACCTCGGCGGTGCCGCCGTCGTCGGGGGCGAGCGGCGCCGGGACCGACGGCGCGGCGGTCGCCGATCCTGGCACGGGCACGGCGTCGAAGGCGACGACGATCTCGAAGCGGGCGATGAAGTCCCGGGTACGGCATTCGGTGGTCGTCCCGCCGGAGCCCGAGGTCTCCTCGGTGGCGGCGCCCGCCTCCTCCTCGGGGCGCTCCGAGCCCGCGAAGCCGACACGCGTGACGCCGTCGATGTCCTCGAGGTCGGCGACGAAGCCCGCGACGGCGTCCTGCCCGGTGGCGCAGCCGACGATCTCCAGGGCGGGACCCGCGACGGCGTCGCGCAGCTCGAGCTCCGGCCCCTGCTCGATCTGGACGGCGGGGCTCGCCGAGCCGGCGAGCTGGACGAGCCAGACGTCCGACGGCAGCACCAGCGCCAGCTCGTTCATCACGCGCTCCCAGTCGAAGCGGCTCTGAGCGAGGCTGGCGATCGTTCCGGCGCGCGTCTCCTCGACGACGCCGAACTGCGCGAAGGCGCTGAGGCTCTGGGCCTGGGCGGTCGCCGCCGCGAGCTCCCGCTCGAGCTGGGCGGCCTCGCCCTCCTTGTCGGACCTCTGCTTGCCGCTCAGCGCCACCGCGACGACGCCCAGCAGCAGCAGCGCCAGGCCCACCATCAGCACATAGGGGACGCCGCCCGTGCGCATCGCCGCTACAGCGTCGCGCCGCGCGTCGGGGGGGATCAGGTTGACGGGGCGCACCGCTCAGCCCTCCAGCGCCAGGCCGTAGGCGACGGTGAGCCTGGCGGCGTCCTCGTCGTTCAGGTGGGAGAGGCCCTCGGGGGTCCTCGTCTCGATCTCGCGCCCGAGGCCGATGCGCAGATGCTCGATCAGGCCGGGGACGGCGACGCCGAGGCCGCAGGCGATCACGCGCTCGATCGGCGGCGCGCCCTCCTGGGCGCCGTAGTAGTCGAGCGAGAGCCGCAGCTCGTTGAGCAGCTTCGCGGCGCCCTCCTCGACCTCCTGACGCACCGCGGCGGCGCGCTCCCGGTCGGTGCCGAAGCTCTCGTCGATCGGCTCGTCGAGCCCGACCTCGAGCAGCCAGTCGCGCGCCTCGTCGATCGAGATGCCCTCGCGTGCGGCGACCGAGTCGGAGAAGCCCTCGATCCCGACGGGGGAGGTACGGGTGAAGAGGCAGTCCTGGCCGTTGGCGACCACGAGATTGGTCGAGTCACCGAGGTAGCAGTAGAGGGTGGTCGTCCCGATCATCCCCTCCTGCTGGGACTCGCCGGCGTCCGGGTCGAGCGCACGGATCATCCCGAAGGCCGAGAGGTCGATCCCACGCGGGTCGAGACCGGCGGCGAGCAGGGCCTCGAGCAGCGAGCTGATCATGTCGCGGCGCGCCGCAACGACGAGCACGTCCATCTGCCGCTCACCCTCGGCGCCGGCCTGGCGGCGCAGCACGCGGTGATCGAGCACGGCCTGCTCGAGCGGCATCGGGATCTGGTCGTCGGCCTGGAAGCGGATCGCGGTATCGAGCTCGGTCTCGTCCTCGATCAGCGGCAGCCTCAGGGTGCGCACGACGACCGACTGGTTGGCAACGCCGAGGCGCACGCTGCGGCCGAGCTTGCTCTCGGCGAAGAGCGACTTCAGGGCTCCGGTCAGGGCCTCGCCGTCCTTGATCTCGCCGTCGGCGAACGCGCCCTTGGGCAGCGGGGCGATCGCGGTGCGCCCGGCGGTGCCGTTGCCGAGCTCGCTCGCCGCGATGCTGCCGGCCTCGATGTCGAGCCCGACCACCGCCCCCGCGCCGTTGGACTCCCGGGCCTTGCGGGTGAAGTGGATCGGCTCGGAGTTCTTTGTCAGCTTGAACTCGACCATCGTGTCCTCAGCCGATGAACCTGTCGAGGTACCAGGACGAGATCTCATCGCCGACCAGCAGGCCGACGAAGCCGCCGAGCGCGAGGTAGGGACCGAACGGGATCGCGCGGCGGCGCTCGCCCGAGCCGTGCAGGGCCATCAGCGCCAGCCCGACGAGGGCGCCGGCGAGCACCGCGACGACCATCGCCGGGACGACGGCCCCGCCGAGGTACAGCCCCATCACCCCGGCGAGCTTGACGTCGCCCATGCCCATGCCACCGGGATAGGCGAGAGCGGCGAGCAGCAGGAAGCCGCCCGCCCCCGCAGCCGCGATCAGCCGCTCCGGGAGCGAGGAGGGCTCGGCCGCGATCACGATCGCGACGGCCGCCACGGCGGCCGCGAGCAGCACGCCGTTCGGGATTACCCGCTTCTCCAGGTCCGCGAGCGTGACCGTGACCAGGGTCGCGCAGAAGATCAGCCCGAGCGCCAGCTCGGGGAGGTCGGCGGTCCCGAGCACGCCGACGGTCGCGGCGAACATCGCGGCCATCGTCAGCTCCGCGATCGGGTAGCGGATCGGAATCGGCTCCGAGCAGCTGCGGCAGCGCCCGCGCAGAAGCAGCCAGGAGAGGACCGGGATGTTGTCGTAGGCGGCGATCTGGGCGTCGCAGGAGTCGCAGTGGGAGCGACCGGTCATGAACGGCTCCCCGCGCGGGACGCGGTAGGCGACGACGCCGGCGAAGCTGCCGAGCAGCATCCCCCCGGCAAAGGCGATTGGCATCAATGCGTTCATCTGGAACGAATGTCGGCTTCAGGCGACGAATGCTTGAGCGTTCTGCGCCAAGAGCGCTCCCCGCCCCCTGTGGAAATCAGGGGAAGTCCAGCGTCTCGCGCTGGATGTGCCAGGCGGCCTCGACCGGGTCGAAGAAGTGCGGCGGCTCGAGGTAGCGCAGGCGGTCGTCGTAGTTGTAGTCCTTGATGTACCCGGTCGGGCGCGTCGTGCCCACCGGGCCACGGAACTTCTGGGCGATGGCGCCGTTGACCTCGAGCTCGCCGAGGGGGGCGCCGCAGTCGTAGTGGTCGACGATGAACGAATGGTCGATCGCCAGGATCGCGGCGTCGATTCGCAGGTCCGACTGGGCACCGGTGCCGTTGACTCCCCCGTTGCAGTTGCCCGCGCCGGTCTGCGAGGTGATCGTGCCGTTGCTGCAGCCGGCATTGGCGGAGGGGCAGATCGGGTGCTTGACGCGGACGAAGTTGTTGGCGATCAGGCCCAGCAGGCCGTTGCCCGAGCGGATCAGGTCGTCCTCGATGATCACGTCGTTCTCGGCCGCGATCGTGAGCTGGCTGGTGTAGCCGCCGGTGCCGCGCACGACCGCGTTGCCGCACCCCGACGTGGCCGGGTAGGTGGCCGTGAACGGCGAGTAGCTGGAGGAGCACCCGGCTCCGTTCTGGATGTAGACGACTCCGCTGGACGGGACCGGCAGCGGCCCGGTCGTGCTGCCACCGTTGGTGACCGTCATGCTGGAGCCGCTGAGCGAGATCGAGGTCTGACCGGTGTAGGTCGCGGTCGGCCCCGCGATGGTTCGCAGTTGTGTGTTGGTCGGAGGCGGGGTCAGAACGGGCGCGTTGGTGGTGAAGGGGCCGATGAAGTTCGGGTTGGCGCCTCCGCCGCCGCAGTTGCCCGAGGCCCAGCCGACCGGCGGCGCGCTGACCTCGATCACGTCGGCCGAGGAACGGCCGAAGCTGGGAGTGCCGCAGATCAGCAGGTCGTCGTTGGTGTGCAGGGGCCCGTCGATGGCGTCTCCGGTGACGAAGACGATACGGGTGCAGTAGACCCCGCCGGAGTTGGGGATCGGTGCGCTCTCGCGGCCCTCGCGGCGGAGCCTCTCGCACTGCTCATAGGCGCCCGTCAGCGCCGCCGAGGGATTGGCAAAACCGTAGGTGACGGGGTCGGAGGTCTCGAGCTGGGTGAAGTAGATGAAGTCGAGGAAGCTCGCCTGTTCGTAGCTCGCGACCACGGACTGCCGCGTGTTGCCGGCGTAGCCGGTGGAGCGGATGCGGAAGGTGCCGGTGTTCGGCCCGCTCTGCTCGAGCATGCTGCCGACCGGGTCGCCGGTGCTGCAGCTGCTCTGGCCCGACGCGGGCAGCAGCTCGATCGCGTAGGTCTCGCCCTCGGTCGACCCGGGAACGGCGCGGCGATTGGCGGTCGACCCCTGCTGGTTGACCGCGTGCGGGGTCGGCACGTTGGTGCAGCGGGTCCAGTAGCCCGTGTCGTTGTTGAGGTGGTAGCTGTAGTCGGCGATGCCCGCCTGCGCCGCCGCCAGCGCGCGCTTGTCGTCGAGGTCGCGCCGCACCAGCCTCAGGTCACCGTTGGTCGCGGCCAGTGCCGCCCCGACCAGGGTGGTGACGAGCGCGATCATCCCGACCACGGCGATCATCGTGTAGCCGTCCTCGTTGCGGCGGAGACGTGCGATCAGGTCCGAGATC
Source organism: Actinomycetota bacterium (assembly GCA_016870325.1). GTDB lineage: Bacteria > Actinomycetota > Thermoleophilia > Solirubrobacterales > 70-9 > VGBV01. The sequence goes on from VGBV01000055.1 coordinate 5,637, forward strand.
AGGTGCATGGCAGGTTGTCCTGTGTGGTCAAGGGGCTGGCCGACTCGAGCAGCAGGTCGGTCGCGCCATTGATCGTGATCGGCGACCTGGTGTCGAGACTGGAGACCCCGGCCCCGGGCTGGACGGTCAGGTTCACCGACACGTAGGCCACCCTGGCCGCGTTGGTCCCGCTCAGGGGCACCGCGAGGGACGTCGGGTTGAGGGAGCCGCCGACGTAGTCGTAGTAGCGGAAGATGCCGCCGGAGGGCGCGGCCACGTTGGTCATCAGGGTGCGGTTCGAGCTCGGGGTGCCCGAGAAGGTCCAGGTCGGCGGGGTGCCGCCGGTGGACGGGTAGACGGCCTCGTTCAGGTTGGTTCCGCTGAGGCTGATCACCCGCCGGTCGGGCACCGGGGTCACCGCGGAGCCGCTCCTCGAGATGAAGCTGATCTGGGTGCCGGTGCTGCCGGTCCCGATCGGGATCACCCGCGGGTAGATGCAGGCCGACCGCAGCCCGTCCAGGATTCGCGTCATCACCGGCCGCGCGCGCTGGTTGGCCGCGACCCGCTGCGAGATCCGATCCTGGTTGTGGGTCGCGACGACGGCCATCTCCATGATCACGCCGAACACGATCACGAAGCCGATGATCCCGACCAGCAGCTCGGTCATCGAGAAGCCCGCCTGCTCACGGAGCCGCTCGATCACGGGCAGGTCCCGCCCGGCTGCCCGCCCAGGTACATGTTCAGCACCGTGCCGGTGCTGCCGGAGCTGGTCAGCGCGTAGCCGGTGATCCGACGCCTGTCGTTCTGGGCCGAGTTGTTGGCGCAGATCTCGTAGTTCTCGCCGTAGGGCAGGTTGATCATCGGCTGGCCGCCGGCGTCGTTCGGCACCTGGCCCTGCGAGTTGGTGTTGGTCGTCAGCGTGCGGGTGACGCCGCAGTCGTTGTCCCTGACCGTGACGTCGCCCCCGGAGACGCGGCTGCCCGGGCTCGACGAGCTCGAGCCGCTCCACAGCGTCACCTGCAGCGAGGGCATCTGCAGCGTCGGCCCGGTGACGGTGCCGCCGACGGGTACGACCGAGTTTCCGATGCCGAGGCCGCTGGTCGGGTTGTTGTCGCCGCAGGTGCCGGCGTAGATCGAATAAGGCGAGGTGAACGGGAAGAGCGTGCTCGGGGTGCTGATGCTGAGCGCCCGCGGCGAGGTGAAGATCCGGGCCGTGTTCATGCCGGTGTGGTCGACGACGATCGAGTCCCAGGTCACCGCCCGCAGCGCGTTGCCGTAGTCGCGGGTGCTGAAGGCGACGTCCTGGATCCGGCCCGGCGAGTCGAACAGGTAGTCGACGGTGTTGGTGGAGCCCGAGACGACGCTGACCGTCTGCGTGCTCGGGGACTGGCCCTCGGTGTCGACCTTGCCGGCCGCGGCGCCGCCGAAGCTGAGGCTGTAGTTGCCCGCGGGCAGGTTGCGCCAGAGGACGCAGCCGCCGGGGCCCGTGGTGCCGCTGAAGGAGCCCGGGCCGGCGCCGCTCATCGAGACGCCGGTCATCGCCGCGCCGCGGGAGTCCTTGACGCTCGCCAGCAGCGAGCCGGTATTGGGGACCACCGAGCCGTTCGGCGGCGAGACCACGCTCGTCACCGACACCGGCGGACGCGTCCCGATCGAGGGCCAAGTCACCGTCGAGGTCACCTGCAGCAGGTCGCGCGAGCCGGTGCCCTGCAGGCAGGTGCTGGTGGTCGCGCTCTCGGTCTGGTAGGTCGCCTGGGAGCGGATCGTGTAGGAGAGGCCGTCGAGGACCTGGGTGCCGGTCTGGTCGAGTCCGGCGAGGTTCGCGATCCGCATCCCGCGCATGCGCTCGACGTCGGCCTCGGCGAGCGACTGGGCGCGGGCGCGGTGGCGCTCCTCGGCCGTGGCGCGCGTGCCGGCGTCGAAGGCGACGAAGACGCCGAGCGCCACGATCACCAGCAGCATCGCGCTGACGATGACCTCGACGAGGATGAAGCCCGCCTGGTCGTCGCGAAGTCTGTCGGGTGTGGGGCTGGTCATTTCAGGTCCCCGTGCCGGAGATGCGGAGGGCGGGCCTATGGCCCGCCCTCCGAGTAACTCCGTTCTGGCGCATTGCCAGTTGGGTCAGCTGGGCCCTGGGCCTAGCCGCCCCAGTCGCCGCCGGTCGGGCAACCACCACCGACAGCCGCACAGGGGAACGAGAACGCTGCGTTCGCCGCACGGGTGATGTCGAAGTTGCGACCCGTGAGGCTCCCGGCACGCACCGTGTAGGTGTTCGCGCCAACCGCCACCACGGTGACGGGGTTGTCGCCGCCGGCCTGGACAGTCGGCTCGATCGAGTTCAGCGCGGCCACGGTCGCCCCGGCGTAACTACCGGAGTTGTCGGTCGCGTACGTCTCGATTGCGGTCTGAGCCGCCCTCACCATCGCCTTGGCGTCCGAATCCTGAGCCTTCTCGCGCTGATTGAAGAACGTCGGGATAGCGATCGCCGCGAGGATGCCGAGAATCAGCATCACGACCAGGAGCTCGATCAGGGTGAAACCCTCATCTCGTCCCATTCGCTTGCGGAGCTTCTCCAGCATTTGGATCTCCTTTGATTTCCAACTGCGTTGCCAGAGCCGCTTGCTTCCCGTTGGCGTCTGTTGACCCCGGCGGTAGCCCGGCTGGCTCCTCGGTCCCCCGAGGGCCCCGTTGGCTTTGCGTCCTCACCTCGCGGCGAGTTTGCCTTTAGCACCGTGGCCCTGGCGATTTTTTCTTTACGTCCCGTCCATCGGTCCGTTCCGGGTGCGGCTTTAGAACCAACCCGAAAATCGCGCAATCTGTGGGCTGGACGTTTGTCCAATCGGGGGAGGCCCGCGGATGGTCCTTCTCGCCAGGATCCCCGCCCATGCGTGGCCGAGTTCGCCCGCTACGAGGTCCAGGTCCGGAACCTGTCGGGCGGCTGCGAGCGCAAGCTCGGCTGCTCGACGGCCCGCGGCCTTGTGTCCCCTACTTGATCTTGTCGTAGAGGCTGAAGATCGGCAGGTACATGCTGATCACGATGAAGCCGACGATGCCGCCCACGAAGACGATCATCACGGGCTCCAGCAGCGAGGTCAGCGCCTTCACCTTGGCGTCGACCTCGGCCTCGTAGAAGTCGGCGATCTTGGTGAGCATGTGCTCGAGCTGGCCCGATTCCTCGCCGACCGAGACCATGTGGGAGACCATCGGCGGAAATAGGTCCGAGCGCTGCTCGACCGGGTGGGCGATCGAGCCACCGGTCTTGACCGAGCGGTAGACGTCGTCCATCGCGTCGGCGATCAGCCTGTTGCCCGAGGTATCGCCGGTGATCTGCACCGACTGCAGGATCGGCACGCCCGACGCGACGGTGCCCGAGAAGGTTCGCGACCAGCGCGCCAGCGCGACCTTCTGGACGACGTCGCCGATCTGGAAAGGCAGGCCCAGCTTGATCCGGTCCCAGGTGTGGGCGCCGCGGTCGGTCTTCCTCCACTGGAAGAAGCCGAAGAACGCCAACACGATGCCCGGCAGCCAGGCCCACCAGTAGCCGGTGACGATGTCGGATATCCCGACCGTGATCTGGGTCATGAAGGGCAGCTCGGCCTTCTCGCCCGGGTTGTCGTTGGCGAGCTCCTCGAAGACCCCGACGAAGACGGGGACGATGAAGGCGACTACCGCGAGCATGATCACGACCGCCACGGCGAACACGAACGCGGGGTACATCAGCGCCGAGCGGATCTGCCGGCGCAGCGCGTCCATCTTCTCGAGGTGGAAGGCGATGCGGTCGAGGGCCTCCTCGAGGCGCCCCGAGGTCTCCCCGGCCCGCACCATCGAACGGAAGAGCTGGTCGAAGATCTCGGGCTGGCGCTCCATCGAGTCCCCCAGCGAGCTGCCGGCCTCGACGTCCTGGCGGACCTTGCCGATCGCCTCGGCGAGGCGCTCTTCCTGGGTCTGGTCCTCGAGCGTGTAGAGCGAGCGCAGCATCGGCATGCCCGACCCGATCAGGGTCGCGAACTGCCGAGAGAAGACCGCCAGCTCGCGGATCGGGATGCTGCGGAAGCGGTCGAGGAAGCGCTCGAGCTTGACCTGCTCGCGCTCCTCGCTGACATCGAGCACGATCAGACCGCGCTCGCGCAGCTGCTCGGTCACGGCGGACTTGCTGTCGGCCTCCATCTCGCCGCGCGAGGGAACACCCGCGACGTCGATCGCCCGGAATGCGTAGGTGCTCAAGGGTCAGCCTCCGAAGTCCGCGTGCGCCGGGGCCGGGCGGCGCGTCGTCGCCGGCTGCGCGGCGGCCGCCCCGCCGTTGGGCTGCTGGCCGCCGGGACCCCCACCGAGCAGCCTCCTCAGCTCCTCGGGGACGCTCGCCCGCTGCTCGGCGAGGTCGCGGGTGATGCGTCCCATCCGCACGAGCTGGGCCAAGTGGGCGTCCATCGTCTGCATCCCGACCGAGCCCGAGGTCTGGATCGCCGAGTAGATCTGGTGGCTCTTGCCCTCGCGGATCAGGTTGCGGACCGCGGGGGAAGGCAGCAGCACCTCGCAGGCGACCACGCGGCCACTGCCGTCGGCGGTGGGCAGCAACTGCTGGGTGATGATCCCCTGCAGCGCGACCGAGAGCTGCATCCGCACCTGCCTCTGCTGCTCGGAGGGGAAGACGTCCACGATGCGCTCGACCGTCTGCGCGGTCGACTGGGTATGCAGGGTCGCGAACACCAGGTGGCCGGTCTCGGCGGCCGTCAGCGCGGTCGACATCGTCTCCAGGTCGCGCATCTCGCCGACCAGGATCGTGTCGGGGTCCTCGCGCAGGGCCGACTTCAGGGCGAGGGCGAAGTCCTCGGCGTCGGCGCCGATCTCGCGCTGGTTGACGATGCAGCGCTTGTGGCCGTGCAGGAACTCGATCGGGTCCTCGATCGTGAGGATGTGCTCGGAGCGCTCCTCGTTGATGATGTCGATCAGCGAGGCGAGGGTCGTCGACTTGCCCGAGCCCGTGGGGCCGGTGACGAGCACGAAGCCTCGCGGCTTCTTGGTCAGCTCGCGCAGCACGGCCGGCAGGTTGAGCTCGGCCAGCGCGGGGATCTGGTGGGGGATGCGCCTGAAGGCGGCGCTGATCGAGCCGCGCTGGAAGAAGCAGTTGACTCGGAAGCGGGCGACGCCGGGCACGGCGTAGGCGAGGTCGAGCTGCTTCCGGGACTCGAAGCGCTTGCGCTGGTCGTCGTTGAGCAGGCTGTAGACGGTGTCGCGGGTGTCCTGGATGCTGAGGTTGCCGTACTCCTCCAGCGGCGTGATCCTGCCGCGCACGCGCACCGCCGGCGGGTAGCCGGGGCTGAGGTGGACGTCGGACGCCCGCTCGTTCGTCATCCGGGTGAGGACGTCGGCGAAGTCGAATTTCTTGGCGGTCGCGGCTTCCATCGCTTCTCCTCTGTGATCGTCCGGCGGGACGCCGAACTTGAGCGCCGGGCGGCCTGCGGCCTGACGACCCCATCAGGTCGGGGTCGTAGCGGCCGCCCGCATCAGTCGCGGCGCTGACGCGCCGCTCCAATGCCTGCGGCCTGACGACCCCTCAGCTCGTGACGCGGCCGATCTCCTCGATGCTGGTCACGCCCGCACGCACGCTCGCGAGGCCCGCCTCGCGAAGCGTCAGCATCCCCTCCTCGCGGGCGGCGGTCGTGATCTCGGCCTCGGATGCGCCGGCGACCACCATCTCCTTGATGTGGTCGGTCATCACCATCACCGAATAGATCCCCTGACGCCCGCGGTAGCCGATGTCCTGGCAGCGCCCGCAGCCGACAGCCTCATAGGCCTCCAAGTCGGCGGCGGCCCGGAAGCCGGCCTCCTCCAGCGCCGCGACCGGGATCACCGTGCGCCGCTTGCAGCCCGGGCACAGCACCCTCGCGAGGCGCTGCGCGACCACGCAGTCGACCGCGGAGGAGGTCAGGAACGACTCGATCCCCATCTCGCCGAGGCGGGTGATCGCCCCGGGCGCGCTGTTGGTATGGAGCGTCGAAAGCACCATGTGCCCGGTCAGCGCAGCCTCGACGGCGATCCGCGCGGTCTCGGCGTCGCGGATCTCGCCGACCATGATCACGTCGGGGTCGGCGCGCAGCACCGAGCGCAGCCCGGTGGCAAAGGTGAGGCCGGCCTTGCGGTTGACGCCGATCTGGTTCACGCCCGAGAGCCGGTACTCGACCGGGTCCTCGATCGTGATGACGTTCTTGTCGACCTCGTTCAGCTCCTGCAGGACGCCGTACAGGGTCGTCGACTTGCCGGAGCCGGTCGGCCCGGTCGCCAGCACGGCGCCGTAGGGCTTGCGAAAGCAGGCCTCGAATCGGGCGCGCTGCTCGCCCCCCATGCCGAGGTGGTCGAGGGTTCGCAACGCGCGGGACTCATCCAGGATGCGGATCGTGCAGCCCTCGCCGCGCTGGGTCGGCAGGGTGGTGACTCGCAGATCGACGCGTTGGCCGTCGATCGTGATCCCGACGCGGCCGTCCTGGGGAACGCGCTTCTCGGCGATGTCGAGGTCGGCCATGATCTTGATCCTCGAGATCACGCCGTTGACCATGCGCTTGGGGACGCGCGCCGCCTCGTTCAGCACGCCGTCGATCCGGAGCCTGATCCGCATCTCGACCTCGTCGCGCTCGAAGTGAACGTCCGAGGCGCCCTCGCTGACCGCCTGGGTGAGCACGCTGTTGACGAGCTTGACCACCGGGGCGTCGTCCGCGGTCGCGCGGATGTCGGTGATCTCGGCCTCTTCTGGCTCGGCGTCCTCGTCCTCCTCGTCGATCGCCTCGGCGACGGTCGTCTCCAGCGTCGAGAGACGGCCGACGAGGTCATCGATGTCGGACTCGGAGGCGACGGCGACCTGGCAGCGCAGCCCGGTCGCCATCTGCACGTCATCGAGCGCGACGACGTTGGCAGGGTCCGCCATCGCCAGCAGCAGCGTGTGCTCGTCGACGAAGCCGATCGGGACCGCCTTGTGCCTGCGCGCCCCCTTCATCGAGATCAGGTCGGCCGCGCCCATGTCGAGCGGGTAAGAGGCGAGGTCGACGTAGTGCAGCCCGTAGCGCTCCGCCGTCGCCATCGCCAGGCGCTCCGCGTCCATCACCCCCTTCTCGATCAGGGTCTCCTCGGGCGTGTGGCCCTTGGTCCGCGACTCCTCGATCGCCGCTTCGACCTGCTCGCGGCTTGCAAATCCGAGCTCGACTATCACGTCCGTCACGAATCCCGCCGAGCGCCCGATCTGTCGCGGGGCGATCAGCCCGGAGGTTCCCTCCTGGCCGGGCGTCTCCGCGGCGGCCGCCGCCTGGTCGTCGGGGCCAGGAACAGGACGTAGGTAGCGGGGAAGGTCCCGGTTAGCCATCGCAGCGGGCCTCAGCCGGGGTGGTACTGAATGCTGTCGCTGCCTCGATAGAGGGCGTCATCGACCGCCTGGATCACGCTCTGCATCTCGCGGAAGCCGTAGCTGACGGTCGCGAGCGGCTCGGCGCCTCCGGCCGACCTGGGCCTGACCGCGATCAGGGCGGGGACGCGGGTGACGCCCACCCCCTGGGTGATCCGCGAGTAGCGCGCCACCTTGCTCGCGGGGGCGACGAATACCGAGACGCCGGGCCGCGAGATGCGGACTACCGAGCTCTTGACCAGCTCGTCGTCGGTCGCGCCCTCCTTCACGAGCAGCAGCACGATCACGTCCCCGCGGGCGTAGGCCTGGGCGATGTCGGCGGGCAGCCCGGGGCCCGGCACCAGAGCCTCGGGGGGAATCGCCCCCGTGGCGGCGGTGGGCGCGGCCGGGATGCCGCTGGAGCCCG
>VGBV01000056.1 GCA_016870325.1 Actinomycetota bacterium
GTTCAGCAGGGCCAGGTCGAGAGCCGGCCCGGCCTCGCCCGCGAGCACGCCACGCACCACCGCGGCGTTGGCGTCCGGCTCGCCGCCGGCGACGGCCTCGATCGGCGCCGGCTCCAGCCCCAGCTCTGCGGGGTCCGCGAACCATTCCTCGGTCCCGCCATCGCTGACCTCGATCACGCGGGTGCGGCCGGAGAGGCTGAGCTCGTCCAGCCCGTCGTCGCCCGAGACGACGAGGGCGCGCTCGCAGCCGAGGCCGATCAGCGCCTCGGCGATCGTCTCCTGGTAGCTGCGGTCGGCGACGCCGAGCAGCTGCCGCCTGGCGCCGGCCGGATTGGTGAGCGGGCCGAGCAGGTTGAAGATCGTGCGCACGCCCAGCTCCTTGCGCACCGGGACGACGTGCCTGGTGGCGGCGTGATGACGGGGGGCGAACATGAACCCGAAGCCGAGTTCGTCGATGCATGTCGCCACCTGCTCGGGCGTGAGCTCGATGCTGACCCCGAGCGCCTCGAGCAGGTCGGCCGAGCCGCACTTGCTGGTGGCCGAGCGGTTGCCGTGCTTGGCGACGCGGCAGCCGGCGCCGGCGGCGATCAGGGCCGCGGTGGTCGAGACGTTGTAGGTGGCCGGCCCTCCCCCGGTCCCGGCGGTGTCGACCAGGCCCTCCGGGTCCACCTCGACCTCCGCCGCCAGCTCTCGCATCGTCCGCGCCAGCCCGACGAGCTCGGGGACCGTCTCCCCCTTGGCGCGAAGCGCGATCAGGAAGGCCGCGATCTGCGCCTCGGAGCCGCGGCCCTCCATGATCTCGGCGAGCACGGCCGAGGTGTGGTCGGCCGTCAGATGCGAGCCTTCGCAGAGCTCGTCGATGGCGCGGGTGAGGATCTCGTTCGGCACTAGGGCTTGAGGAAGTTATCCAGCAGGTGCTTGCCCTGCGGCGTCAGCACCGACTCGGGGTGGAACTGCACTCCCTCGGCGGGCAGCTCGCGGTGGCGGACCCCCATCACCACGTCGGCGTAAGTCGAGGTCAGCTCGAGCTCGTCGGGCAGGTCGGGGTCGGCGATCAGCGAGTGGTAGCGCCCGGCGACGAGCGGGCTGGGCAGGCCCTCGTAGACCGCCTTGCCGTCGTGGCTGACCTCGGCCGACTTGCCGTGGATCGGGTCGCCGACGATCACCTTGCCGCCGAAGGCCTCGACCATCGACTGGTGCCCCAGGCAGACGCCCAGGACCGGAGTGCCGGCCTCGGCGAAGCGCCGGATCGCCTCGATCGAGACGCCGGCGTCGGCGGGCGTGCAGGGGCCCGGTGAGACGACCAGGCGGTCGGGCTCGCGCGACAGCAGCTCGTCCACGGTCGCGACGTCGTTTCGCACGACCTCGATCTCGGCCCCCAGCTCGCCCAGGTACTGGACGAGGTTGTAGGTGAAGGAGTCGTAGTTGTCGAGGACGAGGACGCGGACGTGGTCTGCTCCCCCCTTCGGCACACCTGTATTCGCGTTACGCCCTTCGGGCTTCACGCTCACGGCCACTCCGGCTGCTCGGCGGCGAGCTCGATCGCGCGGAAGACGGCCTTGGCCTTGTTCAGCGACTCGTTGTACTCGTAGGCGGGCTTGGCGTCGGCGACGGTCCCGCCGCCGGCCTGGACATGCGCGACGCCGTCCTTGACGACGACGGTGCGGATGTGGATCGCCGTGTCCAGCTCGCCGGTGTAGGAGAGGTAGCCGATCGCGCCCCCGTAGGAGCAGCGCTTGGCGGGCTCGAGCTCGTCGATGATCTCCATCGCGCGCACCTTGGGGGCGCCCGAGAGCGTTCCCGCCGGCAGCGTCGAGCGCAGCACGTCCATCGGGCCGAGCTCGGGCCGCAGCCTGCCGCTGACGTGGCTGACGATGTGGAGCACGTGCGAGTAGGTCTCGACGACCATCAGCTCGTCGACGTTGACCGAGCCGTACTCGCTGACCCGCCCGAGGTCGTTGCGGCCGAGGTCCACGAGCATCACGTGCTCGGCGCGCTCCTTGGGGTCGCTCAGCATCGCCTCGCCGCGGCGGCGGTCCTCCTCGTCGTCTCCCGAGCGCGGGTAGGTGCCCGCGATCGGCCGCGTCTCGACGCGGTCGCCGGTCACCTTGACCAGCGGCTCGGGCGAGGCGCCGGCGATCTCGAAGTCGCCGAAGTCGAGGAAGTACATGTATGGCGAGGGGTTGACGACCCGCAGCCCCCTGTAGATGGAGAAGGCCTCGACCGGGACCTCGGCGCTGAAGCGCTGGCTGGGCACGACCTGGAAGGCGTCGCCGGCGTGCACGTACTCGACGATCCGCTCCACGTTCGCCTCGAACTGCTCGCGCGTCATGTTGGAAGTCCAGTCAATGGCTTCACCATCCCGCCGCGCGTCCTCTGCTTCGGGTCCGGTCGTGCTCGGAACGGGCTGCCGCAGCCGCTCGCGGACGTCCGCGATCGCCTCGGCGGCCCTCGCGTATGCCTCCTCGATGCCCCCGTCCTCGACGAACGCGTTGGCGATGATCGAGACCTCGTGGCGCTGATGGTCGAAGGCCACCAGCACGTCGCTGATCATCAGCGCCATGTCGGGCAGCCCGAGCGGGTCGGGGTTGGGCTCGCCGAGCGTGGTCTCGACCGTGCGCACGAGGTCGTAGCCGAACATGCCGACCGCGCCGCCCGAGAAGGGCGGCAACTGGTCGGACTCGGCGATGGTGTACCTGGAGAGGCATTCGTCCACCGCTGCGTAGGGATCCCCGACCTCGCTCGTGCGCGCCGGCGCGGCGCCGGGATCGAGCTCCCCCTCCCACTCGCCGAGCACGCCGTCGCTCCAGCGCAGCATCGCGCGCGGGCGAAAGCCGAGGAACGACCAGCGTCCGAGCCGGCCCTGCTCGGCCGACTCCAGCAGGAAGGCGGGCCCGTCGCCGCGCAGCTTCAGGAAGGCGCTGACCGGGGTCTCGATGTCCTCGACGAAGCGGTAGCGGACCGGGACGACGTTCGCGTCCTCGGCGAGCTCGCGCGCGCGCTCGAGGTCAGGCTCGAGGCCCGGGAGGGCGGTGGCGGCCGTCGGGCTCATCGCGCACCGCGCCCGTTCACTTCCTGCGCCCGTTCAGGATGCGCAGCACCTCGGCCATGGAGACGCCGCGGGCGAGCATCAGCACGGCCATGTGGTAGATCACGTCGGCGCCTTCCTCGGCGATCCGCTCCTCGGACTCCGAGGAGACGGCCTTGACCACCTCGCGCGCCTCCTCCTTGACCTTGTTCGCGGCGAGCGAGGGGTCGTCGAGCAGCTCGACCGTGTAGCTGCCCTGCGGCCGGTCGCGCTTGCGCTCGAGCAGCGTCCGCTCCAGCTCGGGCAGGGCCTCGAAGGGGACCGGAAGCGGCTCGCCGTCGAATCGTGGCCCGTCGACGCTGCCGTCGGCGCTGCCCTCGAGGTCGCGGTAGAAGCAGGATCGCTCGCCCGTATGGCAGGCGGACCCGGCCGGCTCGACCAGAGCCAGCAGGGCGTCGCCGTCGCAGTCGTAGCGCAACTGCGTCACGCGCTGGACGTTGCCCGAGGTCGCGCCCTTGTGCCAGATCTCGTCGCGGCTGCGGCTGTAGAGGTGGACCTCGCCGGTCTCCAGGGTCAGCCGCAGCGACTCCTCGTTGGCGTAGGCGAGCGTCAGCACCTCGCCGCTCCGCGAGTCCTGGATCACGCAGGGAACGAGGCCGCGCTCGTCGAACCGCACGCGCGCGACGTGCCGGGCTACCTCAGCCGCATCGGTGACCATGCGGCCAAGTGTACGAATCGCCCGCCGCGCGCCTGACGGGAGCGGTTCATCGGGGGCGAGCCGCGTGACCCGACGCCTTAGTCACGGTATGCGTGACAAACGCGTCGAGCCGGACCGAACGATGGCGGAGGTCGCCGCCCGACAGCACGGCGTGGTCACGACCGCCCAGCTGCTCGACGCGGGCATCAGCGGGGAGGGAATGCGGCGGCGCGTCGGAGCCGGCAGGCTGCATCGCCTCCACCGCGGCGTCTACGCGGTCGGGCACCGCGCCGTGACCTTCGAGGGCCGCTGCCTGGCAGCCGTAATGGCGCTCGGAGAGAGCGCCGTCCTCAGCCACCGCAGCGCGGCGGAGCTATGGGGCCTGATGCCGCGCGCCGTCGGTCCCATCCACCTCACCGTTCCAGAAGGCGGGCGGCGCAAACGAGCGGGGCTGATCATCCACCGCTCCCGCACCCTGACCCCGGAACAGACCGCCGTCAAGGCCGGCGTCCGACTCACCGACCCCGCTCGAACCCTCGCGGATCTACGCCTGGGGCTGAGCGACGAGCTGCACCAGCGCGCCGCCCGCAGGGCCCTCGACCTCGGGCTGATCTCCCGCTCCGAGGTCGGTTCAGACGCTGCCCTGACCAGAAGCGAGCTCGAGCGGCGCTTCCTGCGCCTCTGTCGTCGCCACCGTCTCCCCCGGCCGATCGTCAACGCCCGGATCGGCCCCTACGAGGTCGATTTCCTGTGGCGCGAGTCTCGACTGGTCGTCGAGACGGACGGCTTCGAGTATCACGGCACGCGCGACGCCTTCGAGCGTGACCGGGCCCGCGACGCCGACCTTCAGGCGCGGGGCTACCGGGTCTTGCGCTTCACCCATCGGCAGCTGCGGCAGGAGCCCCGCACGATCGCAGCCCCGCTGCGCACGCTCCTCGGTAGGTAGCTCGACGCCTTTGTCACGCCGGGCGTGACAAAGGCGACGAAAAACACCTACTCGATCCCGAGGCGGTCGAGCAGGCCCTCGTCGCGGCGCCACCTCGGCCGCACGCGCACCTGCAGGTCGAGGAAGACCCGCGTCCCCAGCTCGCGCTCGAGCTCGGCGCGGGCGGCGGTCCCGATCTCCTTGATGCGGGCGCCGCCTTTGCCGATCAGGATGCCCTTCTGGGACTCGGTCTCGGCCCAGACCTTGGCGTGGACCTCGGTCAGGCCGTCGTCGCGCTCGTCGACCTCCTCGACCTCGACCTCGACCGCGTGCGGCAGCTCCTCGCGGGTGCGGCGCAGCACCTGCTCGCGGACGAGCTCGGCGAGCTGCACCTCGCTCGGCACGTCCGAGCGCTGCTCCGGCGGGAACATGAACGGCCCCTCGGGGACGAGCTCGGCGAGGCGCTGCACCAGCGGCTCCAGGCCCTCCCCCGCCTTGGCGCTGAGCGGGAAGACCTCGTCGACGCCGCCGAGCTCGGCGGCCGCGCTCAGCACGGCCGCGGTCTCGGCGTCGCTGACGCGGTCGAGCTTGTTGACGGCGCAGAGCACCGGCGTGTCGGCGTTGACCGCGAGCAGCGCCTTGGAGATGAAGCGGTCGCCCGGCCCCACCCCCTGCTCGCCGTTGATCACGAGCAGGACCGCATCGGAGTCGGCGATCTCGCGCTCGACCCGCCGCTGCATGCGCTCGGTCAGGGCGTCACGGGGGCGCTGGACCCCGGGCAGGTCGGTCATCACCAGCTGCCAGCCGGCGGCCTCGTCGGTGGCGACGCCGCGGATCGCGCGCCGGGTGGTCTGCGGGCGATCGGAGACGATCGCGACGTGAGCGCCGACGATCGCGTTGACCAGCGTCGACTTGCCCGCGTTGGGGCGGCCGGCGAGGCCGACGAAGCCGGCGCGCGTCATCAGCTCCGCAGCGAGGCCATGACCCGGTCCTGCAGCGCCAGCATCTCGCCCTCGTCGTCCTCGTGGTCATAGCCGCAGAGGTGGAGCGTGCCGTGCACGGCGGCCTCGACCACGTCGCTCGCGCGCTCGGGGCAGATGAAGACGTCGCCGAGCTCGCGCGGGCCCGTCTCGGCGGGCTGGTCGTCGATCGGGAAGGCAAGCACGTCGGTCGCCTCGTCGACGCCGCGGTGCGCGTAGTTGAGCGTCCGCATGCGCCCCTCGTGGACCAGCTCGACGGCGAGGTGGCCGTCGCGGACGCCGGCGGCGTCCAGCGCGGCGCTGACCGGGGAGCGCAGCTCGGCCGGCACGTCGGAGAGATCCACGGGCGTCAGTCTCGCTCGGGCTCTGCGCCGCGATCCGGCTGCGCCTGACCGCGGCGCTCGGAGTGCTCGCCGTAGGCGGCGACGATCCGCTGCACCAGCTTGTGGCGGACGACGTCCTCTCCGCCGAAGCGGATGAAGCTGATGTCCTGGACCTCGCCCAGGATCTCGCCGACCTCCACCAGGCCAGAACGAGCACCCTGCTCGAGATCGATCTGGGTGATGTCCCCGGTGACCACCATCTTCGACTCGAAGCCGAGCCTGGTCAGGAACATCTTCATCTGCTCCGGGCTCGTGTTCTGCGCCTCGTCCAGGATCACGAAAGAGGAGTTCAGGCTTCTTCCCCGCATGAAAGCCAGCGGCGCGACCTCGATCGTGCCGCGCTCGAAGTAGGCGTTGACCTTGTCGGGGTCGAGCATGTCGTAGAGCGCGTCGAACAGCGGCCGCAGGTAGGGATCGACCTTGGCCTGGATGTCGCCGGGCAGGAAGCCGAGGCGCTCGCCCGCCTCGACCGCGGGACGGGTCAGGATCACGCGCTGCACCTCGCCGCGCGAGAGGGCCGCGGCGGCCATCGCCACCGCGAGGAAGGTCTTGCCGGTTCCCGCCGGGCCGATCCCGAAGGTGATCGTGTGATTGCGGATCGAGTCGACGTAGCTCTTCTGGTTGACGGTCTTCGGCGCGACCCGCGTGTTGCGGTGCTGCCAGACGACGTCCTCGAGGATCTCGGCCGGGCTGCGGTCCTTGTCGAGCGCGCCCGTCACGGCCTCGATCGTGCCGGGCGCGATCTCGTGTCCCTGCTCGATCAGGTCCACCAGCTCGCCGACGACGGTCTCGGCCGTGCGAACGTCGCCGGCCTCGCCGTCGAAGGTGAGCACGTTGCCCCGCAGGTAGAGCTCGCAGCCGAGGTGCCCCTCCAGGGTCCGCAGGACGGCATCCTCGGAGCCGGCGAGCTCGGCTGCCACGGAGTTGTCGACGGTGAGCTGGCGGCGGGCCAAGGGTCCCTAGGAGCCGAGCTTCTCGCGCACGGCCTGGCTCACCCGCTTGCCGTCGGCGCGGCCGCCGAGCTTCGGCATCAGCGCCTTCATCACCCCGCCCATGTCCTTCGCCTCGCTTGCGCCGGCCTCCTCGACCGCCGCGGCGACGAGCTCGGCCAGCTCCTCGTCGGAGAGCTGCGCGGGCAGGTAGCCCTCGATCAGCTCGGCCTCGGCCTCCTCGGCGGCGGCCGCCTCTTCGCGGCCGCCCTCGCGCAGGGCCTCGGCGGCGTCGAGGCGGCGCTTGCGCTCGCGCTGGAGCGCGGCGACCTCGTCGTCGGAGCCCTCCTTCGCCTCCTGCTGGAGCGCGTTGACGAGCATGCGCAGCCGGCCGACCCTGTCCTTCTCGCCGGCCTTCATCGCCGCCTTCACGTCTTCCTGGACCTGCTCGAGAATCGCCACGCGCCTAAGCGTAGTGCCCGCTCACGCGGAGCCGGCGCCGGTGGTCGTGGGCGGGGATCCGGCGGAGTGCGATGCTGACGCCGGAGCCGTCGCTCAAGGCAGCTCCACCAGCTCGACCTCGCCGAGCGGCATCTGCAGGAAGCGGGTGCCGAGCTCCTGAAAGGCGTGCGGGTCCTCGGTGCAGATGAAGCTGTAGCTCCCCTCCTCGCCGCCCTCCCGCGCGAGCCCGCTGTCGGCGAGGGTCCGCTGCACGGTCGCGGCGATCGCGTGGCCCGCGCTGACCAGGCGCACGTCCCGCCCGAGGGTGCGCTGGAGCATCGGCGCCACCAGCGGGTAGTGGGTGCAGCCGAGCACGACGGTGTCCACCTCGGCGCCCTGGAGGGGGCGGCAGTAGGCGCGGACCATCTCGACCACGCTCTCCGAGAAGGGGAAGCCGCGCTGGATCACCGCGGCCAGGTCCGGCGCCTCGACCTCGGTGATCGTCAGCGGCCTGTGCTGGCTCGCCAGGGCCCGGCGATAGGCGCCGCTGCGAACAGTGGCGGGCGTCGCGAGCACCCCGACGTGCCCCGTCTGGGTCACCGCCGCGGCGATCTCGGCCTCGGGGCCGATCACGCTGACCACCTCGACGTCGTGCGCGGCGGCCACCTCCCGGGCGGTCTCCAGGCCCGCCGAGGTGGCCGAGTTGCAGGCGATCACGAGCAGCTTCGCGCCGCGCTCCAGCAGGCAGCGCGAGACCTGGGAGACGTTCGCGCGCAGCTCCTCGGCACTGCGCGCCCCGTAGGGGAAGCGCGCATCGTCGCCGAGGTAGACGAAGTCCTCCTCCGGCAGCGAGACCAGGCACTCGTGGAGGACCGTCAGACCCCCGACCCCGGAGTCGAACATCGCGATCGGAAGCGAGCGCTGTGCGTCCATTCAGGGGATTCTGCCGAGCGGGCTCACGCCTGCCGCAGAGCGAGCAGGGCGTCGTCGGCGGCGTAGAAGAAGTGGAAACGGACGATCAGCCCCTCGCGAACCGTGAGCAGCGCTCCCTGCCCCGCCTCGATCGGGATCGACCCCCCGGCAAGCGTCGCCTCCGTGCGCAATCGCACCATCACCCGGTCGCCCTTGGCGAGGTACTCGGTCGGCCACTGCCGGTAGCTGTCGAAGGACTCCACCCACCCCTCCCCGGCGGCTCGCATCTCGCGGAGCCCGCGGCCGAAGCCGGGCAGGCCGGTGACGTCGTCCCCCGCCTCCCACCCGGGGCCGAGGAAGCTGAACTCGACGTCCGGCGACAACACGTCCCCAAACGGGCCTTGCGCTCGGGCGTCCTCGTCGGGGATCCTGCGATCCATGCCGGCGAGCTCCTCGTAGGCCCGCTTGACGACGGCGAGCGCGTCGGCCGGCTTCGCCACGCTCACCCTTCCCCCGCTGTGCGCAGCAACATCGCCGCCCAATCCCCCTCCGTGCCGGTCTCCGCCAGCTGAAGCCCGGTTGGGGCGAAGGCGGCGGCGACTTCGTCGAGCTGCTCGACGAGCATCCCGGAGCAGATCAGGGTCTGGGGGCGCTCGCCGACCGCTGCGAGGTGCCCGGCGCAGGCGATCAGCAGCGACGCGGTCAGGTTGGCGGACACCGTCGGGGCGAGTGGTAGCGCGTCCTCGCGCACGTCCACGCGCTCCAGCGCCAGCTCGACGCCGTTGAACTCGGCGTTCGCGGCCGCGGCCTCGAGCGCGGCGGGCTCGCGGTCGCAGGCGGTGATCGGCTCCCAGCCGAGCTTCGCCGACGCGATCGCGAGCACGCCCGAGCCTGTGCCCCAGTCCGCCAGCGCACCGCCGGCCTCGCCGGCCTCCTCCAACCCGATCAGCAGCGCCAGGCTGAGGCGGGTTGTGGCGTGCCCGCCCGTGCCGAAAGCGCGGCCGGGGTCGATCAGCACGTCGATCAGGGAGTCGTGCGGCTCCCACCACGAGGGGCGCACCGCGAGGCGATCTCCGACCACGACCGGCTTGTGGAAGTCGGCCCAGCGGTCGGCCCAGTCGTCGGGGACGGTGGTGGTGGAGACGTCGACGAGCTCGCCGCCCGCAGCCGCCTGAAGCTCGCCCAGCTCGGGGACCTCGCCCGGGGGGCCGTAGATCGCGTACTCGACCCAGTCCGGCCCGTGCTCCTCCTCGACGCCGTTGGGGGCGAGCTCGAGCAGGTTGGCGAGCACGTTCTCGGCGTACTCGGGCTCGCAGCGAACGGCGAGCCGGATCACTTGCGCTCGCGCCTCGCCGCGGGTTGCCGCTCGCTGAGGCTCTCATCGAGCTGCCGCACGAGCGCGAGCTGCTCCTCGGTCAGCTCGGCCGGCACCGAGACCTCGAAGACCACGTGCAGGTCGCCGCGGCCCCTGCCGCGCAGTGCCGGCAGCCCCCCGCCGCCCAGCACCGCGACGTCGCCGTGCTGCACCCCGGCGGGAACCATCACCGCCTCGATTCCCTCGATCGAGGGCACGGTCATCTCGCCGCCCAGGATCGCGGTCGTCACCGGCACCTCGAGCCGCGTGATCAGCTCGGTGCCCTGGCGGACGAAGCGCTCGTCGGCGGCGACCGCCACCTGGACATAGAGGTCTCCTGCGCGCGCGCCCACGCCTCCGGCGTGCCCCGCCCCGGAGATCCTGATCCGCTGCCCGTCCTCGATGCCTGCGGGGATGTCGACCTCCCAGGTGCGCTCGCCGCTGACCCTGCCGGCGCCGTCGCAGGCGTCGCAGGGGCTCTCGGCGACGCGTCCGTCGCCGTCGCATGCGTCGCAGGGCACGGCGCGAATCACCTGGCCGAAGACGCTGCGCACCTGCTCGCGCAGCTGGCCGCTGCCCTCGCAGCGCTCGCAGGTGCGGATCGGGGTGCCGGGCTCGGCTCCGTTTCCGTGACAGTGCTCGCAGACCTCGATCGCCTCGAAGCTGAGCTCGCGCTCGGTTCCCTCGAGCACCTCGGCCAGCGTCACCTCGGCCTCGACGAGGATGTCGCCGCCCGCGACCGGCCCGCGCGAGGAGCCGCCCCCGAACGAGTCGCCGAAGAAGGTCTGGAAGATGTCCTGGATACTCGAGAAGCCGGCCGTCTCGGAGCTCCAGCCCCCGGAGCGCAGGCCCTCGTGGCCGAACTGGTCGTAGGTGCGGCGGCGCTCGGGGTCCGAGAGCACCTCGTAGGCCTCGGCTGCCTGCTTGAACTTCTCCTCGGCCTGGGGATCATGGGCGTTGACGTCGGGATGCAGCTCGCGGGCGAGCCGCCGGAAGGACCTCTTCAGCTCCGCCTCGGAGGCGCCCCGGCCGACGCCCAGCACCTCGTAGTAGTCGCGCTTCGCCATCGCCGTCCCCGCCTACTCGTCGTAGACGATCTCGAAGAAGCGGGAGAGCTCGCTGGCGGCTTCGCGCACCGAGGCGATCGCGGTCGCGTAGTCCATCCGCAGCGGCCCGATCACCCCGACCGCGCCCAGGTTGCGATAGCCGAGCCCGTAGTTGGCCCCGACGACGCTGACCGAGCGCAGCTCCGGCTGCGGGTTCTCGTTCCCGATCCAGACGAACACCGAGCGCTCCTCGAGCGCCGAGCGCAGCGTGTTGAGCACGTTCACACGCCGCTCGAGCGCCTCCATCAGCTCCTCGGCGTCGGGCAGGTCCTCGGATCGCTGCTCGGAGAGCAGGTGCGAGGCGCCGTCGACGTACAGCGTCTCCTCGGCCGCCGAGTCCTCGATGTTGGTGAAGGCCGAGGAGATCTCGGCGAGGAAGCTGCGCTCGCTCTCACTCAGCTCGGGGGCCCCCAGGCGCGAGACGGCCATGCGCGCGCCGATCGCGAGACCGGAGAGCCGCTCGTTCAGGTAGCTGGACGCCCACTCGACCAGGCCGGGGTCGACGTCCGCGGCGAAGCTGAAGACGCGCTTGGAGACGACGCCGTTGGAGGCGATCACGACGACCATCACGCGCAGCGGCTGCAGGCGCAGCACCTCGATACGGTGGATGGTCGCGGTGTTCAGCGGCGGCGCGCTGACGAGCGCGACGAGGTCGGTGACCCGCGAGAGCGCCTCCGTCGTGTCGCGAATCGCGGACTCGATCTCGCGCCGCATCTGCGAGAGCCGCAGCTCCCCCTGGCTGGGGGCGGGGAGAGCCTGGGAGCTCGCCAGCAGCTGCTCCACGTAGAAGCGGTAGCCGGCGTCGGTGGGCACCCGTCCGGCAGAGGTGTGGGGGTGCGTGAGGAAGCCGAGGTCCTCGAGCGAGGCCAGCTCGGCCCTGATCGTGGAGGGGCTCCACTCGAGCGCGTGGTCGGAGGCGAGCGCGCGGGAGCCCACGGGCCTGCCGCCGCTCACGTAGTCGGCCACGACCGCGCCCAGGATGGATCTCTGTCGCTCGCTCAGCACCAGACTGATTCTAGGAGCGCCCGCAGCGCTCCAGGCCGCGGCCTAGGCGACCGAGACCTCGGCCTCCGCGTTGCGGATCACCTGGTTATCGCCCTGGGCGGCGACGGTGTCGATCACGACCTTGCCGTCGGCCTCCTCCTTGACGGTGCCGGTCACGACCAGCTCCTGCTCGGGGAAGCCCATTCCCCGGAACTGGACCGAGAGCCGCTTCAGCGCGCGCGGATCGCCGTCGGCAACTGCGGCGTTGGCGCGCGCGACCTGGGCCATCATCCAGAGCCCGTGCAGGATGTTGCTCGGGAGCCCGACGGCGGTGGCGAACTCCTTGTCGATGTGGATCGGGTTGAAGTCCCCCGATGCGCCCGCGTAGCGGTGCGGCAGGTACTTGTCGGGGGTGGTCCGGAGCTCGGGGATCGAGTCGCCTACGTTCATCGCATCTCCTCTGCTTCGCGTCCGGGGATGCTCGTCATCGCATCTCCTCTGCTTCGCGTCCGGGGATGCTCGTCATCGCATCTCCTCTGCTTCGCGTCCGGGGATGCTCGTCATCGCATCTCCTCTGCTTCGCGTCCGGGGATGCTCGTCATCAGACCCCCCTGACGATGTTGGTCCAGGTGCCGCGCACGACCTCGGCGCCGTCCTGGTTGCTGGAGACGGTCTCGAACACGTAGAAGCCCTTGCCGTCCTGCTCGTAGATCTCGACGCAGCGCGGCTTGGTCGTGATCACGTCGCCGACGCAGACAGGCTCGCCCCAGACGAACTCCTGGCCGCCGTGCAGCATCGTCGCCAGGTTGATGCCCACCTCGGGGTCGAGGATCGCCGGACCCATCGCCGGCGCGCTGTAGACGACGCAGAACATCGGCGGCGCCACCACGTCGCGGAAGCCCGCCGCCTCGGCCGCCTCGCGGTCGCGGTGAACCGTGTTCTCGGCGCCGACCGCGTTCGCGTACTCGCGGACCTTCTCGAGCCCGACCTCGTAGGTGGTCTCGGGCCACTCCTTGCCCGCGGCTTCGGTCTTGACGGCCATCGGCGCGCCAGTCTACGCGACCGCCTGGCCACGCAGCCAGTCGCCCCCGGAGCCGGGCCGGCACCCGAGCGGAGTCACACTGTTCGGGTGGGCAGCCGCATGCTCAGACGCGAGCCAGACGGGACCCTGTACCTGCGGCCGGGCGCGATCCCGCTCGTGGTCGCGGCGATCGTGCTCCCGATCGTCGCCGCGATCCTGATCGGGGTGCTGACGGTCGGGGGAATCGGCCCCGGGCTCGCGGTCGGCGCCGCCGCGGTCGCGGTGCTGGCGGTGGTCGCGTTCCGCGCCCGTCCGGGCGGCCGCG
>VGBV01000057.1 GCA_016870325.1 Actinomycetota bacterium
CGAGGGCAGCACGGCGAAGCCGGCCGCGAGCACGAGGTTGCGCGCCACCGCCCGGGGGGTCACCCGCGAGCGAGCCCCGAAGCACGCGCAGGGCGCCCCGGCGCGGCCGCGAAGAAGCGCGCTAACCAGCAGCGCCGCGAACATCGCCATCAGCGCCGCAGCGGCGTAGGCGGCCCGATCGCTCCCCGCTGCGACCCCGAGCGCGAGGCCCAGCTCGGCGAGCAGCAGCGTCGCCCATGCGAGGCGTCGCAGCGGGCCGTCGCCGAAGCCGAACGTGCTGAGCGCGGCCTGGCTCGAGGCGGGAGAGGCGAGCTTCGCCAGCGCGGCGCCGCCGAGCAGGCCGGCGAGCAGAAGGCGAAGTGCGAGCTCGATCATCCGGGCCTCGTCAGGCTAGCGCCGCTTCCTCTTCTTCTTCCCCTTGCACTTCTTGCCCCGCTTCTTGCCCTTCTTCTTGCACTTCGCCTTGGGCACGAGCTGCTTGTTCGAGCAGCCCGCGGAGCCGACCACCGGCTCGCGCAGCTCGGCGGGGATTCCCTCGGCGGCCTCGATCGCGGCGACGTTGTCCACGATCGCCTGGCACAGCGGGTTCTGGGCCACGCGGGTGTAGACCCCCGGTCGGTTGGCGAGGGCACAGCCGTCGCCGAAGCTGACGATGCCGACGAGCCGGGTCGCTCCGCTCGCGGCGCCGGCGGCAGTCTGCAGCGGGCCGCCGCTGTCGCCCTGGCAGGAGTCGATGCCGCCCGTCAGCACCCCGGCGCAGATCTGCAAGGACGGGAAGACCAATCCGGCGTAGACCGGGGTGCTGTTGCAGGTCTTGTCGGAGATGATCGGGACCTTGGCGACGCGCAGAGCGTCGCTGCGGCTGCCGTTGTCGTCGGGGATCGTGTAGCCGTGCCCGCTGACCCGGGTCGGCGCGCCGGGCTTCCAGGCCGTGAGGTCGTTGCGGTCGACGAGGTCGATCCGCTGCTGAGTCGAGGCCTGGGCCAGCGAGATGAAGGCGAAGTCAAGCCGCTTGGTGGGCGGGTCATAGCCCGACGGGACGTAGCGCCAGGGCTCGGCGAAGGGCTGGTGCACGGTGCCCCCCGCCCCGCTCAGCGTGGAGCGCCCGACGATCACCTCGATGTCGTTGCTGTCCAGGCGCGCGGTGTTGTCGCCACCGGGGTCGTTGGAGCCGTTGCAGAGGGGCAAGGGAGCCTCGCCGCAGTCGGGGTCGGAATCGAACACGCAGTGGGCCGCGGTCAGCACGATCAGCGAGGTGATCAGCGAGCCGCCGCAGACGAGGCGCTGCGCCGCCGTCAACCCCGGGAAGCTGGCCTGGTCCAACAGGATCGCGGCCTGCCAGGGATGGTGGGCGGAGGTGGTCGTCGAGCCGCCGATGATGTACGGGTCCGGCGAGCCCGCCGTTCCGCTCGAGCCCTCGCCGAAGGAGAGCAGCGGCACGGACCCGCCCCGCTCCGATACCCCGGAGGTGTCGACCGCGAAGGGGTCGGCTGCGGGGGCCGCCGCGGCCGCGGAGGCGGGCAGCGCCAGCGCACCGCACGCGAGCAGCACGACGACGATCTTCCCCCTGGCTCTCCCCGGTCTCATCCCAGCCATTGTCGGCGCGCGCCCCTGAACTGTCAAGTCCCGGCTGGACGCTCAGCCGATCGCGACCATGCGCTCGATCGGCAGCTTCGCCCGTTCGGCGATCTCGGGCGCGACCTTGACCTCGTAGCGGTCCTCGCGCAGCGAGTCGCGGACCTTCGGCAGCGTGATCATCTTCATGTACTTGCAGAAGGCCATCCGGTTCGCCTCGATCAGCTTCGCCTGCGGCGCGGCCTGCTGCAGCGGGTAGAGCATCCCGTTCTCGGTGGCGATGATGTACTCGCCGTCGGGGTGCTCCTCCATGTAGTTGAGCATGCCGCCGGTGGAGAGCATCTGCACTCCCTCGGGGTCGATGTCGCCGGATGCGACGTACTCCATCGCCTGGGTCGCGCAACCGCACTCGGGGTGGATCAGGAACTCGGCGCCGGGGTGCTCGGCCCGCATCTCGCTGATGTCGTCGGGCTTGATCCCGGCGTGCACGTGACACTCCCCGTCCCAGACGTGGAAGCGCGCGCGGCGCTCGGGGTCGTCGTGGAGGCCGGTCTCGCGCTCGACGAAGGCGCCCAGCCACATGTCGGGCCCGAACAGGATCTCGGTCTCGGGCCCGTGCTCGGCCCAGACGTGCTCGACCACCTGGATCGCATTGCCCGAGGTGCAGCAGTAGTCGGTCTCGGCCTTGACCTCGGCCGAGGTGTTGACGTACATCACGACCAGGGCGCCGGGGTGCTCGGCCTTCCAGGCTCGAAGCTGGTCCGCGTTGATCGAGTCGCTGAGCGAGCAGCCGGCGCCGAGGTCGGCGATCAGCACGCGCTTGTCGGGGCACAGGATCGACGCCGTCTCGGCCATGAAGTGGACGCCGCAGAACTCGATCACCTCGGCGTCGGTGTCGGCGGCGTGACGCGAGAGGCCCAGCGAGTCCCCGACGAAGTCGGCCACGTCCTGCAGCTCGGGCAGCTGGTAGTTGTGGGCGAGGATGACGGCGTTGCGCCGCTTCGCCAGCTCGCGCACCTCCTCGCTCAGGGACGCGATCTCCTCCTCGCTCAACTTGGCGGGCAGCTCGTTGACGGTTGGAAGCTCGAGCATTTGGGCTCCGGTCGCTCGTATGTTCGCCGCCCCGGCCGACTCCCGGTCGACCTCGAGGCCAACAGCGAATGTGCAGGCAGTTTACTGGGGGACATGCCCGAGCTGCCCGAGGTCGAGATCACCGCGCGGCGCCTCGGCGCTGCCCTGGAGGGCGCCGAGATCGAGTCGGCGCTGGCCCCGGGTCTGGCGACGCTGAAGACCTTCGAGCCGCCGCTCGAGGCGCTCGAGGGCGGCCGCGTCGAGGGCGTGCGGCGGATCGGCAAGATGCTCGCGGTGGACGCCGGCGGCGGCCCCGGATCGCCCGGCGGCGAGGGCGACGAGCTGACGCTGCTGGTCCACCTGATGTCGGCCGGGCGGCTGCAGGTATTCGAGAAGCGCGCCTCGCTGAAGGACCGCGCCTCGCGGGTGCTGGTGCGGATCGCGGACGGGCGCGAGCTGCGCCTGCGCGAGCTCGGCACCAGGCAGGCGGCGTGGGCGAAGCTGCTGCGCCGCGGCGCGGTGGACGAGGACGAGATGGTCTCCACGCTCGGCCCCGACGCCTGGCCCGCGCCCCCGCTCGAGACGCTGGCCCAGGCGATCGACCAGCCGAGCCACCTGCACCCGCTGCTGCGCCGCCAGCGGACGATCGCCGGCATCGGCCGGTCCTGGGTGGACGAGATCCTCTGGGAGGCGAGGCTCTCGCCCTTCAAGCAGGGCTCGGAGCTCGACCCCGACGAGGTCGGGCAGCTGCACGATGCCCTGCACGTGCTCGGCGACGCGATCGAGCACTACGAGCGGGTGATCGGCGACACCGTCCCCGACAAGCTGCCGATGCCGCTGCGGGTCCACCGCCGCGAGGGTGAGCCCTGCCCCCGTTGCGGGACCACGATCGAGGCCGTCTTCTACTCCCAGCACCAGACCAACTACTGCCCCGCCGAGCAGACCGGCGGCCGCGTGCTCGAGGACCGCCGCCTCTCGCGGCTGCTCAAGTAGCGGCCGGACCGAGGCTTGGCTGCTCAGCCGATCGAGGAGTGGATCGGCTGCTCAGCCGATCGAGAAGTGGATCGGGAACGCTTTGGGCCCCTATAGGGGCACGAACCGTTCACAGCCTCTCCAACAGGGGCCGCATCCGCGTCTCGCCGGCGCCGTGAACAGTCAGCTAGCCGGCTCCAGCTTGAGGCTGACGTCGAGGCTGGGAGCGGAGTGCGTGAGCGCGCCGACCGAGATCAGGTCCACCCCGGTCTCGGCGATCGCTCGCGCCGTCTCCAGCGTGACCCCGCCCGAGGCCTCCAGGGGCGGGCCGCCGGCCTCGTCGCGGATCGCGACCGCGCGGCGCAGGCCCTCGGCGTCCATGTTGTCGAGCAGCAGCCTGTCGGCGCCCGCCGCGATCGCCTCGCGGACCTCGGCCTCGTCCCGGCACTCGACCTCGAGCTCCAGCTCCGGCTCGGCCTCGCGGGCGCGCCGCACAGCCTCCCCCACTCCCCCCGCAAGCTCGGCGTGGTTGTCCTTGATCAGGATCGCGTCATCGAGGCCGATGCGGTGGTTGACGCCGCCCCCGGCTGCCACCGCAGCCTTCTCCAGCAGCCGCAGCCCGGGGGTGGTCTTGCGGGTGTCGAGGATGCGCGCGCCGGTTCCCTCCACCGCCCGCACGAAGCGCGCGGTCAGGGTCGCGATGCCCGACAGGTGGCCGAGCAGGTTCAGCGCCGTGCGCTCACCGGCGAGCAGCGCTCGCGCCGAGCCCGAGACGCGGGCCGCGGTCGCGGGCACGTCCTCGCGCCACTGGCCCTCGACCACCATCGGATCGAAGGCCACCTCTCCCGCCCCCTCCAGCTCGGCCGCCTGGCGCAGCGCCTCGGCCGCGGCCTTGAGCCCGAACAGGACACCGGGCTGCTTCTGCAGCAGCGTCGCGCGAGCCCTTGCCGCGGCCGGGACCACGGCGCGCGAGGTGACGTCTCCGGAGCCCAGGTCCTCGTCAAGGGCCCGGGCGACGACCTCACGAATCTCCTCTGTGGCAGGTTTCATCACCGATGACCGCTTCCGGGTCGCCGGCAACGCTACCGCCGTTCCAGCAGCTGCTGGACGAGCACGGCCGCGACGTGCTCGGCTTCCTGATCGCCTCGGTCGGCCCGCACGACGCCGAGGACTGCTTCCAGGAGACCTTCATCGCGGCCCTGCGCGGCTACCCGAGGCTGAAGCACGCGGGCAACCTGCGCTCGTGGTTGCTGACGATCGCTCATCGCAAGGCGATCGATCACCACCGCGCCGGCGCGCGCGGCGCACTGCCCTCGGGCAGCGCCGAGGAGGTGGGCGGGGCCCTGGGAGGGTCCGACGCGCGCCTTGAGTCGGCGGGCGACGAGGAGATCTGGACCCTTGTCAGCGTGCTGCCGCCGAAGCAGCGCAGCGCCGTCGTGCTGCGCTTCGCGACCGACATGGCCTACCGCCAGATCGGGGACCTGCTCGACTGCTCGGAGGAGGCGGCGCGCCGCAGCGTGCACGAAGGACTGAAGACACTGAGGGGTGAGCCGGTATGAGCGACCGCAACGGAAGGCAGGGCTACGAGATGGACCGCCTCGGCGAGGGGCTGCTGGCCCGCGCGGAGCGCGAGGGGCTGCTCGACGTGGCCTACGCGACGGTGGACTCCCCCTTCGGCGAGCTGCTGGTGGCGGCGACCGAGCGAGGGGTGGTCAAGCTCTCGCTCCCGCACCATGGTGCGGCGGAGGCGCTCGAGCAGATCGCCGCGGGCGTCTCGCCCCGGGTGCTGGAGGCGCCGGCGCGACTGGACCCCGCGCGCCGCGAGCTCGACAGCTACTTCGAGGGCAAGCTGAAGCGATTCGAGACCGACGTCGACTGGACGCTGGCGCGCGGCTTCACCGCCAAGGTGCTGCACACGGTCGCCCGCATTCCCTACGGGAAGACCCTCAGCTATGGCGAGGTGGCCGAGCGCGCGGGCAACCCTCGCGCCTTCCGCGCTGCCGGCACCGCCTGCGGCGCCAACCCCGTCCCCCTGATCGTCCCCTGCCACCGCGTGGTCCGAGCCGGGGGAGATCCCGGCAACTACGGCGGCGGCCCCGGGATGAAGCTGGCCCTGCTGGAGATGGAGGGCGCGCTGAGCCGCCCCGGGCAGTAACCGGCCTGAGCTTGGGGCCGGACGTTCCGAGCAGGATCCCCGGCTCTAGGAGGCCGGGATCACGGCCATCGTCGCCGTGAAGCCGTGCAGGAAGTTGCGGCCCCCGACCGGCCCGATCTCGCCGGCGGCGAAGAAGCCCGCCGCCGGAGCGCCCAGCGTGTCCTCGAGCGCGGTCGCGTCGTGGTCGGGGACGTCGAACATGTGGGAGCCGCGCCCGTTGCAGGTGAACAGCAGCGCGCCGGCGGCGCCGTCGTCCCCGAGCGCCTCGGCCTGGGCGCGCAGCGCCTCGCGCAGGTCGCGGTCGGCCGAGGCGCCGTCGCGCACGTGCAGCCGCAGCGTCTGGCCGACCCGCACCCGCTGCCCGGTCGCGACGGCCCCGCTCTCGCGGTCGGCGCCGGCGATCGGGCGCACCAGGAAGTCGCCCCGCAGGTGCTCGGGCCGGTTCTCGTCGATCACGATCCCCAGCAGCACGCCGGCGGCGGCCAGCTCGCGCTCGTCCTCCGGCAGTCCTCCGATCACCTCGCCCAGCCGCTCCAGCGCGGGCCGGCTCGCGAGCTCGCGGATCACGTTCCCCTCGGCCGCGGTGACCGTGATCTCGGGCCCGACCGGCATCGCGCCCTGCGAGACGCAGGGCAGCACCTCCACCCCCGAGAGCAGCGCGGTGACGGCGCCCTCGGCGAGCACGTCGCCGTCGCGGAAGAGAACGCCCCCGCCCCCGACGGAGGCGCTCGCGAGGCCGCCCAGCACGGGCAGGCCGGGCCGCGCGCGCTCGAGCTCGCGCAGCAGCACCTCCGTGGGGAAGCTGTAGGGGTCGGCGAGCACCAGCGCCGCGCCCGCCGGGCCCCGGTCGCCCTGATCGCGCAGCTCGCCCGGGACGCCCAGCAGGGTGAAGTCGGCTTCGCCGCGCTCGGCCGTCACCTGCGACGTCGAGATCTCGGCCCCCGGCAGGGACGCGGCCCAGACCGCGAGCCCGGGCCCCTCCTCGACCTCGCGGCCCGAGGCGAGCGTGCCGCCGGCGCCGCAGCCGAGCAGGTTGGCGGGCGCGAGGCGCTCGTGGACCTCGGACAGCACCCACTTCGCCATCGGCAGATGCGGCCCCGAAGCGAACACGAAGCAGAGGTCGGGCGCCTCCCCCAGCCCGGTCCGGGCGGCCTCGGCCGCCTCGGCGGCGGCCTCGACGGCGTCGATGCTGGTCGAGAAGCCGACCGCGACCCTGTTCATCGCTAGCCCGTCGCCGCTTCGGACGCCGCCGCGAGGTTCAGGTACTCGCGGATGAAGCCGTCGAGGTCCCCGTCGAGGACCCGCTGCGCGTCGCCCATCTCGAAGTTGGTGCGATGGTCCTTGACGCGCTGGTCGGGATGCAGGAAGTAGCTGCGGATCTGGGACCCCCATTCGGCCGGCTTGACCTCGCCGCGCTCCTTGGCGAGCTCCTCGGCGCGCAGGCGCTCCTCGCGCTCGAGCAGGCGCGAGCGCAGCATCTGCATCGCGACCGCCTTGTTCTGGGTCTGGGACCGCTCGTTTTGGCACTGGACCACGATCCCCGTCGGCTCGTGCGTCAGCCTGACCGCGGAATCGGTCTTGTTCACGTGCTGCCCGCCCGCGCCCGAGGCGCGATAGGTGTCGACGCGGATGTCGGCGTCGTCGAGGTCTGCCTCGACGTCGCCCTCGACCAGGGGGGCGACGTCGAGCTGGGCGAAGCTGGTGTGCCGTCGCGCCGAGGCGTCGAAGGGCGAGATCCGGATCAGGCGGTGGACGCCGCGCTCGGCCGCGAACAGGCCGTAGGCGTTCTCGCCGTGGGCGATGAAGGTCGCCGACTTCAACCCCGCTTCCTCGCCCTCGGAGGCCTCCTTCATCTCCACCTTGAAGCCGCGCCGGTCGGCCCAGCGCAGGTACATGCGCAGCAGCATCTCTGCCCAGTCCTGGGAGTCGGTGCCGCCGGCGCCGGCGTTGACGGTGACCACGGCGTCGCCGGCGTCGTAGGCGCCGCTGAACAGGCGCTCCTCCTCCAGCTCCTGCAGCCGGCTTTCGATCGAGGCCACCTGCGCGCCAAGCTCGGCGGCCATCTCCTCGTCCCCGGCCGCGAGCTCGACCAGCTCGTCGAGGTCGGCGACGTCGGCCTCGAGCGCGGTGAAGCCCTGGAGCCGCCGCTGGGCCCGCGCGTGCTTGGCCGAGACCTCGGCCGCCTTCGCCTGCTCGTCCCAGAAGCCGGGGCTCTGCATCTCGGCCTCGAAGCCTTCGATCTCTCCCCTCAGTGAAGCGGGGTCAAAGGTAGTCCGAGAGCAGCTTCATCTGCTCGCGGATCTGCGCCAGGCGCGCAGGGACCTGCTCCGGGGAGATCGCTTCGGCCATTGCCGACAGGGTATTGACCGCTGCGAGAATGGAGCGCGTGCGGGCACTGATCCTCGGAGGACTTGCGCTCGCCTGCCTCTGCGCAGGCGCAGCGACCCTGGGCGGGGAGGGCTCTCCTCGCGCGGCGGTTGCGAGCGATACCGCTGCGTCATCGACCGATACCGCCAATGGGAGGGCACCCACGGCGGGCGCCGCCGCGGCCGTCCGCCCGAACGCATACCGGGCTGCGCTGCGGCTATCGCGGGGGATCGGCTCGCGCCCCGCCGGCGGCCGCGGCGAGCGGCGGGCTCACGACTTCGTTTCCCGTCAGTTCCGGGCGGCCGGGTTGGACGTGACGATCCCCGGCTTCCGCGTCCCAGGCCGGGGCAGCTCGCGCAACGTGATCGGCGAGTACGCGGTTGGCGATCGCGGCGATGGCTGCCTGCAGATCCTGATGGCCCACACCGACAGCGTGCCCCCCGGTCTCGGCGCCAATGACAACGCCTCGGGGGTGGGAGTGCTGGTGGAGCTCGGCTTCCGGCTGCGCAGGCTCGATCCGGGCTGCGACCTCTGGCTGGTCGCGACGGGCGCCGAGGAGCGCGTCGTGATCGGCACCGGCTACCACGTCGGCTCGGCCTTCCTCGTCAAGACCGTCCGCAAGCGTGGCCGCCGCGCCGACCTGCGCTGGGCGCTCTCGGTCGACATGGTCGGCCGAGGAAAGCGCTTCTACCTGCGCTCCCCCCGCCCCCGCACCCGCCCTGGGGTGGAGGGGCGGATGCTCGCCGCCGCCCGCCGCGCCAAGGTCACCGTGCGCTGGGCCCGCGACTCGGGCGACGGCAACTCAGACCACCGGGAGTTCGAGCTGGCGGGCCTGCCCGCCGCCGTGATCGAGGTCTGGCGCGGCTACGACCCCTGCCACCACCAGGGCTGTGACCGGCCTGGGCGGCTGCAGGCCCGCGCCCTGCGCCGGGTTGTGCGGGTCGCCTCCGAGCTGGTCGGCTCCCGGCCCTGGGGCTAGATCGATCCTCAGTAGGGCCGCGGCAGCCGGGCTGGGCGCCTGGCGCGGGCATCCGGCTCGGTGCGCTCGGGGCGCTCCCAGACGAGCTCCGCCTCGGCCGCTGCGACCTGCTCGACGGCCGGGTGGCAGCTGCGGCAGACGGGCTCCAGGTTCTCGAGCGCATCGGGGCCGCCGAGGCGGCGGGGCAGCTTGTGGTGGGCGACCAGGTCCTCGCGCGCGCCGCAGTAGCTGCAGGCGGAGCCTGTCGTGACCAGGGCGGAGAGAGTGGCCCAGCTCGTCGGCTTCGCCATCAGGCGGGTCCCCGGCGGCTATGCCCCGTGGCACTTCTTGTACTTCTTGCCCGAGCCGCACCAACAGGGGTCGTTGCGGCCGATGTTCTCCTTCTCGTCCTTGACGACCGTCTGCGGGTTGATGGCGCCGTCGCCGTCGCCCTGGCCCTGGGCCGTGCCCTCCAGGACCTGCTCGGCGGCGGCGTCGGCGCCCGCTGCGGTGGCGACCGCGGCCTGGGCCAGCGCCGAGGGCTGGCCCTGCTCGGTGCCGCCGGTGTATTGGACGTTGGTGGGAGTCGCGGTCGGTGACTGCGCGGGCGCTCCGGCGGTCGGCGCGACCTCGACCTGGACGTGGAAGATCGTGCGCGCGAACTCCTCCCAGATCGAGTTCATCAGCGCCTCGAACATCGTGAAGCCCTCGTTCTTGTAGGCGACGAGCGGGTCGATCTGGGCGAAGCCGCGCAGGTGGATGCCCTCGCGCAGGTAGTCCATCTCGGCCAGGTGCTCGCGCCAGCGGCTGTCGATCAGCTGCAGCAGGATCGCGCGCTCGAGCTGGCGCATGACCTCGTCCCCGAACTCCGACTCGCGGCGGTCATAGGCAGCCAGGGCGTCGGCCAGCAGGCTCTCGCGCAGGCTCTCGCGGTCGGTGCTCTCGGGCGAGAGTCCGGAGAAGTCGACCTCGGAGGGCCAGAGCTGCTGCGCCTGGGTCTGCAGCTCCCCCAGGTCCCACTCCTCGAGCACGTCGCCGGGGGTGTAGACGTCGACCAGGCGGCTGACGACGCCGGCGAACTCCTCGCGGGCGACGTCGGACATGTCCTTGCCCTCGAGCACCTCGCGGCGGTAGCGGTAGATGATCCGCCGCTGCTCGTTCATCACGTCGTCGTACTCGAGCACGCGCTTGCGGATCAGGAAGTTCTGCTGCTCGACCTTCTTCTGGGCGCCCTCGATCGTCTTCGTCAGCATCTTGGCCTCGAGCGCCTCCTCGTTGCCCTCCTCGTCGACCGGCCCCAGGCGGTCGAGGATCTTGTAGATGCGCTCGCCGGCGAACAGCCGGATCAGGTCGTCCTCGGCCGAGAGGAAGAATCGGGACTCGCCGGGGTCGCCCTGGCGGCCTGAGCGGCCGCGGAGCTGGTTGTCGATGCGACGGGACTCGTGGCGCTCGGTGCCGAGGATGTAGAGCCCGCCCAGCTCGCGCACCTCGTCGGCCTCGGCCTTGGTCTGGGACTCCAGCTCCGCGGTCAGCTTCTCGAGCTCCTGCTCGAAGCTCTCCGAGCTGGGCTGGATGCCGCGGCGGCTGAGCTCGTGGCGCGCCATCTGCTCGGGGTTGCCGCCGAGCTTGATGTCGACGCCTCGGCCGGCCATGTTGGTCGCGATCGTGACCGAGCCCCTGCGCCCGGCCTGGGCGATCGTCTCGCCCTCGCGCTCGGCGTGCTCGGGCTTGGCGTTGAGGATCACGTGCTCGATCCCCAGCCGCTTCAGCTCGCCCGAGAGCATCTCGGAGGTCTCGACCGAGATCGTCCCCACCAGCACCGGCTGGCCGCTGGCGTTGCGACTGGCGACCTCGCCCGCCACGGCGTTCCACTTGCCCGCCTTCGTCTTGTAGATCGCGTCGTTCTGGTCGGCGCGCACCATCGGCACGTTGGTCGGGATCTCGACCGTCGGCACCTTGTAGATCTTCATGAACTCGGTCGCCTCGGTCAGCGCGGTGCCGGTCATGCCGCTGAGCTTGTCGTAGAGGCGGAAGTAGTTCTGCAGCGTGATCGTGGCGAGCGTCTGGTTCTCCTCGCGGATCGAGAGCCCCTCCTTGGCCTCGATCGCCTGATGCAGCCCCTCCGACCAGCGCCGTCCCTCGAGGATGCGGCCGGTGAACTCGTCGATGATCATCACCTGGCCGTCGACCACGGCGTATTCGGTGTCCTTGTTGTAGAGGGACTCCGCCTTCAGGGCCTGGATCAGGTGGTTGACGAGGGTGCCGTGCTCGCCCAGGTAGAGGTTCTCGACCCCGAGGAACTCCTCGGCCCTCTTCACCCCGCGCTCGGTCGGCGCCACGGTCTTGTGCTTCTCGTCGTACTCGAAGTCGTGCTCGAACTCGGAGGTGTCCTTGGACTCCCCCAGGGACTTCAGCTTCGTCTTCGCCGCCTCGCCCTGCATCTGCTTGGCGAGGCGAGCGAACGTGTAGTAGAGGTCCGCGGCCTGCTCGGGGCGGCCGGAGATGATCAGCGGCGTCCGCGCCTCGTCGATGAGGATGTTGTCGACCTCGTCGACGATCGCGAAGTCGTGTCCGCGCTGGACGCACTCCTCGAGCGAGCCGGCCATGTTGTCGCGCAGGTAGTCGAAGCCGAACTCCGAGTTGGTGCCGTAGGTGACGTCGCAGGCGTACTTCTGGCGGCGGAAGGCCGGGTCGTCGCCCTCCTGAATCGCCGAGACGGTGATCCCGAGCGCGTCGTAGACGGGGGCCATCCACTCGGCGTCGCGGCGGGCCAGGTAGTCGTTGACGGTGACCAAGTGCACGGCGCCGCCGGCCAGCGTGTTCAGGAAGACCGGCAGCGTCGCGGTCAGCGTCTTGCCCTCGCCGGTCTTCATCTCGGCGATCGCGCCCGAGTACAGGACCATGCCGCCGATCAGCTGCACGTCGTAGTGACGCTGCCCGAGTGCGCGCCTGGCCGCCTCCCGGGTCAACGCGAAGGCCTCGGGCAGCAGGTCGTCCAGCGACTCCCCGCCCTTGCCGCGCTCGCGCAGCTTGTCGGCCTCGGTCCTCAGCTCCTCGTCGCTGAGCAGCTCCATCTCCGGCTCGATCTCGTTGATCGAGGAGACGCGCGATTCGTACTGCCTGAACTGCTTCCCCTCCCCCATCCGGAGGGCCTTGTCGAGGATTCCTCTGGCCACGTGGTGAGCGTAGCAACGGGGGTTTCGCGGCCGGACAAGGGAGCTTCCGAGGGCTTCGCCGTGAGCCGGGTTGCCGGCGGCCGCCCACGCAAGTCAGGTGGTGCGGCCCTGCATCTGGGCGGTCGCTCCGGAGTCACCGGCCTGGCCACCCCTGCGCGTCCGCGAGACGACGCGGCGCGCGAGCTTGCGGGCGCGGCGCTTCTCGCGGTGCTTCTTGACCTGGCGGCGGATGTCCTCGGCCAGCTCGTGGATCGAGTGCAGCATCTCGGGCGAGGCCTCCTCGGCGCGCAGCGTGACGCCCTTCAGGTAGAGGGTCGCCTCGGCGACCTCCCGGTCCTTGATCCGGGGATTGCGCTCCTCGCTCAGCTCGACCTCGAGCGTCGCCAGCTCGGAGACCTGCTTGCCCACCCGCTCGAAGCGGCTCACCACCGCCTCGCGGAGATCGTCCGTCACCTCGACGTTCCTGCCCCGCACATCGATCCTCACGGTTCGCTCCTTTCGCTGGGTGAATCCATGGTACGCCCGCCCCTCATCGGGGACAAGGCGGCACGAGCCGCGACCAGGGCGACCACACGCCGGCAGCCGGCGGAGCGCAGGGCGCCCGCGCAGGCGGCGAGCGTGGCCCCCGTGGTGCTGACGTCGTCGACCAGCAGCGCGGCCCTC
>VGBV01000058.1 GCA_016870325.1 Actinomycetota bacterium
TTGGCGGCCGTCGCGGGCTGGACGCCCAGCGCCAGCAGCGCCGCGGGCGCGAGGCACAGAGCCGATGCGCTCCCCTTGCTCATCGCGGCCGTTCAATCACGCCGGGCGCGGCGTCGCAAGCCGGCGACCCCAGCAGCACCCGGTCGCCGCACTCAGCGCCCGCGCTCCAGCTCCTCGCGCAGGCGCTCGAAGGCCTCGTCCAGGGTGTCCGCCTCGAGCACGCGCTTGCGGATCGAGCCGGCGTAGGCGACCACCGCTCCGTCCCCCATCACGTCGACGCCCGCCTCGGGGCCGCGGAAGAGCCGCGCGGCCGAGATCTCAAGCCGCGACTGCACCCGCTTGTCGGGCGTGAACTCGCGCAGCAACTTGACGGTCCCCAGCCGGCCCTCGCGCAGGGCGGCATCGACGCGGGCGCGCGCGTGCTCGATCGCCTCGTAGAGGGTGTCGAAGGTCCCCTTCGTCACCTCCGAGCCGTGGCGCTCGGTGACCCGCCAGCGCATCGTCCCCGGGCCTCGGAGGTCTCAGGCGCCGCGGCGCAGCAGCTTCGGCCTGCGGGCGGGCGGGCCGGTGATCTTCTCCGGCCCGTC
The DNA here is from genome assembly GCA_016870325.1 of Actinomycetota bacterium. GTDB lineage: Bacteria > Actinomycetota > Thermoleophilia > Solirubrobacterales > 70-9 > VGBV01. Next base: position 588 of record VGBV01000058.1, read on the forward strand.
GCGCTCGGCGATCGGAACGTAGTCCTGGTCGCGCTTGCCGGTGTAGATCTGGCGGGGGCGGGCGATCTTCTGCTCGGGATCGTCCTTCAGCTCCAGCCACTGGGCCACCCAGCCCGAGGTGCGCGGGATCGCGAAGATGACCGTGAACATGTTGGTCGGGATGCGCAGCGCCTCGTAGATCAGGCCCGAGTAGAAGTCGACGTTCGGGTAGAGCTTGCGCGAGGTGAAGAAGTCGTCATCGAGCGCCCGCTTCTCGAGCTCGGTGGCGATCTCCAGCAGCGGGTTCTCGCCGGTCACCTCGAGCACCTCGTCCACGTGCTTCTTGATGATCCGCGCCCTGGGGTCGTAGTTCTTGTAGACGCGGTGGCCGAACCCCATCAGCTTCTGCTCGCGGTTCTTCACGCCCTCGAGGAAGTCGGGGATGTTCTCCACCGACTCGATCTGTCGCAGCATCCGCAGCACGGCCTCGTTGGCGCCGCCGTGGAGCGGCCCGTACAGCGCCGCCACCCCGGCGGCGACCGCCGAGTAGGGGTCGACGTCGGAGGAGCCCACGGCGCGCACCGCGTTCGTCGAGCAGTTCTGCTCGTGGTCGGCGTGGAGGATGAAGAGCACGTCGAGCGCCTTCGCCAGCCGCGGATCGGGCTCGTAGGTGTTCTCCATCTTGAACAGCATCGAGAGGAAGTTCTCGGAGTAGCTGAGCTCGTTGTCGGGATAGACGTAGGGGTAGCCCATGCTGTGGCGGTAGGCGAAGGCCGCGAGCGTCGGCACCTTGGCGATCAGGCGGATCGCCGCCATGTAGCGCTCCTCGTGGTCCTCCGTGTCCTTCGCCGTCGGGTAGAAGGTCGATAGCGCCCCGACCGACGCCAGCAGCATCCCCATCGGGTGGGCGTCGTGGCGGTAGCCCTCGTTCATCTTCTTGATGTCCTCGTGAACGAAGGTGTGGTGGATGACGTCGTACGTCCAGCGGTCGAGCTGGGCCTGGGTCGGCAGCTCGTCGAAGACCAGCAGGTAGGCGACCTCGAGGTAGGTCGAATGCTCGCAGAGCTGCTCGATCGGGATGCCTCGGTGCTGCAGGATCCCCGCCTCGCCGTCTATGTAGGTGATCGCCGAGCGGCAGGAGGCGGTGTTCAGGAACGCGGGGTCGTAGCCCATCATCCCGAAGTCGTGCTCGGCGACCTTGATCTGGCGCAGGTCCATCGTGCGGATGGTTCCGTCGTTGATCTCGATCTCGTAGCTCTCGCCGGTGCGGTTGTCCGTGATCGAGAGCGTGTCGCCGCCTGTCGCCTTGCCGTCGGTCTCAGCCTTGGCCTTGTCCTTGGTCGCCATCGAGCACCTCCTCGCGCTGTGTCGGGCGTGGACTGGGTTCCTACGGTTCTAACCGGTTGGCCAGTATCTCACGCCCGCTCCGCCGGCTTCGCGCTGCTCTCCAGCGCCGCCAGCAGGGCCCCGGCGTCGAAGGCGCCCTCGTGCAGGCGCCCGTTGGTGAAGAACCCGGGCGTTCCCGTGATGCCGCCGGCGCGGCCGCCGTCGGCGTCGCGTTGAACCCGCGGTGCGTGGATCCCCGAGGCGAGCTCGGCGGCGACCCGCTCGGCGTCCAGGCCCAGGTCCCGCGCGTGGCGGGCCAGGTCGGGGACCTCGAGCGGGCCGCGTGCTTCGAAGAGGCGGTCGTGCATCGCCCAGAAGGCTCCCTGGACCGCCGCCGCCTCCGAGGCCTCGGCCGCGCCCTCTGCGAGGGGATGCGCCTCGCGCAGCGGGAAGTGGCGGAAGGCGAAGATCAACCGCGGGCCGAGCTGCTCGCGTATCCGCTTCACGATCGGAAAGGCGGCGGCGCAATAAGGGCACTGGAAGTCCCCGTACATGACCAGCTCGAGCTCCGCGCCGGCGAGGCCCTCGACGTGGTCCTCGGCCGAGAGGGGTGGTGTCAGCGCGCGGTGATCGTTCACGGGGTGGATCGTAGGACTCGCGGCGTGAGGCGCCGTTGAACGAGATCGAAGCCCTGATCGTCCTCGTCGCCGCCGCCGCCGTGCTGGTGCTCGTGGCGGATTTGGCCCTGATCCCGTATCCGATCGTGCTGGTGCTCGCCGGCCTCGGCCTCGGCTTCCTCCCCGGCGGCCCGGAGATCGAGCTGGAGCCGGAGGTGATCCTGCTCATCTTCCTGCCCCCGCTGCTGCAATCGGCGGGCTACTACGCGTCCCCAGGAGCTGTGGGCCGAACGCGGCCCCCTCACCTGGCTGGTGCTGGGCCTGCCCCTGGTCACGATGGCGGCGGTCGGGGCGGCCGCGCAGGCGGTCGTGCCGGGGATCGGATGGGCGGAGGGCCTGCTGCTCGGTGCGATCGTGGCGCCGAACGACCCTGTGTCCGCGATGGCGACGTTCGAGCGGGTCGGCGTCACCGAGCGAGTTCGCGTGCTGCATGGCCGAGATGCGCGGCGAGGACGCCCGCGGCGCCGGCGGGCACGCGCTGACCCTGCGAGCGCCGTCCGCGAGCTGCGCCGCGACTTGATCGGGGTCGAGCGAGCGGCGCTGCTGGAGCTGCGCAACGAAGGACGCCTGAAGCCCGACGTGATGCGCCGCATCCAGCTCGACGTCGACCTCGACGAGGCCCGCTTCGCAGCTAGTCCACCTCGAAGTGGGTGATGCGCCTGAAGTCGGCGAGGCGCTCGGCGACCTCGTCCATCGTCAGCGAGGCGACGCGCTCGGTGCCGAAGTCCTCGACGTTGAACGAGGCGAGCACCGAGCCGTAGGCCATCGCCTTGCGCAGAGCGACCGGGTCCAGCGGCGAGCGGCCCGAGGCGCGGTGGCCGTCGAGGTAGCCGAGGAAGCCGCCGGCGAAGCTGTCGCCGGCGCCGGTCGGGTCGCGAACGTCCTCGAGCAGGTATCCGGGGATCGCGAACAGGTCGCCGTCGATGAACAGCGCGGCGCCGTACTCGCCGCGCTTGGCGACGACGACACCGGGGCCCATCGCCATCAGCGCCCGGGCGGCCTTGGCGAGGTTGGGCTCGCCGGTCAGCATCCGGATCTCGGCGTCGTTCAGCAGCACGCAGTCGGTCTCGCCGATCGCCGCGAGCAGCGACTCGCGGGCGGTCTCGATCCAGAGATTCATCGAGTCCAGCGCCGCGAAGTCGGCACCGTCGCACTCGGCCCGCACCCGGCGCTGCAGGTCGGGCTGGATGTTGCCGAGGAACAGCATCTCGGACCCCCGCGAGGAGGCCGATAGCTTGGGCTCGAACTCGGCGAAGACGCCCAGCTGGGTGTCGTCGGTGTGGGCGACGTTCATGTCGTAGTCGTAGCGACCGCGCCAGAAGAAGGTCTCGCCTCCCTCGACGCGCTCGATGTCCTCGGTGCCGACCCCGCGACCCTCGAGCACGCCGAGCTGCTCGGCGCCGAAGTCCTCGCCCACGGGGCCGACCACCCTGACCTCGGTGAAGAAGCTGGCCGCGAGGCTGAAATGGACGGCCGAGCCGCCCAGCATCCGCTCGCGCTCGCCGAACGGCGTGCGCACGGAATCGAATGCGATTGATCCGACGACGGTTAGGGACATCTCTGAATGATCGACTGGGTGAGGGTTTCCACGCGAACCGGACACTTCACCCGGCACCCCGGACGCGAAGCGGAGGAGGTGACGGCTATGTTGGGGGCCGTGAAGGCTATTCAGATTGAGGAGTTCGGCGGGCCCGAGCTGTTGAAGCTGGTCGAGGTCCCCGACCCCGAGCCCTCCGACGGCGCGGTCGTGGTCGATGTCGCGCGCGTCGGGGTCAACTTCGCCGACACCCACGCGATCCGCAACGACTACCTCGCGGAGCAATCCCTGCCGCTGATCCCCGGCGCCGAGCTGAGCGGCAGGACTCCCGATGGCAGGCGCGTCGCGGCGATGCTCGGCAACGGGGCATATGCGCAGAAGGTCGCCGTGCCCGAGGCCTTCCTGGTGCCGATCCCCGACGAGGTCGGGGACGATCAGGCCGCGGGCCTGCTGCTGCAGGGCGTGACGGCGCATTCGCTGCTGCACGAGACCGCCCACGTGCGCGAGGGCGAGACCGTCGTCGTCGAGGCCGCCGCGGGCGGGACCGGGAGCATCGCGGTCCAGCTCGCGAAGCGGGCCGGCGCCAAGGTGATCGCGCTCGCATCGAGCCAGGAGAAGCGCGCGCTCGCCGAGCGCCTGGGCGCCGACGCGACCGCCGACTCCCGGGCCGAGGACCTGACCGCGGCGATCATCGAGGCCAACGGCGGCGACAAGGTCGACGTCGTGCTGCACATGAGCGGCACCGGCTTCGAGGCGGAGCTCAAGGCCCTCGACACGCTCGGGCGCATCGTCGTCTTCGGCAACGCGGCCCGGCACCCGAATACCGTCGAGACCAACTACCTGCTGCAGACCTCGAAGTCCGTGCTGGGCTTCTGGCTGGTGCCGCTGCTCGTCAACCGCCGCGACGTCGTGGCCGCCGCGATCGGCGAGCTGCTGGGCGCGGTCGCCGCCGGCGAGCTCGAGGTCGTGATCGGCGAGGTCTACCCGCTCAGCGAGGCCGCCCGGGCCCACGAGGACCTGGCGCAGCGCAGGAGCACGGGCAAGCTGCTGCTCGATCCCTCCCTGTGATCGAGCCCACCGAGAGCAACGGCGACGCGGCGATCGGCGAGGCCGGGAGCGGGGCGAACGGCGCGCCCGCCGAGGACGCTCCCGAGGAGGTCTCCGCGACCTTCGCCGAGCTGGGGCTGTCGAAGGAGCTGGTGCAGACCCTGGACGAGCTCGGCTACGAGAGCCCGACCCCGATTCAGGCCAAGGCGATCCCCGAGCTGCTCGGCGGCCACGACGTGATCGGCCAGGCCCAGACCGGCAGCGGCAAGACCGCGGCCTTCGGGCTGCCGCTGCTGGACTACCTGGACGCCTCGAGTGAGGAGACGCAGGCGATCGTGCTGACCCCGACCCGGGAGCTCTGCATCCAGGTGACGCAGGCGATGCGGGCCTACGCTGAGCACTTGGATGGAGTCGAGATCGTTGCGGTCTTCGGCGGCGCCCCGATCAAGGAGCAGCAGGCGCGCCTGCGCCACGGCGCCCAGGTCGTGGTCGCCACCGTCGGCCGCATGATGGACCTGATCTCGCGCCAGTCGTTGGTCCTGACCTCGGCCCGCTACGTCGTCCTCGACGAGGCAGACGAGATGCTCGACCTGGGCTTCATCGAGGACGTCGAGAAGATCCTGCGCATGTGCCCGAGCGGCCGCCAGACCCTGCTGTTCTCGGCGACGATGCCCGAGCCGGTCGCGAGGCTCGCCGAGACCTACATGTACGACCCGGTCACGATCCGGGTGACTCCGAAGAAGCTGACCGTCGACTCGGTCGAGCAGGCCTACGTGATGGTCGAGCCCAAGGACAAGCTCGCTCGCGTGGTCGAGGTGCTGAAGGCCGAGGAGCCGGAGCAGGCGATCATCTTCTGCCGGACCAAGATCGGCGCGGCGAAGCTCGACCGCGCGCTCGCCGACAAGGGCCTGCGCGTCAAGGCCCTGCACGGCGACCTCAGCCAGGGCCAGCGCGACGGGGTTATGATCTCCTTCAAGGAGCACAAGGTGCCGCTGCTGGTCGCAACCGACATCGCAGCCCGCGGGCTCGACATCGAGCACGTCACCCACGTCATCAACTACGACCTGCCGAACAACGGCGAGATCTACACCCACCGCATCGGCCGCACCGGCCGCGTCGGCCGCACCGGCCGCGCGATCACCTTCGTCACCCAGAAGCAGATGGAGGACCTGAAGGCGATCGAGCGCACGACCAAGGCGCCGATCGGCGAGTGGGAGCCGCCCGAGGAGCGGCTCGAGCATGCGCCGCGCCCGCGCCGGCGCGAGCGCAAGGCGCTCGTCGGCGGCGACGGCGAGGGCAACGTGAAGCTGTTCGTCAACCGCGGCCACCGCGGCGGCATCGAGAAAGAGGACCTGCGCTGGGCGATCACCGAAGGAGCGGTGATCCCCGAGGACGCGATCGCCTCGATCCGGGTCCTCGACCGCTTCTCCTTCGTCGAGCTCTCCTCCGAACACGCGCCCAAGGCCGTCGAGTTCCTGGACGGGACCAAGCTCAAGGGCAAGCAGATCCGCATGGAGATGGCGCGGTCATGAGCGACGCGGCGGTGAGCGGGCCCCCGCCGGGCGACGGTTGCCCGTCCCCGATCGAGGACTACGCGCTGATCGGCGACCTGCACACCGCGGCGCTGGTCGGGCGCAACGGCTCGATCGACTGGCTCTGCCTGCCGCGCTTCGACTCCGGCGCCTGCTTCGCCGCGCTGCTGGGCAGCGAGCGCCACGGCCGCTGGCTGATCGCGCCCGAAGGAGAGGTCGTCGGCACCAACCGCCGCTACCGCGACGGCACGCTGGTGCTGGAGACCGACTTCGCCACCGCGGAGGGCGCCGTGCGCCTCGTCGACTGCATGGCGATCAAGGGCCACGGGCGCACCCTGGTGCGCGCGGTCGAGGGCCTGCGGGGCGAGGTGAAGATGCGGATGGAGCTGGTGATCCGCTTCGACTACGGCTCCACGATCCCCTGGGTCGAGCACGGCGAGGAGGAGATGTCCGCCGTCGCCGGCCCCGACGCCGTCTACATGCGCACCGAGGTCGATTCCCGCGGTGAGAACATGCGCACCGTCGCCGAGTTCACCGTGCGCGAGGGCGAGGACATCCCCTTCACGCTCACCTGGGGCCCGTCGCACAAGCCCGCGCCGGACGCGCTCGACGGCCTCTGGGCGATCCGCGACACCGAGAGCTGGTGGCGGGAGTGGAGCGGCTCCTGCGCCTTCAGCGGCGAGTACGCCGATGAGGTGCTGCGCTCGCTGATCGTGCTGAAGGCGCTCACCTACCTGCCGACGGGCGGCATCATCGCCGCCCCGACGACTTCGCTTCCCGAGGCGATCGGGGGCGAGCGCAACTGGGACTACCGCTACTGCTGGCTGCGCGACGCGGTGCTCACCCTGGACGCGCTGATGCTCGGCGGCTTCATCCAGGAGGCGCTCGACTTCGGCGCCTGGGTGCTGCGCGCGACCGCCTCGCATCCGTCCCAGACGCAGGTGCTCTACGGGGTCAGCGGCGAGCGCCGCCTGATCGAGTACGAGCTCGACCACCTGCCCGGCTACGAGGGCTCTGCGCCGGTGCGGGTGGGGAACGCCGCCGCGAACCAGTTCCAGCTCGACGTCTTCGGCGAGGTCCTGGACGCCGCCTACCGCGGCCGCGAGATGACCGGCCAACTGGTCAAGGAGGGCTGGGACCGCCAGCGCGGCATGCTCGACTACCTGGAGGAGATCTGGCGCGAGCCGGACGAGGGCATCTGGGAGGTGCGTGGCCCGCGCCGGCACTTCACCCATTCCAAGGTGATGGCCTGGGTCGGATTCGACCGCGCGGTGAAGACGGTGGAGCGGCGGGGCGCCGACGGGGACGTCGAGCACTGGCGGCGGATCCGCGACGAGATCCACGAGCAGGTCTGCGACCAGGGCTATGACTCCGAGCGCAACACCTTCACGCAGTACTACGGCTCCAAGGAGCTGGACGCCTCGACGCTGTTGATCCCCGCAGTCGGCTTCCTGCCGCCCGATGACGCGCGCGTGATCGGCACCATCGACGCGATCCAGTCGGAGCTGGCCCCCGACGGCTGGGTGCGGCGCTATTCGACCGGCGAGGGGGAGGACGAGGTCGACGGGCTGCAGGGCGAGGAGGGGGCGTTCCTTCCCTGCTCGTTCTGGCTCGCGGACGCGCTGGCGATGGCGGGGCGGACCGGGGAGGCGCGCAGGCTGTTCGAGCGGCTGCTCGGCCTCACCAACGACGTCGGGCTGATCTCCGAGGAGTACGACCCCGGCCGCGAGCGCCTGATCGGCAACTTCCCGCAGGCCTTCACCCACCTGACGCTGATCAACACCGCCTCGCTGCTGGGCGGCGACCACGGGCAGGTGCTGTAATCGGCTTCGCCATCAGGTCGGGCCCGTAGCGGCCGCCCGCGTCAATCGCGGCTGCAAGCAGCCGCTCAGAAGGAGTGCGGCCTGACGGGCCCTCAGCTCAGCTCCTCGATCCGCCCGATCAGCTCGTCCCAGTCGAACGGCTTCGGGACGACGCCGTTGGCGCCCAGGGCGGTCATCCGCTCGGGCTTCTGGGCGTCGAGGTGGGCGGAGATGATCAGCACCGGGATCTCGCAGCCCGACTCGCGCAGCTGCTTCAGAGCGTCCACGCCCGAGAGCCGGGGCATCATCGCGTCGAGCAGGATCAGGTCGGGCTCGGGCGGGTCGCCGTCTCCCTCGATCGCGTCGATCACCTCGACACCGTCGGTGACCGTGTCCACCTCGTAGCCCGATGCCTCGAGCCGGCGCCGCAGCAGCAGCAGCACCGTCTCGGAGTCGTCGGCGACCAGCAGCCGGGTCATGATGCCCCGGCCTTGGCGGCGGCGCGTCCGTGGCCGTTGCCCGAGGCCTGGGCGGTAGGTCGATCCTTGGCGATCGGGAGCACGAGGCGGAAGCTAGCGCCCTCCCCCGGCTTCGAGGCGGCCGAGATCGAGCCCCCGTGCAGCTTGATCAGGGACTTGGCGATGGCCAGCCCCAGGCCGGTCCCGCCGACCGCCTGGGTCTCCCCGCTCTGGGCGCGCCAGAAGCGCTCGAACACGTGCTCCAGCTCCTCGGCCTCCAGCCCGGGCCCGTTGTCGGCGACCGTGAACTCGACCTGGCCGCTTCCGGTCCGGGCGGCGGTCAGGCGCACCCGGGCCCCCTCGGGCGCGTACCTGTTGGCGTTGGTCAGCAGGTTCGAGAGCACCTGGCCGATCCGGTCTGGGTCCGCCATCACCTCGGGCAGCTCCTTCTCGACGCTGACGGTGAGCCGCTGCCCCTTTTCCTCGAAGTTGGGCCGCATGTGCGTGCCCACCCGCTGGACCAGCTGGCGCACGCCGGTCGGCTGGGGGTCGATTCGGAGCTTGCCGGCGTCGCTGCGGGCGAGGTCGAGCAGGTCGTTGATCATCTTCTGCAGCTCGGTGGCGCTGTCGGCGATCACCTTGGCGGCCTCGAGCTGGCGCGCATTCAGGCTCCGGGGCTGTGCGGTCAGCATCTCGGAGAAGCCCTTGACCACGGTCACCGGGGTGCGCAGCTCGTGGCTGACCGTGAGCACGAAGTCGTTTTTCATGCGCTCGATGCGGTCGCGCTCGCGGGCGTCGCGCTCGAGCGCGGTCGCCATCTCGTTGAAGGCCTGGCCCAGGGTCGCGATCTCGACCGGCCCGCCGACCTGGACCCGGGTGTCGAGGTCGCCGCCCGCGAGCCGCCGTGCTCCGTCCACGAGCCGCGCCAGCGGCGCCCGCATCGAGTTGATCAGGCCGGAGAAGAGGATCAGAGCGGCGATCAGCGCGGCCGCCAGCCCGAGCGCGACGAGGATCGTGGTGTCGCGGGTGTCCGCTCGCGCGTTCTCGCCCACGGCGTCGCGGGCGCCCTGGGTGGCGACGCTGAGCGCCTCGGCGTCGTCGCTCACCCTCGCGGTCAGCTCCCGCTCCAGCTCCGCCGGCGGCGAGCGGCCCAGCAGGCGCGGCGCCGCGACCGTTTCGCGCCACTCCCGCTCGCCGCGGACGAGGCGGCGCAGCTCCCGGTCCAGCGCCGCGTCGGATCCGGTCAGCTCCCCGGCCCGGTCAGCCGCGGCCTCGAACAGGTCCGCCGCCCGACTCAACTCGCGCGCGTCGGGCGCCGCTCCGGCCGTGAGCGGGCGGATCGCCGCCTGCTCGAGGATGAAGCTCGAGTTGAGCCGCTCGGCCTCGAGCTCGAGCTGGAAGTAGCGGCTGGTGTCGTCCTCGAAGTCGACCCTGATCTGGAACAGGCGTCCGATGCCGAGCAGGCTGACGGCCAGCAGCAGCGCAAACAGGATCAGGAAGCCGATCCGCAGCCGCGCCGTCAAGGAAGGGTTGAATCGCATCGCTATCCCGTCTCTCGGCCAACACTACCCATCATGGGTAATTATGGGTAACGGATTGCTTGCGCACCGGCGGCGCGGCGTCCTTGCCCGCGGCGCCGGCCAGGCCGTAGATGACGTCGTCAAGGGCGTCAACGACACGGTCGAGGAGCTGACCGAGTCGGTCAACGGCCTGCTCGGCCGCAACCGCGACTAGGACCCGGATGAGCTCGGTGGCCCGAGCCGGATCCCGCTCACCTGCTCGAGCGCGGCGATCGTCGGGCCGGGCTCGCGATGGCGGATCGCGGTCATGCCGACCGCCTCGGCCCCCTCGCAGTTCTCCCTCAGGTCGTCCACGAAGACGCATGCCGCGGGCTCGACCCGCAGTCTCTGCGCCGCGAGCAGGTAGATCTCGGGCTGGGGCTTGTGCATGCCGACCTCGGCCGAGATCACCGTGTCGTCGAACAGCTCGGCGAGCAGCTCGCGGTCGTAGTGGTCGACGCTCCAGGAGTTGGAGACGAGGCCTGTAGCGGTTCCTCCGGCCCTAACGCCGCGAACGGCGGCGACCATGGTCTCGAGCGGGCGCATGCCCTCGAACATGCTGTCGATCAGGTGCTCGTGGTCCTCGAGTCCCAGCCGGGCGCCGAACCTGCGCTCGAACTCGTCCTCGCTGAGATCGCCGGTCTCGAGGCCCCGCAGGTCCGCGAGCGCGCCCGGGTCGTTTCGGAACATGTCCTTGATCGCACCGGGGTCGAGGCCCTGCTTGCGGCAGAAGGCGGCGAAGCTGTCCCAGACCGGCGTCGTCAGCACCCCGCCGAAGTCGAACAGCACAGCGTCATATGCTCCCCCGGCCATGGCGGAGCAGACTACCGAGGCCCCCGAGGGCATCGATGCAGCCAACGTGGAGGCCTGGTTCGAGTCCAACGTTCCCGGCGCCGAGCCGCCACTCAGCTTCGAGCGCATCTCGGGCGGCCGCTCGAACCTGACCTTCGGCGTTCGCGACAGCGCCGGCGGCTCCTGGGCGCTGCGGCGACCCCCCCTCGGCGAGCGGCTGGGCTCGGCCCACGACATGGGGCGCGAGCACCGCGTGATCTCGGCGCTCCAGGACGCCCCGGTTCCGGTGCCCCCGGTCGCCGGTTTCTGCGAGGACGAGAGCGTCAGCGGCGCGCCCTTCTACGTGATGGGCTTCGTCGAGGGGCCGATCCTGCGCTCGGCCGAGGACGCGAGGGCCGTCGGCGAGGCCGACCGCGCGGCGATCGGGGAGCGGGTCGTCGACACCCTGGTCGCGATCCACTCCGTCGACCCCGACGCCGTCGGGCTCGGCGAGCTCGGCCGCAAGGAGGCCTACGTGGAGCGGCAGCTGAAGCGCTGGCACGGCCAGTGGGAGAAGTCCAAGACCCGCGAGCTCGGGCTGGTCGACGACGTCCACCGCCGCCTCGCCGCCGCGATCCCCGAGCAGGGCCCGGCGACGATCGTCCACGGCGACTACCGGCTCGACAACGTGATCCTCAGGCCCGACCTCAGCGACGTCGCCGCGGTCGTGGACTGGGAGCTCTGCACGCTGGGCGACCCGCTCGCCGACGTGGGGCTGCTGCTGGTCTATTGGTCCGAGCCCGGCGACGACTTCATGCCCCTGTTCGCCCCGGCGACGATCGCCCCCGGCTTCATCTCCCGGGAGCAGGTCAAGGCCCGCTACGCCGAGCGCTCGGGCCGGGATCTCGCGCAGGTCGACTTCTTCGTTGCGCTCGGCTACTGGAAGCTGGCGATCATCCTCGAGGGGGTCTACGCCCGCTACTCGGGCGGCCAGTACGGCAAGACCGAGGAGGGCTTCGAGGAGTTCGCCAAGATCGTCGAGCGGCTGGCCGAGGCCGCCGGGCAGGCGGTCGGCCGGCTCGACGGCTAGAGGCTAGATGAGTGATTCCACGACCACGCACGCCTGAGGCCCCGCATGGCGCATCGCATCCCGGCGTCCTCGGGCCTGCCCTTGGCGCCACCAAGGGCTGCGCCCTGCGTCCTTGGGCTGCTCG
>VGBV01000059.1 GCA_016870325.1 Actinomycetota bacterium
CCGAGTCGCAGCCGGCCTGCGTGCTCGGGGTCTGCGACGGCTCGGGCTGGATCCTCGGGCCCGAGGACGTCGCCCGCCCCTGCGAGTGCCGCGCCCGCTCGATCAGCCGCGCGCGGCTGCGCGGCGTCGCCTCGGTGATCCCGGCCAAGTACCGCGGCGTCTCCTTCCAGCGCCCGCCGGTGACCGAGATGAACGAGGTCGTGGTCCGCCCGGTGAAGGAGTTCTGCATGGACGTCCGCGCCAACCTCGACGCGGGGCGGGGGCTGTGGATGTACGGCGGCTCGGGCACCGGCAAGACGACCTTGGCGATGCTGGTCTCGCGCCACGCGCTGGACGCGGGGCGCTCGGTCGCGATCTACTCGCTGCCGAAGCTGCTGGCGCGCATTCGCCGCACCTACGACGCCGAGCGCGGCGAGCAGTCCTACGCCGAGTTGTTCGAGCGCCTGACCACCGTCGACCTGCTCCACATCGACGACCTCGGCGCCGAGAACCGCACCGAGTGGGTGCTGGAGCAGCTCTACGCGCTGATCAACGAGCGCTACGAGTCCCAGCGCTCCCTGGTCGTGACCACGAACAAGAACGAGGCCGAGCTGGACGAGCAGATCGGCGCCCGCGTCGTCTCGCGCCTGGTCGAGATGTGCGAGGTGGTCCCCGTCTTCGACGAGGACCGCCGCTGGAAGCCCGGCGCCGCCTAGCGCCTGGGCGAAGCCGCCCAGGCGCTCCCGGCCCTCCATAATTCCCCGTCGTGCCCGGATTGGTCATAGTCGGCGCCCAGTGGGGCGATGAGGGCAAGGGGAAGGTCGTGGACCTGCTCGCCGAGCAGGCCGACGTCGTGATCCGCTTCCAGGGCGGCAACAACGCCGGCCACACGATCGTGCGCGACGGCGAGACCTTCAAGTTCCACCTGATCCCCTCGGGCATCCTCTACCCGGGCCTGACCTGCGCGATCGGCAACGGGGTCGTGATCGACCCCAGGGTGCTGACCGAGGAGATCGACGGCCTGCGCCAGCGCGGGGTCGACGTCAGCGGCCTGCGCATCTCGGCCAACGCGCACCTGATCATGCCCTACCACGTGCTGCTGGACACCGCCGGCGAGCTGAAGCTGGGGAAGCTCGAGATCGGCACCACCCGGCGCGGGATCGGCCCCTGCTACGCCGACAAGGCCTCCCGACTCGGCATCCGCGTCCAGGACCTGCTGGACGAGAAGATCCTGCGCCAGAAGGTGCGGGCGGCGCTGGCGCCGAAGACGCAGGCGCTGAAGGAGCTCGAGGTCGAGCGCAAGAAGCTGCGCAAGAAGGGCGGCGCCGAGGACTGGGACGCGCGCCTGGACCTGCATGCGATCGTCGAGGAGTACATGCGCTACGGGCACCGCCTGGAGCCGCACATCGCCGACACCGCGAAGCTGTGCTGGGAGGCGCTCGACCGCGACGGCACCGTCCTGTTCGAGGGCGCGCAGGCGACGATGCTCGACCTCGACCACGGCACCTACCCCTTCGTCACCTCCTCCAACCCGGTGGCGGGCGCCGCCTGCATCGGCGCCGGCGTCGGCCCGCGCGACATCGACGAGGTCTGGGGGGTCGCCAAGGCCTACGCCACCCGCGTCGGCGCCGGCCCCTTCCCGACCGAGCTCGACGACGAGACCGGCGAGCGCCTGCGCGAGCGCGGCGGCGAGGTCGGCACCACCACCGGGCGCCCGCGCCGCACCGGCTGGATGGACCTGGTGGCGCTGCGCTACGCGGCGCGCCTGAACACGATCAGCTCGCTCGTGATCACCAAGCTCGACGTGCTCTCGGGCATCGACCCGCTGCACGTCTGCACCAGCTACCGCCACCCCGAGGGCGCCGTCTTCGACGAGTTCCCCTACCACCAGTCGATCATCCACGAGGCCGAGCCCGTCTATGAGGAGCTGCCGGGCTTCGAGCAGGACATCGGCGGCGCCCGCCGCGAGTCCGACCTGCCGAAGGAGGCGCGGGAGTTCCTCGACGCGATCGCCGAGAGCGCCGGAGCCCCCATCCGCCTCGTCGGCGTCGGCCCAGGCCGCGACCAGGTCGTCTGGATGGGCGCCGACGCCCCGGACCTCCGGGCCGCCGCCTAGGGACCCCGGGCGTCCCGCCTGGACTGGCTGGGAGTGCTGTTCGGGAAGGAACACGCCGAGCGCTACCTCGCCACCGACGGCGAGGAGGGCCACATCTGGCAGCAGGGCTCGACCGTCGGCCTGCTGAACACGACCGGCCGCAAGAGCGGCGAGAAGCGGATCACGCCGCTGATCTACGGCCGCCACGGCGACGAGCACCTGCTGGTCGCCTCTCAGGGTGGCCTGCCCCAGCACCCCGCCTGGTACCTGAACCTGCAGGCCGACCCGAACGCCGAGTTCCAGGTCCTGGGCGACCGCTTCGAGGTCCGGGCGCGCGACGCGACGCCCGAGGAGAAGCCGGAGCCGTGGAAGCTGATGACCGCGCAGTGGCCGCACTAAGACGACTACCAGCGCAACACCGACCGCGAGATCCCCGTCGTCGTGTTGGAGCGCGTCGGGTAGGACCGGCGCGCACGGACCGCTAGCGCAGCGAGCCCACGACCGCCTGCGCCTCGGTGTCGGCGTGGTCGATGCCGGGGATCAGGCCCTCCTCGATGCCCTTGCGCTCGCCGCGGCGGAGCATGCGCAGGCCGAGCAGGGTGGCGGCCAGCACCGCGGTGAGGCCGAAGCTGACCTGGAGCGAGACGACGCCCTCGCGGCTCCAGTAGACGTCGCGCAGGTCGAGCAGCAGCGCCGCCTCGTCGAAGGTGAGGCCGACCCCCGCTCCGAAGCCGAGGGAGAGCAGCTCCTCGGCGCGGTCGTTGTCGGTGACGAGGCCGGCGCCTCCGCAGCCGAAGGCGATCAGGATGCCGGGCACGAAGTGGTGGATGTGGCGCCCGCCGAGGCGCAGCGGGTCGGTCGGCCACCAGCCGCCCTTCTGCCCCCAGGTCGCGAGGCGCATCAGCGCGAAGGCGCCGACGAAGCCGTTGAGGATGTTGAACAGGATCGTCTCGTGACGAAGAGTGTCCTGGTATCCCTCGAAGGCGACGGCGACCGTATCCCGCGTGGCGAGGCCGGCGGTGCCGATCAGCGTCTCGGGGGTCGGCACCTCGCGGCTCTCGCGGCGACGGCGAGCCATGCGCAGCACCTCGCTGCCGATCACGACCCCCGCGGTGGCGACCGCGGCGACGGCGAGCCCGACGGTGGCGCGATCCGCGCGCAGGGGGTCGCCCGGCGACAGGCGCGGCGCCCTCAGCCCTCGTGCTCTCCCGGCCATGGCGAGGAGACTAGCCAGGGGCGCCGAAACAGCGGCTGATGGCGGCTACGATCCCCGAGATCGTGAGTAGAGTGCCCGGCATGCGCAGGCTGCTGACACCCGTCAACGCGGGACTCGACGCCGGAATCGGCGCGGTGCGTCACCTGCTCTGGTACATCGAGCACCACTCGCGCGGGCCGCGACAGCGCTGACCATCCCTCCGCTCAGGAGCCGCGAGGCGGGATCACTTCTTCCGACGCTTGCACTTCTTCCGTTTCTTCTGCTTGGCCGAAGACGCGCTTCGCTTGCGCTTGTCTTTTCCCTTCCCGCACTTCTTCTTCGGCCTCCTCTTGACCTGAGGCGGCAGGGCCGGCTGCAGGGACTTCGGTGTCAGGGTGGGGCTCGTGACGCCTTCGGAGAGCCATAGCCCGCCGGGCCCAACCGCCAGGCCGTTGACGAACTCACACGACTCGACTGGCGTCGCGAGCGGCAGGGTCGACCATCCACCACTGATGGCGCCGCCGGGCTGCAGCTGACCAGATAGGGTGCCCACGTGGGAATCATCGCCTGGATCATCCTGGGGCTGCTGGCGGGCACGATCGCGCGCGCGATCATCCCCGGCCGCACCGAGCCGGGCGGCTGCATCGGCACCACCGCCGTCGGCGTGCTCGGCGCTCTGCTCGGCGGCTTCATCGCCACCGCGCTCGACATCGGCGAGATCGAGAACTTCTTCAACCTCGGCACCTGGCTGATCGCGATCGGCGGCTCGGTGCTGCTGCTGCTGATCATCCGCGCGATCTCGCGCTAGCCGGCGCCCGCGGGCCGCTCGGGCGGCACTGACCCGACGATCGTGCGCCCGCGCCGTCAGGCGGCCCCGTCGCTTGCCTCCGCCTCCTGGGCCTCCGCGCGCGAGCGCCGGCGCAGGAACGAGACGAGGTCGCGGTCCTGGCGGCGCAGCGAGGCGACCGAGCGGCAGATGATCGCGAAGCTGCGCGGGAAGGTGAGGCCCTCGACCGAGCGGCGGAAGAGCCTGTCGTGCGCCTCGTCGAGGGAGAGGCGGCTGATCAGCACCGGCGCCGAGCGCTGGATCGCCTCGCGCTTGGCGACCGCGGTGCTGCCGACCTCGACCAGCGGCTCGGCGAACTCGAGTCCGTGCTCGGCCGGCACGGCCTCGGCGCAGCGGCGGTCGTGCGCACCGGGGTCGCGCATGACCGGCGAGGTCTGCAGGAACGCCTTGCGCGGGATCCGCTTGCGCCCGTGCCAGGGATGGTCGGCCGGGACGGCGACGATCACCTCGTCGCTCAGCAGCTCGAGCTCCTCGAGACCGTCGCCGGGCTCGGTCCGACCCGGGCCGACCGCGGTGATCCCGATCGCCGCGCGCCCCTCGGCGACCATGCGCCGCACCTCACTGGAGTTGGCGATCGTGAGCTCGACCGGGGGATGGCGGACGCCGTCGGCCTGTTAGGCGACAAGCTCGGGCGGCCGGTAGAACTCGGCGATCGTGTGGCTGACGGCGAGGCGGATCGGCTCGCGCTCGCGGGGCGCGGCCGCCAGCAGC
The DNA here is from genome assembly GCA_016870325.1 of Actinomycetota bacterium. Lineage (GTDB taxonomy): Bacteria > Actinomycetota > Thermoleophilia > Solirubrobacterales > 70-9 > VGBV01. The sequence continues at coordinate 4,828 of VGBV01000059.1, forward strand.
CGCTCGATCGCCTCGACCTGGTCCAGCAGCCGCTGCGCCTCGGGGTAGAGCCGGCGTCCGGCCTCGGTCGGGGTGACGCCGCTGCGCGAGCGCTCAGCAGCTGCGTGCCGGCGGACGCTTCGAGCGCGCGCAGGCGCTTGGACAGCGCCGGCTGGCTGAATCTGCAGGCCGACGGAGGCGCGGCCGAGGGTGCCGCGATCGACCGCGGCGCAGAGTGCGCGCAGCTCCCGGATCTCGGGTTCCCTGACGCCCTTGCGATTCACCTCCCCACCTTGGCGGACGACGCGCCGGGGCAACCACCAGGGGCGCCTGGGTCAGATCGCTACCCCATCAGGCACGGGATCTGACCCACCGTCGCCTGGTGGGGTGGAGCCGCTCGCCTCGGGAGCGGCCGCGGCGCCGAGGGCGTGGGCGCCGCCGTCCACGTGCAGGATCTCGCCGCTGATCGCGCGCGACATCTCCGAGAAGAGGAAGAGGACGGCGTCGGCGACGGGACCGGGGTCGGTGGGGTCCCAGCCCAGCGGCGCCGAGCGCTCCCACTGCCCGGCGAGCTGGTCGAAGCCCGGGATGCCGCTCGCGGCCGGGGTCCCGATCGGCCCCGCTGAGACCAGGTTGGCCCTGATGCGGACGGTGCCCAGGTCGCGGGCGAGATAGCGGTTGACGGCCTCCAGCGCCGCCTTCGAGACGCCCATCCAGTCGTATGCGGGCCAGGCGACGCTTGCGTCGAAGTCGAGTCCGACGAGGCTGCCGCCGTCCTCCATCAGCGGCGCCAGGTGGCGCGCCAGCGCGGCGTAGGAGTATGCGCTCGTCTGGAAGGCGGTCGCGGCGCTCTCGTAACCGGTGTCGAGGAAGGCGCCGCCGATCGCGTCCTCGGGGGCGAAGGCGACCGCGTGCAGGGCGCCGTCGAGGCCCCTCCCGCGCGACTCCAGCTCGGCCCGGAGCGCGACCCAATCGGACTCGGAGTTGACGTCCAGCTCCAGCACCTCGGTCGGCTCGGGCAGGCGGCCGGCGGCGCGCTCGGTCATCCGCCGCGTGCGCCCGAAGCCCGTCAGCAGCACCTCGGCGCCCGCGAGCTGGGCGCGCTCGGCGACCGCGAAGGCGATGCTGCGCTTGGTCAGCACGCCCGTGACCAGCAGCCGCTTTCCCGCCAGCAGAGCGTGGGACACAGGTGACATCAGACCAGCACCCGGCCGTCCTGGATCGGGGAGAGCTCGGCGGCGGCGGGGTCGCCGCCGTTCTGGGCCGGCGGCTCCGCTTCCTGCTCGGACGCTCCGCAGCCGCCCGCCGCAGCCTCGGGGCGCCGGCGCCAGATCGCCTGCAGCTCGGCGCGCAGGGCGGTGCGCTCGGCGGCTCCGACCACGCGCCAGTCGAGCGTGACGAGGCCGCTGGCGTCGTCCAGCGGCCGCAGGCTTGCGACGGCGCCACGGACCCGGATCGTCTCGCCGATCCGCACCGGGCGCTTGAAGCGGACGGAGTCGAGGCCGCGCAGCGCGATCACGCGCTCCGGGTCGATCGGGGCGAGCCCGAGCGAGTAGGAGAGCAGCAGCATCCCGTGCGCGATGCGCTCGCCGAATGGGCCCGCCCCGGCCCACTCGGCGTCGGCGTGCTGGGGGTGCCAGTCGCCGGTCAGGGCGGAGAAGCTGACCAGGTCGGCCTCGGTGATCGTGCGGCCCGGGGTCGCGAAGGCGTCCCCCTCGGCCAGCTCGTCGAACCAGGCGGACAGGGTCATCGGCCGCCCGCCGTCCAGCTCTCGCTGCGGGTGTGGACCTGAACCAGGCGGGCGAAAGCCTCCGCCGCGCGCGCGTGCCCGAGCGGCGAGGGGTGCAGCCCGTCATCGCAGAAGTTCTCGGCATCGTGCAGGCCCGGGTGGGCGGCGACGTCGAGGCAGGGAATGCGGCGCTCGGCCGCCAGCTCCCTGATCCCCTCGTTCAGCTCCTCGATGCCGCGGCTGACGCGGGCGGTCGTCCGCGGCCGCAGCTGCAGGAAGCGCCAGCGCTCGGGCACGGTCGCGGTCATCAGCAGCGCCCCCGGCACGGCCTCGCGGACGGCGTCGAGCGCCTCCGCCAGGCCGCCCGCGATCAGCTCGGGCTGCGGGCGTACCGTCGCGAAGACGTCGTTGGCGCCGCAGATGACGCTGACCAGGTCCGGCTCCAGCTCGATCGCGGCCGGAAGCTGGCGCTGCATGTCCACGGTGGTCGCGCCCTCGACCGCGAGGTTGCGGTAGACGAGCTGCGGCAGACGGCGTCGCAGGCGCTCGGCCAGCAGATCGGGCCAGGCCTCGCCCGGCGCGCAGCCGGTGCCGGCGGTGAAGCTGTCGCCGAGGGCGGCGAAGGAGCTGACGACGCTGCGTCTCATCGCCCCTCCAGCGCAGACAGCGCCCAGCTCAGCCTGGCGCGGGTCTGGGCGGGCTCGATCACCTCGTCGACGAAGCCCGCGGCGGCGGCGGCCTGGGCGCCGAGGTGGCGCTCGGCGTACTCGCGCGCGAGCCGCTCGGAGCCCTCGGCGTCCAGCTCGGCGAGGCGGCGGCTCTCGGTGATCGCCACCGCCTCGCTCGCGGCCATGATCCCGATCTCGGCACCGGGCCAGGCGAAGACGAGGTCGGCGCCCAGGTCCTTGGAGTTCATCGTGATCACGGCGCCGCCGAAGGCCTTGCGCGCGATCAGCGTCAGCTTGGGGACGGTCGCCGCCGCGAACGCTCGCAGCAGCCCGGCGCCGTGGCGGATCACCCCCGCGCGCTCCTGGCGCAGGCCCGGCATGAAGCCCGGCGTGTCCACGATCACCAGCAGCGGCAGCCGCAGCCTGTCGGCGCGCTCGACGAACGCCGCCGCCTTCTCCGCCGCGGCCGAGTCGATCACGCCGCCGAGGCGACGCGGCTGGTTGGCGAGGACCGCGACGGCGCGCCCGTCGAGGCGTCCGAGCGCCGTCACCATGTTCGGCGCCCAGCGGTCCGACAGCTCCAGCAGCGTCTCGCGGTCGAGCAGCCGGGCGGCGAGCTCGCGCACGTCATAGACCCGGCGCCGCTCGGCTGGAACGACCTCGTCGGGGTCGCCACCGGGAGCGGGGGCAGGAGGCGCCGCGGGGGGCGGCTCCCCGATCGCCTGCGGCAGCAGGCCGATCAGCTCGCGCGCGGCATCGACGGCGCCCCCGATCCCGTCAGCGGCGAGCTGGGCGACGCCGTTGCCCACCTGGACCCGGGGGCCGCCCAGGTCCTCCATGCTGACCCGCTCGCCCAGCGCCGCCTCGACCACCTTGGGGCCGGTCAGGAACATGCGCCCCTCGCCCGCCATGACGATGAAGTCGGTCAGCGCCGGGGAGTAGGCGCCGCCGCCGGCCGAGACCCCGGCGATGACCGAGACCTGCGGCACGCGGCGCGAGAGCTCGACGGTGCGGCGGAAGATGCGCCCGTAGCCGCCGAGCGCGCCGTGGCCCTCCTGCAGTCGCGCGCCGCCGGACTCGACGAAGCCGACGACCGGCGCCCGCCCGCGTCCCGCCAGGTCGAGCACGCGCACGATCGAGTCTGCGTGGGCCTCGCCGAGGCTGCCGCCCATGAAGGCGGGGTCCTGCGAGTAGCAGAAGACGGTGCGGCCGCCGACACGGCCGGCGCCCGCGAGCACGCCGTCATCGGGGCGCGCGCGCTCGCCGATCGCGCTGGAGACGACCCCGGTGCGGATCAGCTCCAGCGAGCCGGGGTCGCAGAGGCTGTGCAGGCGCTCCAGCGCGGGGCTCGTCGCCTCGCGCTCGTCCAGGACCGCGACGCTCATGCCGTCCTCTCCGTGCATCGGAAGGCTCTCACGCGGACCTCAGGCAGAGCACGGCGTTGTGCCCGCCGAAACCGAACGAGTTGGAGATCGCGACCGCTCTGGTCCCCAGCATGCCGTTGCCGTTGCCGTTGCCGAGCGCGCGCGAGCCCTCGGGGACGTAGTCCAGGTCGAGCCCCTCGTCGGGCTCGCCGTAGCCCAGCGTCGGGGCGATCAGGCGCTCGCGCAGGGTGAAGGCGGTCGCGATCGCCTCGACGGCGCCCGCGGCTCCGAGCAGGTGCCCGATCGCCGACTTCGTGGACGAGACGGGCACGCGCCCGGCCTCGTCCCCGAGCGCGGTCTTGAGCGCGACCGTCTCGGAGCGGTCATTCAGCGGGGTCGAGGTGCCGTGGGCGTTGACGTAGGAGACCTCTCCGGCGCCGACCTGGGCGTCCGCAAGCGCCAGCTCGATCGCCCGCGCGGCGCCGTCCCCATCGGGGTCGGGCGCGGTCAGGTGAAAGGCGTCCGAGGTGGCGCCGTAGCCGATCAGCTCGGCGACGGGCTCGGCGCCGCGGCGGCGCGCGGCGTCGGCGTCCTCGAGGATCAGCACGCCCGCGCCCTCGCCCATCACGAAGCCGTCGCGGCGGCGGTCGAATGGCCGGCAGACGCCGCTCTCCGAGATCGCGCCCATCGACCTGAACGCCGCCTCGGCGAGCGGCGTGATCGCGGACTCGGCGCCCCCGGTGACGGCCGCAGCGGCCTCGCCCTGCTCGATCATCCGCATCGCCGAGCCGATTGCGTGGGCGCCCGCCGCGCAGGCCGAGACGACGCCATAGGTCTGGCCGCGAAAGCCGTGGCGCATCGCCAGCTGGGCCGAGGCGGCGTTGCCCATCAGCAGCGGCACCGACAGCGGCGAGACCGCCTTGGCGCCGCGGTCGCGCAGCACGTCGTGCTGGCGTTCGAGCGAATCGAGCCCGCCGACCCCGGTGCCGATCACGCAGCCGACCTCGTCGCCGTCATAGGGCAGCCCGTCCGACCAGCCGGCATCCTCCATCGCCTCGGCGCAGGCCGCGACCGCGAGCTGCGCGAAGCGGTCGCTGCGGCGAGCCTCCTTCGCCGACATGAACTCGGTCGGCTCGAACTCGTCGCAGCGCGCGGCTCCGTCCTCGATCCCGCACTCCCCCGCGGCCCAGCGGGAGTGCAGCGTGGCGGCGCCCACCCCGAGCGGGGTGACGGCGCCGACGCCGGTGATGACGACCCGGCTTTTCACGCCGCCTTCGCCACCACCAGGTCGACGGCCTCGCCGACCGTCTGCAGGTCCTTGACGTCGTCGCCGCCGAGCTCGACCCCGAACTCGTCCTCGACCACCTGGGCCAGCTCGACCAGGTCGAGCGAGTCCACGTCGAGCTGCTCGAAGGTGGCCTCGCGGGTCACCTCGCCCTCGGCACCCATCTCCTTCAGCGCGGCGAAGAGCTTGCTCTCCACCGACTCAGTCGTCACTGCCGTTGCCATCTGCGCTCCTTCTCTCGTCGTTGTCGTTCAAGTCAGGCGCTCATGCCGCCGTCGACGGTCAGCGTCGTCCCCGTCACGTAGGCGGCGTCGGTCGAGGCGAGGAAGCGGACGCAGGCGGCAACCTCCTCGGGGGTGCCGGCGCGCCTGGCGGGGATCCGCTCGAGCAGGCCGTTGCCGGCGACGTCCTCGGTCAGCTTCGTCTCGACCAGGCCGGGGGCGACGGCGTTGACGGTGACCCCGCGGCGTGCGACCTCGGCCGCGACGGTCCTGGTCATCCCGATAAGCCCCGCCTTCGAGGCCGCGTAGTTGGCCTGCCCGGGGTTGGCGCGGGGGCCGACGACCGAAGCGATGTTGACGATGCGCCCGAAGCGCGCCCGCAGCATGCCGCCGAGCGCCGCGCGGGTGGTGTGGAAGGCGCCGTCGAGGTTGGCGTCGAGAACCGCGCGCCACTGTTCGTCGGTGATCTGCGGCGAGAGGCCGTCGGCGCGCATTCCGGCGTTGTTGACCAGGCAGAGCACCGGCCCGAGCTCGGCCTCGGCGGACGCAAACAGGCCCTTGACGCGGTCGGGGTCGCTGACATCGGCCTGGAGCGCGAGCGCGCGGCCGCCCGCGTCGGCGATCTCGGCGGCGACGCGGTCGGCGCCCGAGGCGTCGGATCGGTAGTTGACGACGGTCGGCCAGCCTTCGCGGGCCAGCGCGCGGGCGCTGGCGGCTCCGATGCCGCGGCTGGCGCCGGTCACCAGCGCGCAGCCCCGCGGGCGCTCGGCCGTCTCTGGCTTCGCGCCGCCTCCGTTGCCGCGCTCAGCCATCGCCCAGCCCCCACTCGAGCACGGTCGCTCCCCAGGTGAGGCCGCCGCCGAAGGCGGCGAGCAGCACCCTGGTGCCGTCCGCCAGCAGCCCCTCGGCCTGCGCCTGTGCCAGCGCAAGCGGGATCGAGGCTGCCGAGGTGTTGCCGACGTGCCGGATCGAGTTGATGACGCGGTCCTCGGGCAGGCCGAGGCGCTCGGCGACCGCGGCGAGGATGCGGGCGTTTGCCTGGTGGAAGGCGAACAGGTCGACCTCGCCCAGGGGGACGCCGGCCAGGCGGGCCGCCTCGGCCCCCGCCTCGGCGAGGCGGTCCACCGCCTGGCGGTAGGTGTCGGGGCCCTTCATCCGGATCAGCGCCTCCTCGCGGCCGGTCTCGATCAGCTCGGCGCGGGCGCCGTCGGACCCGAACACGGTCGGCCCCACGCGGCCGGAGCCCGGCGTGCGGCGAAGCACGACCGCGCCGGCCCCGTCGCCGAACAGCGCCGCGGTGCTGCGGTCGTCGCGGTCGGTGAACCTCGTCAAGATGTCGGCGCCGATCACGACCGCGGTCCCGCAGCGGCCGCTCTCGATCTGGCCCGTCGCCAGCCCCAGCGCCGAGACGAAGGCCGTACAGGCGGCGCCGACGTCCATCGCCCCGGCGCGCTCGCAGCCCATCGCCCGCGCGGTCAGCGGGGCGGCGCTCGGGGTCAGGTAATCGTGGCTCATCGTCCCGACCAGGACCAGGTCGACCTCGGCGGGCTCGACCCCCGCCGTCTCCAGCGCCGAGCTCCCGGCCCGCGCGGCGAGCTCGGTCAGCTTGATGCCGGGGTCGGCGACGCGGCGCTCGCGCACGCCGGTGCGCTCGACGATCCACTCGGGGGTGACCCCGACCCGCGCCGCGATCTCCTCGTTCCCGACCACGCGCTCGGGCAGCGCGGCCGCGACCGAGGCGACGCCGGCCCCGGCGATCGGGCGCGGCGCGGCGGCGTCGTGCCCGAGGGAGGCCGTGATCAGCTCATCCATGGGACGCCTCCAGGGCGACGGCCTCGGCGCCGGGCAGCGTGCGCCTGACGAGCCCGGTCAGGACCTTTCCCGGGCCGGGCTCGACGAAGCTCGTCGCCCCGGCGCGCTGCAGCGCCTTCAGCGTCTCGGTCCAGCGCACGGGGCGCACCAGCGCATCGGCCAGGGTGCCGCGCGCGTCGCCGAAGGGCTTGGCGGTGGTGCAGGAGTAGACGGGGACCCTGGGGTCCGCGAACTCGATGGCGGCGAGGGCCTCGCGGAAGGGGGGGATCGCGTCGCGCATCGCGGGCGAGTGGAAGGCGCCGGCGATCGGCAGCCGCATCGCCTTCACCCTGCGCGAGCGCGCGACCTCCGTCGCCGCCTCGAGCTGGGCGTTCGGCCCCGAGAGCACGAGCTGGCCGATCGCGTTGTGGTTGGCTAGCGTGAGCCCGAACTCGCGGGCGAGCAGCGCCGCCTCGGGCTCGTCGCCGAGCACGGCCATCATCCCGCCGGGGGGCGATTGCTCGGCGGCGCGCTGCATGATCCGGCCGCGCTCGGCCGCCAGCCGCATCCCCGCCTCGACCT
>VGBV01000060.1 GCA_016870325.1 Actinomycetota bacterium
GCGCAGCTCGTCGAGCAGGGCGACTGCCCTGTCCGGCCCCAGGCGCTCGGCGAACTCGAGCGGCCCTGCGGGCCAGTTGAACCCGAGCCGCATCGCCGTGTCGATGTCGGCCGGCGATGCGACGCGGTCGGCCAGCGCGAAGGCGGCCTCGTTCGCGATCTGGGCGGCGATCCGGCCCAGCACCTGCGGGGCGAGCGGCCCCGCCACGGCCTCCAGCTCGGCCCGCTCGAACAGCGGCAGCTCGGCGTCCACCTCCGGGTCGGGCTCGCGACGCTCGCCGCTCGTGTACTCATAGAAGCCCCTGCCGGACTTGCGTCCGAGCCGGCCCTCGACGACCATCGCGCGCTGCAGCTCGCTCGGCCGCCAGCGCGGCTCGCCTCCCGACCGCTCGTAGAACGAGCTCGCGACCGCGAGGTTGACATCCACCCCGATCAGGTCGATGAGCTCGAACGGGCCCATGCGGAAGCCGCCTCCGAGGCGGCAGATCCGGTCGATCTGCTCGTGGTCGGCGACCTCCTCGGCCAGCATCCGCAGCGCCTCCAGCGAGTAGGGACGGGCGCAGCGGTTGGCGACGAAGCCGACGCTGTCGCGGGCACGGATCGGCGTGCGGCCCATCGCCTCCGCCAGACCCTCGACCGCGGCCAGTGCGGGCTCGCCGCTGCGCGCTCCGGCCACCACCTCGACCAGCTTCATCGCCGGCGGCGGGTTGAAGAAGTGCATGCCGACCACGCGCTCGGGGCGCTCGGTGCCCTCGGCGATCGCCGTCACCGAGAGGGAGGAGGTGTTGCTGGCGAGCACCGCCTCCGGGCCGCAGGCCCGCTCCAGCCGGCCGAACAGCTCGCGCTTCAGCTCCAGCTCCTCGGGCGCCGCCTCGATCACGAGCTCGCAGCCCGCGAGGTCGTCGAGCCTCGGCGCCGGTCGCAGCCGGCCGATCGCCGCGACCGACGCCTCGGCGGTCTGGCGTCCCTGCTCGACCCCGCGCTCGATCGAGCCGACGGCGCGGTCGACGCCGCCGAACAGCGCCTTCGGGTCAGGGTCGTACAGCATCGCGTCCATCCCCCCGGTCACCGCGAGCTGCGCGATCCCGGCCCCCATCGTCCCCGCGCCCACAACCCCAACCCTGCCGAGCGACGAGTTATCCGTCATGGGCGCGGGCAAATCGTCGCTCGGCTAGCGCCCGTGGAAGTCGGGCTTGCGCTTCTCGAGGAAGGCCTGCATCGCCTCGACGCGGTCCTCGGTCGCCATCGCGACGCCGAACAGGCGGCGCTCGGCCTCGACGCCGGCGGTCAGGCCCGTCTCCTCGGCTGTGAGGATCGCCTCCTTGGCGAGGCGGGTGGCCAGCGGCGGGCGGCGGGCGACGACCTCGGCGAGCTCCAGCGCCTCGGCCAGCCACTCCTTCTTCTTGGTGACGCGGTTGACCATCCCCATCTGCAGCGCTTCGTTGGCGTCGAAGCGGCGGCCGGTCAGGATCAGCTCCATCGCGCGGGGCTTGCCGATCAGGCGCGCGAGGCGCTGGGTGCCGCCGCCGCCGGGGATGATCGCGAGCGTGATCTCGGGCTGGCCGAACTCGGCCGTCTCGGAGGCGACGATCATGTCGCAGGTGAGCGCCAGCTCGCAGCCGCCGCCGAGCGCCCAGCCCGAGACGGCCGCCACCATCGGCGTGCGGATCGAGGCCACCCGCCGCCAGAAGGGCTCGGTCGGGGCGAGCTCTTCGCTGACGTCATGCTCGGCCAGCGCCCTGACGTCGGCGCCGGCCGCGAAGGCCTCGTCGTCACCGGCGATGACGATGCAGTTGATGCCCTCGTCGGCGTCGTACGCCTCGAGCGCGGTGGCGAGGGCCTCCCGCAGCCCGGGGGAGAGCGCGTTTCGAGCCTCGGGGCGGTTAAGCGTGCAGAGCCCGACGGCTCCGCGGGCCTCGGTCAACACAAGCTCAGGCATCTGGGGTCATCGCGTTGATCCCGGTCGCGTCGCGGCCGATGATCAGCTTCTGGATCTGCGAAGTGCCCTCATACAGGGTGGTGACCCGCGCGTCGCGCAGGTAGCGCTCGACCGGGTAGTCGTCGACGTAGCCTGACCCTCCGTGGACCTGGATGGCGGCGTTGGCGCACTCGACCGCCGACTCGGTCGCGTACAGCTTCGCGACCGAGGTCTCGATCGTGCTCGGCTCGCCGCGGTCCTTGAGGTCGCCCGCGCGCAGCACGAGCATCCGCGCGGCGTCGCGCTTGACGATCATCTCGGCGATCATCGCCTGCACGAGCTGGAAGCTCGCGATCGGCACGTCGAACTGCCTGCGCTCCTTGGCGTAGGCGACCGAGGCCTCGACGCAGCCCTCGCAGATCCCGACGCAGCCCGCGGCGACGCTGTAGCGGCCCTTGTCGAGGGCGCTCATCGCCACCTTGAAGCCGTCGCCGACCTGGCCCAGCATCGCCTCGGCTGGGACCTCGACCTCCTCGAGCGAGACCTCTGCGGTGTCGGAGGAGCGCAGCCCGAGCTTGCCGTGGATCTCCTGGGTCGTGAAACCGCTCGAGGCAGTCGGCACCAGGAAGCACGCGAGCCCCTTGTGCTTGAGCTCGGGGTCGGTTTGGGCGAAAACCAGCGCAACCTCGGCGACGTTGCCGAGCGAGATCCACATCTTGTTGCCGCTGATCGACCAGCCCGAGTCCGTGCGTTGCGCCCGCGTGCGCAGGTTGGCGGCGTCCGAGCCGGTGTCGGGCTCGGTCAGCGCGAAGCAGCCGAGCGCCTCGCCCGAGCACAGCCGCGGAAGCCACTCGCGCTTCTGCTCTTCGCTTCCCCACTGCTCGATCGAGCCGCAGACGAGCGAGGTCTGGACGCTGACCACCGTCCTCGCCGAGGAATCGGCGCGGCCGACCTGCTCGACGATCAGCCCGTAGCCGATGTAGTCGAGGCCCCACCCGCCGTACTCCTCGGCGACCGGCGCCCCCAGGTACCCCATCTCGCCCATCATCCTGGCGAGCTCGCGATCGAAGCGCCCGGCGCGGTCGTTCTCTCGGACCCGCGGGATGATCTCCTCGTCGGCGAACTCGCGCGCGGTCTCGGAGATCAGCCGCTGCTCGTCGCTGAGCTCGAGGTTCAAGTCAGGATCGCTCCTCCGCGGGGTCGGCCGCGGGCGGCGCCGGGTCCAGCTCGCTGGCGAGCACCCCCGCGAATGCCTCGATGACCTCCTGGGTCCGCGGCCCGGGCACCTCGGGCAGCGCCCGCCCGTCGAGGGCGCTGACGGGCTGGGCCTCGCGCACGGTCGAGGCCAGGAACGCCTCCCGCGCGCCGCGCAGGTCCTCGATCGGGTACTCGCCCTCCTCTACGTGCAGCTCGCGCACGATCTTCGCGCGCGTGATCGACTCCAGGATCCCCGAGCCGATCGAGGGGGTGCGCAGCCCGCCCTCGGGCGAGACCCAGAAGATCGTCGAGGTCGGCGCCTCGAGCACGATCCCGTCCGGCCGCACCAGCAGGGCCTCGTCTGCGCCCTTGGCCTTGGCGATCCGGGTCGCCTGCATGTTGGCGGCGTAGGAGAGCGACTTGACGCCCGTGAGGATGATCGTCGGCGAGTAGCGCACGGTCGCAAGCGCCACCTCGCCGCCGAGTGGAGGCAGGTTCTCGGTGAAGATCAGCCGGCGCCCGCCGCGGGTGACGACCAGGCGCATCTGGCCCTCGTGCTTTCCGTACTCGGCCAGGATCGCGGCGATCTCAGCCTCCAGGGGAGCCCGCTCGATCGGCAGCTCGATCGCGTCGGCCGAGCGCTCCATCCGGTCCAGGTGCTCTACGAGGGCGAAGGGGCGACCCTGGTAGAGGCGGATCACCTCGAAGACCCCGTCGCCGCGCAGCAGCCCGTCGTCTCCCGGCGGGATCCGGGCCTCGGGGGTCGGCGTGATCACCCCGTCGACGCTTGCCAGCTCGGGCGACGGCATCGCCGCGAGGCTATCGGAGCAGGGGTACCCTGAGCCGGTGACGCTGATCGCGCTCACGATCCTGCTGCTGGGCCTGCTCTGCCTGCTCGCCCTCATCACCGCCAGGCTGTTCAGCGACTACCCCGTCTCGGAGCTGCTCGACTGGAAGCCGACCCGCTCGCCCGAGGTCGAGGCGCGGAACGAGGTCGACGACGTCAGCCAGATGATCGAGGCCCAGAACGAGTACCGGCGCAGGCGCGGGGCCGAGGAGATCACCGAGGCCGACGTCGAGCGCCAGGTTCGCGAGGACGAGGCGGCCCGGGCGCGCGGGCGCGGCCCCTTCGCGCGCGGCGGCGACGACGAGGCCTGATGGCGCGAGCGCTGATCGTCGGCTGCGGCTGTTACGGCCGCGCTCTCGGCAACGAGCTCAGCGCCGCGGGCTGGCAGGTGCGCGGGACCAGCCGCACCCCGCACGGGCTCGAGGCGATCGGCCACGCGGGGCTGGAGGCGGCCCTCGCCGACCCCGACCGCCCTGGATCGATCCTCGACCTGATCGGCGACGTCACCGTGCTCGTCTGGCTGCTCGGCTCCGCCGGCGGAACCGACGAGCAGGTCGCCGCGCTGCACGGCGGGCGGCTCGGCAGCCTGCTGGAGAAGCTCGTGGACACCCCCGTGCGGGGCTTCGCCTACGAGGCGGTGGGCGAGACCGCTGCTGAGCACCTGGCCGAGGGCCGCGGGCTGGTCGCGCGCGCGGCGGCGACCTGGCGAATCCCCGTGACCATGCTCGAGCGCCCGCGCGAGCCCGAGGGGTGGGCGGCGGCGAGCGCGGATCAGGTCGCCGGGGTCGTGGGCGCGCCGCCGCCCTCGCGGCCCGCCGGATAGGTTGCCCCGATGGCGCTGCTGGGCTCGAAGCCCCCCGACGGGACCGAGGCCTTCAGCGGGGACGCCGGCGGCGAGATCTTCTGGCAGCGCTGGGACGCCGAGGGAACGGCGCGGGGCGTGGTCGTGATCGCCCACGGCGTCTCAGAGCACTCGGAGCGCTACACCCACGTCGCCGAGCGGCTCAACTCCGCCGGCTACGACGTCTACGCGCTCGACCACCGCGGCCACGGCCGCTCGGAGGGGGACCGCGCCAACATCGGCCGCCTCGCCTCGGCGGTCGCCGACGTCGGCACCCTGGTCGCGATCGCCCGCGAGCGCTCGCCGGGCTTGAAGCTGTTCTTGCTCGGCCACAGCATGGGCGGCGCGATCGCGCTCGAGTTCGCGCTCGAGCGCGAGGACGAGATCGACGGCCTCGTGCTCTCGGCGCCCGCGGCGGAGCTTGAGGCGGCCAGCCGCCTGGAGCTGTTCGCGGGGCGCACGCTGTCGGTGATCGCCCCGAACCTCGGCGTCTTCCCGGTGGATCCGGCCGCGGTCAGCCGTGAGCCGGAGGTGGTGCGCGACTATGCCGCCGACCCCCTCAACCACCACCGCAAGCTCCCCGCCCGCACCGTGGCCGAGCTGGCGAACGTGATCGAGACGTTCCCGGACCGCGCCCCGGGGTTGTCGCTGCCGCTGCTCGTGATGGTGGGCAGCGCCGATACCCTGGTGCCGCCCGAGGCCTCCCACATGGTCGAGGACCGGGCCGGCTCAGCCGACAAGCGCCTGATCAGCTACGAGGGCCTCTACCACGAGATCCTGAACGAGCCCGAGCGCGAGCGGGTCATGGACGACCTCGTCGCCTGGCTCGACGCGCACGCCTGATCAGAGGAGCCCGCGGTCTCAGGACAAGTGCATGGCGAGTTATCCGGCCATATGACGCAAGAAGCGCCATCGAAGGCCCTGCCTGGCGTCCCGAAGTCCGTGGCTGGCGCCTTTTCGGGTCATCTCCCCGGAAAAGCGCCGGCCCTCCAGGGTTGGGCGCAACCATCCTGCGTCATGCGTCTCGCCTAGCGGGCCGCGTCGAGCTCGCCCGGGCGCAGGCGCTCCAGCAGCTCGGCCAGGATGCGGCCGGTGGCGCCCCAGATCAGCGCGTCGCCGACCTGGAAGGTCTCGGTGCGGAAGGGGACGCCGCGGCGGACCAGGCGCTTCATCGCGAAGGCCTCAACCAGCTCGTCGAGCGAGGCGACGATCACGCTCTCGACCTCGTCGGGGTTCGGGGTGAAGCTGAGCCCGGGCTCGATCAGGCCGACGAAGGGATGGACCTTGTAGTTGCTGACGAAGGTGCCGATCGGGGGCAGCGCGCCGGCGACCTCGACGTGGTCGGAGTGCAGCCCGATCTCCTCGTGGGCCTCGCGCAGCGCGGTCTGCAGCAGCTCCTCGCCGGGGTCGCGCCGCCCGCCGGGGAACGAGATCTCGCCCGCGTGGCGGCGCAGGTCACCGCGGCGCTCGGTGAAGACGAGTCCCGGCGCCTCGGGCCAGCCGTGCATCGGGACCAGCACCGCGGCCTCGGTGTGCCCGCCACGGGCGTCCATGCCGGCGGCCTCGTCGGGATGCAGCAGCGCTTCACGCAGATCTGCCGGACGCTGGTCCACGGCTTCGCCGTCAGTCGGGGTCACGGGCGGCCGCCCAGCGTCCGTCGCGGCGCTGCCGCGCCGCTCCCGAAGCCGGCGGCCTGGTGACCCTCGTCAGTCGGGGTCACGGGCGGCCGCCCAGCGTCCGTCGCGGCGCTGCCGCGCCGCTCCCAAGCCGGCGGCCTGGTGACCCCTCAGATGATCACCTGCACGGTGCCGCCGTCCACGCCCCACGCCGATCCGGCGACGTAAGAGGCCTGCTCGGAGCAGAGGAAGGCGATCACCGAGGCGACCTCCTCGACCTCGGCCAGGCGGCCGATCGGGCGCTTGGCGCCGGCTGCCTCGAGCGCGTCATCGCGCGTCTCGTGGCCGCCGTGGGCCTGGGACTGATCGAGCAGCCCGTCCTCGCCCATCCACATCTCCGACTTCGTCGGGCCGGGGCAGACGGCGTTGACGAGGACGCCCTTGGCGGCGAAGCGGTCGGCGTAGAGACGCGAGAGCGACAGCTCGGCCGCCTTCGCGACCGAGTACTCGGCCATCGCCGCGGAGGGGCGCTTGGCGGCGGTGCTGGCGACGTTGACGACCCGGCCCCAGCCGCGCTCGGCCATGCCGGGCGCGAGCTCGCGCATCAGCCGCATCGGCGCCATCACATTCACCTCCCAGGCGGCCTGCCAGTCCTCGTCGGGGACGTCGTCGAGGTCGCGCCACTTGGCGCTGCCGGCGTTGTTGACGAGCGCGTCCACCGGCCCGAAGCGGTCCTCGGCGGCGGCGGCGATGCGCTCGGCGGCGTCCCGGTCGGTGACGTCACACGCCAGCGACTCGGCCCGCCCGCCCGCCTCGGCTCCGGCCGCGAGGCACTCGTCGGCGGCCCGCACGACGCTTCGCTCGTCGCGCGCGATCAGCAGCACGCTCGCGCCCTCGGCGCAGAGGAAGCGCGCCGTCGCCAGCCCGATGCCGCGGCTGGCGCCGGTGACGACGCAGGTGCGCTCGCGCAGGCCCAGGTCCACGGCGCCCGGCCTAGGCTTCCATCAGCCGCAGGCTGTCCTCGATCCGCACGTCCTGGGCGGCCAGCGTCCTGTGGACGGGGCACTTGGCGGCGATCGTGAGGATGCGCTCGCGCTGATCGTCGTCGAGGGCGGCCGGCGTCCTCATCTCGACGTTGAAGCGGGCGGGGCTGTCGACGCTCGGCGTCTCGAACCCGACCGACGCCTCCAGGTCCCCCAGCTCCCAGCCCTTGCGCTCGGCGTACATCAGCACGGTGACCACCGTGCAGGTGGCGAGCGAGGCGGCGAGCAGCTCGGTCGCGGTCGGGCCGGCGTCGCCGCCGCCCTTGTCCTCGGGCTCGTCGGCTATCAGGCGGTGCTCGCGGATCTCGACCTCGGTCTCGAATCCCTGTCTGCGGCGGGCGACTGCGCTCGGCATCAGCTCTCCTCTCTGCCCGCGAACAGCTGCGGGTCTTCCTCGTCGGCGAAGCGCGCCATCGCGTAGACCAGGTCGGAGGCGCGGTTCAGGAACCGCAGCACGGCCTCGGACGCGAGCCCCTCGGAGTCACGCAGGGCGACGACGCGGCGCTCGGCCCGGCGCACGGCGGTGCGGGCGACGTCGAGCGCGGCCGAGAGCCGGGTGCCTCCGGGGATCACGAACCGGGGGGGCAGATCGACCTGGCTCATGTAGCGGTCGATGCCGGCCTCGAGCGCGGCGACCATGCCGTCGGTGACGCGGCTGACGCCGTCCTCGAGGCGCTCGGCCGCCTCGGGCGCGGTCGCCAGCTCGGCGCCGGCGACGAACATGTCCTGCTGAAGCTGCAGCAGGTCCGCGGCGAGGGCGCCCTGGTTCTCGGCGCAGAGCGAGCGCGCGACGCCGAGCTCGCTCACGGCCTCGTCGACCGATCCGTAGGCCTCGGTGCGCGGGTCGTGCTTGGGGACGCGGCCGCCGTACCAGAGCGAGGTGCTGCCGTCGTCGCCCTTCTTGGTGTAGATCCTGACCATGGTTAGGCGGCGGCTCCTCCGCTTCGCGTCCGGGGCCGCCTTGGGCGCATCTTAGGTAAGGGGGTTGAAGACGATTCCGGTCGGCAGCTTGGGGAAGAAGTAGGTCGACTTCGGGGGCATCGTCTCGCCGGCGGCCGCCACGGCGCGGACCTGCTCGACCGGTGTCGGGCGCAGGAAGAAGCCGGCGTCGTAGTCGCCCGCCCGCAGTTCGGCCACGGCGTCCTCGGCGCTCGGGGTGTAGCCGAGCTGCTTCTTGGCGGCGATGTCCTCGGCGCTGAGCCCGACCGCGTCCTTGAGGAAGAGCTGCTCCAGGGCGGCGGCGTCGAGGCGGCGGTAGCTGGGGGAGAAATCCCCGAGCGCCGTCTCCAGCAGCGCGGGGCCCTTCGGTGTCAGCCGCCACGGTTGCATGTGGTGGGCGTCCATGTAGCCGAAGCTGCCGGCGGGGTCGTCGGGCCCGGGGACCAGCTCGCCCACGCTCACCTCTCTCAGGTCGAAGCCGGCGCGCGCGGCGTCGCGGATCCCCTCCTGCTGGGAGGTGCTCAGGTCCTTCAGCAGGCGGTGGGTGGCGAACACGGTCAGGCCCGGATCCTCGAGCGAGACGAGCGCCATCAGCACGAAGTTGTGGGGCGCGTCGGGATCGTCGCCGCCGATCTCGCGCGCGTAGGTGAGCGCCGTCTCGTAGCGGTGGTGCCCGTCGGCGATCAGCAGCTCCCCCTCGGCCATCTCGGCGCTTACGGCCCGGTGGATCGCCGGGTCGCCGACGCGCCAGACGCGGTGGGTGGTGTCCTCGGCGTCGGTGACCTCGCCCCAGGGATCGCCCGCCGTCGCCGGCTCGATGGCGGGCCAGGCGTCGCCGGGGGTGAGCGAGAAGATGGGGGAGAGGTTATGCCGGGTCGCTCGCGTCAACTTCAGCCGGTCCTCCTTCGGCCCCGGCTGGGTGCGCTCGTGGGGGCGGATCCCCTCTCCGTACTCCGCCAGCCGCACCCTGGCGAGGAAGCCGTTGCGGGTCAGCCGGCGGCCGTCGGGCGCCGTGTAGTCCTGGCTCAGCGCCCAGAGGGCGGGCTCGGCGTCGTCCACGAGCGCGCCCTCGCCCTTCCAGGCGCCGAGCAGCCCGGCCGCGTGCTCGTAGGGGTCGCCGCCGGCGGGATCGAGGGGCAGGTCGAGCTCGACGACGTTGAAGGGAGACCGCCGCGCCAGCCCCTCCCGCTGCGCCTCGTCGATGACGTCATAGGGAGGCGCGACCACGTCCTGGAGCGCCCCGACCTTCCCCTGGTCGTAGTGCAGCGCCTTGAGCGGTTCGACCCCGGCCATCGCCACAACCCTAGCCGCCTCGCGTTCCGAACCGAGCCGCCGGATCCGAACCGGCCAGCATCGTTCTCGGCTCTAGACTCGGCGAATCGGGGCGTGGCGCAACCTGGTAGCGCGCGGCCTTTGGGTGGCCGAGGTTCCCGGTTCAAATCCGGGCGCCCCGATTTGAACTGGCTGCGATGGTCGACCTGCAGGGGAACATGAAATGAGCCGAGTGATCATCGCCGGGCCGGATCAGGCTGCTGACGTCGCGCGGCTGGTCGCGCGCTTCCACGAGCACCTGGGCAAGCCCGTACCGGCGCCCGGGGAGCTGGAGGATCGCGTGCGCCGGATCATGGACGGCGGCGACGGCGAGTTCCTCCTCGGGTACGACGGGGAGGAGCCCGCCGGCTTCGCGCAGCTACGCTGGCGCTGGGCGCTGTGGACGGGGGCGTTCGACGGCTGGCTCGAGGACCTGTTCGTGTCCGAGCATCACCGGGGCTCCGGACTGGGGCGCGCCCTGGTCGAGGCCACGGCCGAGCGCGCCCGCGAGCGCGGCTGCGTCCGGCTCGAGCTCGACGTCGACGGCGACAACGAGCCGGCGCTGGCGCTCTACCGCTCGCTCGGCTTCAGCGACGAGCCGAAGGGGAGGGGAGGGACGCTGCTGATGGGGATCAAGGTGGGCGCCCGCTAGCCGTGGTGCTCGACCCGGTCGAGCGCAGCGTGGGTCTCCTGCGCCAGGCCGGGGTCGGCGAGCTCGATCCCAGGGGGCAGCTCGACGCTGAGCTCGGTGGAGGGGTCGAGGCGAACGCGAACGCCCGCCGGCCGCGAGTCCAGCACGTGCCCGCCCCGGCTGCGGTCCGCGGTGATGAAGTGCAGGTGGAAGCCGCTGACCTCGATCCCCTCGGCGTAGTCGGGGAAGCGGAAGCCGAGCATCGTCCCCTCCACGTCGCCGAGCTCGAGCACCCGCTGGGAGCCGACCACCTCGGTCAGGGGCCGGTAGGGGGGATCCTGGCGCGGCACGGACCGCGTGGTGACCGACTCGAAGCGGCCGTCGATCCGGATCGCCGCCGAGGGCTCTTCCTCGGGCAGGCGCTCCTCGATCGCGGCCAGCAGCCCTTCATGGGTAAGGCTTTGGTTGAACTCGAAGCTTATGGTCGGCTCGAACCGGCTCACGACGGCGAACGGAGTCCGCTCGGACGGCTCCACCTCGTGGACGGTCCCGTCGAGGTCGGCGCGGTAGAAACGGCCGTCGAGCGCGATCATCTCGCCATCCAGGTGGTTGAGCGTTCCCAGGCCGAGGTCGCCCTGCTCGGCCAGCTCGGCGAAGGTCATGTCACCCTCGTAGGCGCCCTCCAGCAGCGCGCCGATCGTGGACGCCTGGAACAGCACGTGGGGGTGCCGCCCGGCGTGCAAGTCGCCCCTGCGCATCGCCTCCACGTGCAAAGACTTGATCCAGCGCTCGTCAAGCACCTCGCCAGTCTGGTCGATCGGCGGGTCGGCTGCCCTGCCGGGCAGTCATGGGGAGCCCAAGTTCGTACTATTCGTCGCCAGGAGGGTAACGGTTGCCACGCGCGAAATCCACGGAGGCCGAGGACATCGATCCACGCAAGCTGGGGGCCGAGGGTGACACCTGCTCGCAGTGCGGAACGCGGCTCGCCACCGACCAGCGCTATTGCCTCAACTGCGGCACCCCGCGAGCCGAGCCGCGCCTCGATTTCGAGCGCGCCCTCGCCCCTCCGAACGGCGCCGCGGCGGGCCAGGGAGCCGGCCAGGGCCAGGCGATGCAGTGGACCCCGCTGGCGGCCGTCGTCGCGATAGCCATCCTGGGTGGCATGCTTCTGCTCGGAGTGCTGATCGGCCAGGACGACAACGAGGTGACGGTGACCGAGGTCCAGCGGACCGAGGGGGCGGATACCGCCGCGACCACGACCGAGTCGACGACGACTGAATCGACGACGACGCCGGAGACGACCACGACGCCGGAGACGACCACGACGCCCCAGACGACCAAGACCGATCCGGACTCAGGCGGCTCGGTGGCGCCGGACGATACGGGCAGCGGGGGCTTCGGGGCCCCGGCGGGCTGATGGCCCCTCGCGGACAGCGCCCCGGCTTCTTCGACAGCTTCCGCGCCGGCTGGGCCCCGGCCAAGCGCGCCGCCGGCTCATCCCGGCGCGCTCGCGCCGCCGTCGCGAGCGGCACAAAGGCCACCCGG
>VGBV01000061.1 GCA_016870325.1 Actinomycetota bacterium
ACGGGGGCTCGGGGACATCCGGCGGCGAGGGCTCGGCGGCGGCCTCGGCCGCCGGGGGCTGCGGCTCGGGCCCGGGCTCCGATTCGGCCTCGGCCTCCGGCTCGGCCTCCGCCCCGCCCCCGCCGGCGAGCTGGTCGATCTGATCCTGAAGCGATCCGGACGCCGGCGGGGATGCCAGGGCCTGCTCGGAGCTGATCGCGCGCAGCGCGGGGCCGTCCTCCTCCTCCTCCTCCGCCTCGGCCTGCGTGCCGGGCTCCTCGCCCGAGGGCTCGAACCCGCTCGGGGCCGACTGGGGCTCGGGAGCGATCGGGGTGAGGACGGGCTCGTCCTCAGGGGCGCCCGAAGGAGGTCCGGGGGGCGGAGGCGCATCGAAGGGCGGCGGCAGATCCGGTGGCTCCTCCTGCTCGCCGGGCGGGGACGTCAGCGGCCGGGCCTCGTCGGGCGGGCCGATCGGCACCGCCTCGAAGGCGGGCGCGGCGGGCGGCTCTTCGCCCGCGACGGGCGGCTGCTGCTCGACCTCGCCTCCCACAGAGCTGAGGCGCTGGGCGGCGGGGACCCAATCGGGGCCTCCGGGGTCCTCGGGTGCGGCGGGCTCAGGGGCCTCGGGCTCGGCCCTCTTCGCCTGCAGCTCGGCGGCGGACCGGCGGGCCTCCTCCTCGGCCTGCTGGGCGCGCTCGGCGGCCTTTGCGGCCGCCTCCCTTCGCTTGCGGCCGCGGCCGAAGAGCCCGAGCTTCTCGGCCTCGGGTTCGGCCTCGGGTTCGGGCTGCTCGAGCTTCGGCTGCAGCGCGGTCTCGGCCTCCTCGCCCTTGGAGCCCAGGTCCATCGCAGCCGGGACCGCGGGCTTGCTGGGGGACTCGGGGGCGGCGGTCGGGACCGTCGAAGCCGGGATCTCGGGGGCGCCCGGCTGGTCGCCGCGGCGCTCCGCCCGCCGGCGCTGGCGCTCGAGCTTCCTCTGCTCGCGCTCCTCGCGCCGGCGCTTGCGCTCCTCCTCCCAGGCGAGGCGCTCCTCGCGCTCCTCGCGCCGCTTCTCCTGCGCCTTCTGCTCGCGCTCGGCGCGCCGCTGCTCACGCTTGCTCATGCGGCCGGGCTCGGGCTCCCCGGCGGACTTCGCCGCCGCGGTCCCGGCCGCGGCCGCGGCAGTCGCAGACTCGGCCTGCTCGGCCGTCTCGGCGGCCTCGGCCTCGGGGGCCTCGGGCTCGGGCTTCTGCTTTCGGCGCAACCTGAAGCTGTCGCCCTTCTTCGGCTTCTCGGTCTCCTGCGCCTGATCGGGCTCGTCGGCCTTCTTGCGACGCTGGAAGTGGAAGCTGCGGGGCTTCTCCTCCTCACCTTCGGGCGCCTCGGGCTCGTCCGCCCTCTCCCCCTTGTCCCGCTTCTGGAGCCTGAAGCTGCCGCCCCGGTCGGGCTTGGCACTGGGCGGGCGGTCGCCGCTGCTGCGCAGGCGGAAGCTGCCGCCCCTCTGGACGACACCGCCGGAATCGGCGGCTCCCTCCCCCTTCTCGCCCTCCGCGCGCTGCCGGCGGTTGCGGATCAGGAGCAAGACCAAGATCGCGATCAGCATCGCGCCTACCGCGTAGACGGTAGTCGGGTTGTCCTGCACGTAGTCCTGAATCGCAGCCAGGAGCATCACTGAGAATGTTCCCATTTCACGACCTTCGGCGTGAACGGCCGATTTCCCACCGGGCGGGCGAATTTTGGACGGTTTCCTGCCCAGGGGCGGGCCGGCTTCGCCATCAATGCGGTGACTGGCGCCCGCCCGGCCCAAGTCGCGTCGCTCCGCGACGCTCCGAAGCCAGCGGCCTGGTCACCGCATGCGCTGCTTGTAGTCCCGCTCGATCTCGCGGCGCTGGTCGCGCTCCTGGATGTCGCGGCGGCGGTCCCGCCCCTCCTTGCCCGTGGCAAGCGCCAGCTCGACCTTGGCGCGGGGGCCCCTGAAGTAGATGCGCGTGGGCACGAGGGTCAGCCCCCTTTCGGCCGTCTTCCCGATCAGGCGCTCGATCTCGCGGCGGTGCAGCAGCAGCTTGCGGGGGCGGTCGGGGTCGTGGTTCTCGCGGCTGGCCGGAAGGTAGGGCGGGATGTGGGCGCCCCGCAGCCAGACCTCGCCCTTCTCGACCACCGCGTAGGCCTCGTTGATCGACGCCTTGCCGTCGCGCAGCGACTTCACCTCGCTGCCCTGCAACTGCACCCCGGCCTCGAACTTCTCAAGCAGTTTGAACTTGTGGCGCGCGCGGCGGTTGGTGGCGACGTCGCCGCCCTCGGCCGCGGCGGCCCCCTTCTCCTTCTTGCCCTTCTTGCTCATCGCCGTCCCCGGCTGCGCGGGGCCGCCCGGCGCCTGAGCCCACCCTTGTGTGAGGGCTCGGGGCTGCGCCGGCCGCCGCGCCGTCCGCTCCTACGCGGCCCGGCCTGGCCGCCGTCCGAGCTGACCGGGACCAGATCGACGCGCCCGCGCGGCGCCTCGATCGAGTCGACGCCCACCCGCACCGGGTCGCCCATGCGGATCGCGTCGCCCTCGCCGGCCCCGACCAGCATCGTCTCGGTCGCGTCCAGGTCGTAGCGCTCGCGCCCGCCGATCAACCTCGCCGGCAGGAAGCCCTCGTAGACGTCGGCGAGGGCGCCGCCGAAGCGGACGAAGGCGCCGCCCCCGACGACGCCCGAGACCTCGCCGTCGAAGCGGGTGTCGGGGCCGCGCTCGAAGATCTCGCGCTGCAGCAGGAAGGCCGCGCAGACGTCGTCGCCGCTGCGCTCGAGCTTGGAGGCGTCGCGCTCGCGCTCGGAGCAGTGCACGGCGACCTCGGGCATCAGCTCGGCGCGTGGAGCGTCCTCGCGGGCGCCGATCAGCGACAGCAGCCCACGATGGGCGATCAGGTCGGGGAAGCGGCGGATCGGCGAGGTGAAGTGCGAGTACGCCGGGCTGCCGAGCCCGGCGTGACCGAGGTTGCGCTCGCTGTAGTGGGCCTGCTGCATCGCTCTCAGCACCAGCGATGTATACGCCTCGCGCCCGTGCCCGCGCCGCCCGGCCTCACGGGTCGCGAGGCGGCTTGCCTCGGTCGCGATCTCGCCCGCCTGACTCGGCGAGACGTGCTTGGGCAGCGCCGGCGTCGGGATCCCGAGCGCGTCGAGCTGCTCGAGCAGGCGCTCGACGCGCTCGCGGTCGGGCTGCTCGTGCACCCGGTAGAGCGTCGGCACCTTCTTGCGCTCCTCCAGCTCGGCGACGCGCTCGTTGGTCAGCACCATCAGCTGCTCGATCAGCGAGTGGGACTCCGTCTGCTCGACGGCCGCGGCGCCGACGACCTGACCGTCCTCGAAGCGGAACTCCGGCTCGGCGCTGGAGACCGCCAGCGCGCGGTGCCGGCGCCGCACCGCGAGCGCAGCCGCGGCGCGGCGCGCGAGCGCGATCGGCTCGGAAACGGGCTCGGGGACCCGCCTGCGCCCCGCGAACACCTCGTCGATCTGCTCGTAGGTCAGGCGGGCGTCGGAGCGGATGCGGCTGCGATAGAAGCTCGCGCCGCGCGGCTCGCCGTCGCTCGAGAGCTCGATCTCGGCCGTGACCGCGAGCCGCACCTCGCCCGGAACCAGGCTGCACGCCTCGCTGGAGAGCACATGGGGAAGCATCGGCTCGACCATTCCCGGCACGTAGGTGGAGTTGGCCCGGCGCAGCGCCTCGGCCTCGAGCGCGCCCCCGGGACGCACGTGGGCGGCGACGTCCGCGATGTGGATCCAGATGCGGAAGCCGTCGTCGGCCTCCGCGGCCGAGATCGCGTCGTCGAAGTCGCGGGCGCTGGCCGGGTCGATCGTGAAGGTCGCGAGCTCGGTCAGGTCGCGGCGCTCGCCGCCCAGGGCCTCGGCGGCCGCGACCGAGTCGCGGGCCTCGTCCTCGACGGGGTCCGGGAAGCCGGCGCCCATGCCGCGCTCGCGCAGCAGCGCCCGGATCACGTCGGCCGCGCGCTCGGGGTCGCCGAGAGCCTCCAGCACGCGCGCCTTGCCGGGCGCGAGCTCGACCAGCGCCATCTGACCCGGCTCGACGCGGGGGCCGTCGCCGATCGTGATCCGCCCCTCGCGCTCGAACACCGGCTCGCCGACCAGGAAGCGGCCGCGCTTGCCGACGAGCACGACCTTGCGCATCGCCTCGGCGGGGCCGCCGTCGCGGTGCGAGCTCATCTACTGCCCGTCGGAGGCGGGCGCGGAGCCCAGCTCCCGGGCGAGCTCGCGCAGGGCGGCGCGCAGACCCTCGTCGGGCTTCGTCGCCGGGCGGTCCCGCGCGGGCACGTCGGGCGGGATCCCGATGCCGTTGATCGAGTCGCCGTCGCGGGTCAGGTACTCGCCGATCGTGAGGTCGAGGCCGCCGCCGGACTCGAGCGGGATCAGCTCCTGGAAGCTTCCCTTGCCGTAGGTCTTCTCACCGACGATCCTCGCCAGGCCCGCATCCGCCAGGGCGGCGGTCATGATCTCCGAGGCCGAGGCGGTGTCGCCGTTGACGAGCACCACCGTCGGTCGCTCGCGAAGCGCTTCGCCGACCGCCTCGAGCTCCTCCCTGGGCTGGCTGCGCCCCTCGGTCGAGACGATCACCCCGTCCTCGATGAAGACGCTCGAGGTGAGCACGGCCTCGGTCAGCAGCCCGCCGCCGTTGCCGCGCAGGTCGAGCACGAGCGCCTCGGCGCCCTGCTCGTCGAGCTCCTCGACCTGCTGGCGCAGCTGGGCGTGGGCGCCCTGCGAGAAGCTCAGCAGCCGCACGTAGGCGACGTCGCGACCGCCCACCTGGACCATGCGGGACTCGACCGCGGGCACCGCGAGGTCCGCCCGCGTCAGCTCCAGCTCGCGGGGCTCGCCACCGGGCGGAGTGATCACCGTCAGCGTCACCTCGGTCCCGGCCTCGCCCTTGATCTCGCCGGTCGAGAGCTCGCTCGCCTGGCCGGCGATGGACCTGCCGTCGACCTCGGTGATCAGGTCGCCCTCGCGGATTCCGGCCTGCTTGGCCGGCGAGCCGTCGAACACGTTAGCCACGCGCAGGCCGCGGGGAACCTCGGTCACGCTCATGCCGACGCCGGAGAAGCGGCCTTCGGTCAGCTCGTTGAACTTCGAGAAGGCCTCGGGGCCGAAGTAGTGGCTGAAGCGGTCCTTGTAGCGGCGGCGAAGCGTGTTCACTATCTCGCGCGCGGAGGCCCGCTCGAGCTGGGCGGCGTCCACGTCCTCGAAGTACTTCTCCTCGACCAGCTCGAGCACCTCGGAGGTCAGCTCGGCGTCGTTGCCGGCGCCGGTGATGGAGTCGATCAGGCCCGTGCCCTGCTCGGAGCGCTTGCCGAACAACGCCCCCAGCAGGAAGGCGGCGATCACCAGGATCGCGATCAGGAATGGCCTCAGGGACCTGGCGGTATCCACGGGGCGGGAAGGCTAGAGAAGCGGGCTAACGCGGCGCTCAACCGGGAGCGCGCTCAGACCCTCAGGAAACGGCGCAGGGTGATGCCCGAGCCGATCGCCGAGACGGCCATCGCCACTCCCAGCAGCACGAGCACGAGCTTGGCGAAGGCGATCGTCTCCTCGCCCGAGATCAGGTTGACGCTGTCGGCGAGCGGGTCCACGACCGCCTCCTTGCCGAGGAAGAGGATCGCGACGGCGATCGCGCCGCCGATGAATCCGCAGATCAGCCCCTCGACCATGAACGGCCAGCGGATGAACCAGTTGGTGGCGCCGACGAGCTGCATCACCTCGACCTCGCGGCGGCGCGCGTAGATCGAGAGGCGGATCGTGTTGCCGACCAGAAGCAGCGAGGCGATCACAAGCAGCGCCGCGATCACGATCAGGAACCACTTCACGGCCCCGGTCACCGTCCGGATCGAGCTGGCCTCGTCGCGCGAGTCCACGACCTCCTCGATGATCGGGCTGATCGGCTCCGGGGTGCCGGCGGCGCCGGGCGGGGTCAGGGCGGAGCGGATCGACTCGAGGTTGTCGAGGTTGTCGGGCTTGATCTTGAACGAGGCCGGCAGCGGGTTGCGGGCGCCGGGAAGCTGCTCGGTCAGGTCCGCCTTGTCCTCGGCCTCGAGACGGTCGCGGAGGATTTCGAGCGCCCGGGCCTTGGAGATGAACTCCACCGACTCGACGTGGGCGATGCCCTGGATCTCGGTCTCGAGCGCGGCGATCTCCTCGGGGGTGGCGTCGTCGTAGAGGAAGGTGTTGAGGCCGACCTGGTCGCGGACCTCGTCGGTCTTGCCGCCGGTCGTCTGCAGCACCGGGATCAGCACGCCGAGCAGCAGCACGGTGACGGCGACCGTGACGATCGAGGCGACCCCGGGCGCGGCGCTGCGGCGCAGCGCGCGCAGGCCCTCGCCGATGAAGAAGAGGACTCGCGACATCGCCTAGTAGGCCTCGTCCTCGACGCCCATCTCGTCGCGCAGGCGGGCGGCGAACTCGCGCGTGGACTCCTCGTCGGTGTAGCGGCCGGCGGCCTGGTCGCGGACGACGTGTCCTGCCTCGAGCGCGATCACGCGGCGGCGCATCTTGTCGACCATCTCGCGGTCGTGGGTGACGACGACGACGGTGGTGCCGGTCTTGTTGATCCGGTAGAGCGTCTGCATGATCCCGACCGAGGTGGCCGGGTCGAGGTTGCCGGTGGGCTCGTCGGCCAGCAGCAGCGGCGGGTGGTTGACGAAGGCGCGCGCGACCGAGAGGCGCTGCTGCTCGCCGCCGGAGAGCTGGTCGGGGTAGTTGCCGGTCTTGTCGGCGAGGCCCACCAGGCGCAGGGCGTCGGGGACCTTGGAGCGGATCTCCGCTCGCGAGGCGCCGATCACCTGCAGCGCGTACGCCACGTTGTCGTAGACGGTGCGGCTCGGCAGCAGCTTGAAGTCCTGGAAGACGGTGCCGATGCGGCGGCGCAGGTGCGGGATGCGCTTGTCGGGGAGCGTGGCGATGTCGCGCCCCGCGATCAGGACCTCGCCCTGGGTCGGCTCGAGCTCGCGGATCAGCAGCTTGATCAGCGTCGACTTGCCGCAGCCCGTGGGCCCGACAAGGAAAACGAACTCGCCGCGATCGACCCGCAGGCTGACCCGCTCCAGCGCCACGTGGCCGCCGGGGTAGACCTTGCCCACCTTGCGCAACTCGACGATCGGCGGCCTCGCCCGCCGCTCGGTCAGGTGCTCGGGCCGGCGCTGGCCGCGCTCGCGCAGGAGGGCTGATGTCTGGTGTCGTGCCATTGCGGTCGTGTGAAGCGTGAGGGCGCCGTCCGAGGTGGCTCCTTGCTCGCGCCACCGTCGCCTTGCGACGACCCCCCTACTTGTCGAACAGCGTAGAGAAGCCGAGTTGCGCTTCTCGCAAAATCGCGCCCGGCGCTCAGCCGCCGATGGGCGGGTGCTGCACCAGCGGCTTCTTCAGCATCGCCTCGCGGGCGAGGTCGGCGATGCCGGTGGCGGTGAGGCCGAAGTGCTCCATGCAGGCCTCGGCCGTGCCCGAGACGCCGAACTCGTCCTGCATTCCCAGGGCGAAGATCGGGACGGGGTGCAGCTCGGCTGCGACCTGGCGGATCGCGTCGCCGAGGCCGCCGGTGACGCGGTGCTCCTCGGCGGTGACGGCGACGCCGGTCTTGGCCAGCGACTCCAGCACCTTGTGCGCGGCGAGAGGCTTGATGATCGCGACGTTGACGACCTCGGCCTCGACCCCGTCCTCGCGGGCGAGCGTCTCGGCGGCGTCGAGCGCGCGCCAAACCATGTGGCCGCAGGCGAAGATCGAGATGTCCTTGCCCTCCCGCAGCACGTCCACCCCATCGCCCAGCGTCTCGGGGATCTCCTCGTAAACGATCGGGGTGGCGGGACGGCCGAAGCGCATGTACATGGGCCCCTCGCGCTGATAGGACTCGTAGGTGGCGGCGAAGGCCTGGTTGTAATCGGCCGGCACCACCACCTGCATCTTCGGCATCGCGCGCATCAGGGCGATGTCCTCGATCATCTGGTGGCTGGCGCCGTCCTCTCCCAGCGAGACGCCGCCGTGGGAGGCGCCGATGCGGACCCTGAGCTCGTTGTGGGCGATCCCCAGGCGCACCTGGTCATAGGAGCGCGAGGTCGCGAAGATCGCGAAGGTCGAGGCGTATGGCACCTTGCCGGTGGCGGCGAGCCCGCAGCTGATCGACATCATGTTCGCCTCCGCGGCCCCGCAGTTGAAGAAGCGATCGGGGAACTGCTTGCCGAACTTCATCGACTGGGTCGAGACCGCCAGGTCGGCGTCGAGCGCCACGACCTCCTCGTGGGCCTCGCCCAGGGCGACGAGCGCGTCGCCGTAGGCCTGGCGCGTCGCGATCGGCTCGGTCTTGGCCTCGACCGGCGCCATCAGCCCTCGCCCCCGGCGCCGGCCAGCGCCTCGTCCTGGGCCTTCAGCGTGGCCTCCAGCTCGTCCATCGCCTCGCTCGCCTGCTCGGGGCTGGGCGGCTTGCCGTGGAAGCCGAAGCGGCCCTCCATGAAGGAGACGCCCCGGCCCTTCTTGGTCTGGCAGACGATCGCCGCGGGGCGA
Organism: Actinomycetota bacterium; assembly: GCA_016870325.1. Lineage (GTDB taxonomy): Bacteria > Actinomycetota > Thermoleophilia > Solirubrobacterales > 70-9 > VGBV01. The sequence goes on from VGBV01000061.1 coordinate 8,488, forward strand.
TCCAGGGTGCGGCTGCGCTCGAGCGCCTCGACGATCGCGCCCATGTCGTGCCCGTCGATCTCGATCGAGTCCCAGCCGAAGGCCTCGAACTTGGCCCGCACGTCGCCGGTGTCCATCACCTCCTCGGTGGTGCCGTCGGTCTGCAGGTGGTTGTAGTCCACGACCGCGGTCAGGTTGGGGACTTCGTAGTGGGCGGCGGCCATCGCGCCCTCCCATGTCTCGCCCTCCTGGCAATCCCCGTCGCTGAGTACCGCGAACACGTGGGCGGTGTCGCTGCGGCCGTCCAGGCGCAGCGCCAGGCAGATGCCGAGCGACATCGAGAGGCCCTGGCCGAGCGAGCCGGTCGAGACCTCGATCCCCGGGGTGCGGTTCATGTCGGGATGGCCCTGCAGGTGGGAGCCGATCGAGCGCAGCCCCTGCAGGTCCTCGACGGGGAAGTAGCCATGCTCGGCCAGCGCCGCGTACTGGATAGGCGCCGCGTGGCCCTTGGAGAGGACGAAGCGGTCGCGCTCGGGCCAGTCGGGCGCCGAGGGGTCGTGGCGCAGAACGCGGAAGTAGAGGGCGGCGACGATGTCGGCCGCCGAGAGCGAACTGTCCAGGTGCCCGGACTTGGCGACGGCGAGCATGCTGACGCAGTGCATGCGCAGCACGGTCGCGTAGCGCTCGAGCTGGGCAACGTCGAGCTGCTCGCCCTGTTCGGGGGCGGGAGCGGGGTCGGGCACGGGCTTCAGATGGGCCATCCCGACCCTTTTTAGCAGCGGCTCCGTCAGCGGCGCTTTCTCTTGCCCTTCTCGCGCTTCTTCTTCACGCACTTGCCGCGCTTCAGGCGCTTGCCCTTGCGGCACTTCCTCTTCTTCTTGGGCGGCGACGCCACCTGGCTGGGGGGGGTCGCGCCCTCGCCGTAGACCGGGCCGGCGTCGGGGAGGGCGAAGTCGGCCTCGAGCTGGTCGACGACGTTCTGGGCGAACGGGTTGTAGTCGGAGCCGGCGATTCGCGTGTAGACGCCCGGCGCATTCGACCGCGCGCAGCCGTCGCCCCAGGAGGTGACGCCGACGAGCCTCTCGACGGGCGCCGGGCCGACGAGGCCGGGCGCGACCAGCGGCCCGCCGCTGTCCCCCTGGCAGGCGTCGACGCCCCCCGCGAGCACCCCGGCGCAGACCATGTTCGCCGCGTTGAAGTCGGCGTAGAGGCCGCCGAGGGACCCGCAGGTGGCGTCGCGGACGATCGCCACCGTGGCCGCCTTCAGCGTGTCGCTGGCCGCTCCCCCCTCCGACGTCGTCCCCCACCCGCTCGTCGTGGCCAGCGCGCCCGGGGCCCACAGCGCCGTCTCGCCGGAGCCGGCGATCAGGACCGGCGCCGCGGGCGCGGGCGCGTCGGCGGCGAGCGCGAGCCAGGCCGCGTCGAAGTCGGAGGTCTCGGGCACGTAGCCGCTGTCGATGATGCCGCCGATCACGTTCAGCCTGGCGCCGCCGGAGCCGCTCAAGGTGGTGCGACCGACGACGACATCGAGGTCGTTCGTGTCCATCGGGTCCGACAGGGGGCCGTCGGGATCCCCGTCGAAGATGCAGTGCGCGGCGGTCTGCACGATCCGCCTCGTGATCAGGGTCCCGCCGCAGAACTGGCGGGCGAAGTCGTCGTCCCCGAAGCGGGCGTCATAGACCAGCGCCACCTGGTACGGAACGGCGCTGATCGAGGTCACGGCGCCGCCGACGATGCGGGGGTCACCCTTCGCCGCTGCGCTTGGAGCCGCTTGGAAGAGCGCGGCCCCGAAGACCGCCGTGACCGCGGCCATGCCCAGGGCGCTTGTGTTCCCGAAGCGTGGCCCCATGTCTGCATTCAAGCGGATTCCGGCCACCCCATCCGAGGCTCGGCGGTCCCACACGCGAACGTGAGAGCTTGCGCACGCGTGTACTAGCTTGCCTGCGGTGAACGCTTCGGGTCACGACGCCTGCGAGCGCCTCGATTGGGACAGCGAGCACTTCGGCATCTCGATCGCGCGCGTGCGCGGCCACGCGCTCGACGAAGCCGCGGCCGCGGCCGCGGACCGCTGGTGCGACGAGCGGGGGGTCGACTGCCTGTTTCTGCTCGCCGACTCGGAAGACGCCGAGACCGCCCGGGTGGCGGCGCGCCACGGCCACCGCGTCGTGGACGTGCGCCTCAACCTGGACCACGACCTCGAGGGTCTGGGGGCCGAGCCCTGGCACTCCCCCGGTCCGATCGCGGTCCGCCTCGCGCGGGCCGAGGACATCGAGGCGCTGGCGCCGATCGCCGCCTCGGCGCACACCACGACGCGCTTCTACTTCGACGGTGGCTTCCCGGCCGAGCGCTGCGACGCGCTGTACGTGCGCTGGATCGAGAGGGCGCACGAGGATCCCGGCCGCGAGCTCCTGGTCGCGGAGCTCGATGGGGCGCCGATCGGCTACCACGCGCTGGCGCTGCCGGGCACCGAGCCCGCCCGCGCCGACCTGATCGGCCTCGCTCCGGAGCATCGCGGCCGTGGCCTCGGGGCGGCGCTGCTGCTGTCCTCGCTGCGGCGGTTGCGCGAGCGTGGGGCAGACCGGGTCGTGACGGCGATGCAGGCGCGCAACGCGGCGGCCGTACGGGGCCACGAGCGCGCCGGCTTCGTGCTGGAATCGGCCCAGGTCTGGCATCACCGCTGGTACGGGAGGGCCGATGGCGGCTGAGGACGGGCGGATCCCCTTCAACCGCGCGGCGCTGACGGGCGCAGAGCTGGAGCTGATCGCGCAGGCGCTTGCCTCGGGCCAGATCTCCGGCGACGGGCCCTTCTCGAAGCGCTGCCAGCGGCTGCTGGGCGAGATCCTCGACGCGCCGGGCCGGGTGCTGCTGACGCCGTCGGGCACGCAGGCGCTGGAGATGGCGGCGCTGCTGATCGGCGTCGGGGAGGGCGACGAGGTGATCGGGCCCTCCTTCACCTTCCCCTCGACGCTCGGCGCCTTCGCCCTGCGGGGCGCGACCCCGCGCTTCGCCGACATCCGTCCCGACACGCTCAACGTCGATCCCCGCGAGATCGAGCGCCTGATCGGTCCCCGCACGCGGGCGATCGTCGTCACCCACTACGCGGGGATCGCCTGCGAGATGGACGCGATCATGGAGCTGGGCCGCGCGCACGAGCTGCCTGTGGTCGAGGACGCGGCGCACGGCCTCTTCGGCAGCCACGGCGACCGCGCGCTGGGCACGATCGGGCGCTGCGGGATCCTCAGCTTCCACGAGACCAAGAACCTGACCAGCGGCGGCGAGGGCGGGGCGCTGATCCTGCGCGACGAGGAGGAC
>VGBV01000062.1 GCA_016870325.1 Actinomycetota bacterium
CGAGCCAGGCAACCTCGCCGTCGCCGTCGCCGTCGCCGTCGCCGTCGCCGTCGCCGGCGCCGGCGCCGAGCAGCGGCGTGACGATGATCGGGAAGAAGTTCGTGGTCGCCTGCGTGAACCCGAGGCCTCCGATCGGGCTGCCGGGGAGCACCCGCAACCCCTCCTCGTAGACGACCTCGTAGGGCAGGGAGAGCCCCACGCCCATCAACACGGCCGAGGCGAGGCCGCCGGCCAGCGAAGGCTCCAGCGCCAGCACGGCGGCGCCGCCGGCGCCGATCGCCAGCCCGAAGAGCGACAGAACCCCAGGAGGAGCGCCGCGCGCCAGGAGCTGTCCGCTGAGGTCGCGCGAGGCGGCCGAGACCGCGAAGACGAGGAAGCCGGCGGCGCCGGCGGCGACGTCCCCGAAGGCGACCAGGTAGTTCACGAACCAGCAGCCGATCACGATCGGGACGCTGAAGGCGGGGATCGCGATGCCCTGCAGGCGCCAGAAGCGAGAGCTTGTCGCCGCCTGCACCGTCACCTCGCGCAGGGGCTCGTGCTCGGGCGGCTGGGCCTCGGAGTGCCGGGGAAGCAGCGGCAGCGCCGAGACTCCGACCAGGGCGGAGAGCACGAACGCGAGTCGCCAGTCCACGTCGAGGTCCGCCAGCAGGCCCCCGATCCCGAGCGTGATGCCGACGCCGAACAGTCCGACCAGCTTGGGGCCGCCCTCGTGGCGGGCGAAGACGCCGCCGAACAGGAAGGCGAGCCCGAGCCCGATCCCGGTCAGCACCCGGGCGCCGAGCGCCAGCGCGAAGTCGGGGCTGACCGCGACCAGGATGTTGCCCGCGAAGCAGACGGCGCAGCAGAGCCGCAGCAGAGCCGCAGCCCGTCGATCACGGTCAGCCGCTCCGAGATCCAGGCGCCGGCGTATCCGGCGGAGGCGACCCCGACGCAGAAGACCTAGCCCGACATCAGACCCACCTCGCCGAGGCCGACGTCGAACTCCGCGGCGATCTCGGTCACGAGCGGCCCCACGTTGCCCGCGTTCCAGGTCGCGCCCAGGCCGATCAGGAAGACGGTGGCTCTGGCTCTCCCCACGGTCATCTGGGCTGCGGGCTGCTCCAGGGCGCGGCGAGGCGCCGCTCCAGCTCTTCGCCCAGCTCGCCGACCGCGATCCGCGACTGGTCGAGGCTGTCGCGGTCGCGCAGGGTGACCGTGTCGTCCTCCATCGTCTGGTGGTCCACGGTGACGCCCCAGGGGGTGCCGATCTCGTCCTGGCGGCGGTAGCGCTTGCCGATCGAGCCGCCGGCGTCGTACTCGGCCGGCATCCTCTTCCGCAGGTCCTCGTAGATCTCGCGCGCCTTCTCGGGCTGGCCGTCCTTGTTGACCAGCGGCAGTACCGCGACCTTGACCGGCGCGAGGCGGGGGTGCAGCCGCAGCAGCACCCGCTCGCGGCCCTCGACCTCCTCCTCGTCATAGGCGTCGACCATGAACGCGAGCGTGGCGCGGTCGGCGCCCGCGGAGGGCTCGATCACGTGGGGGACGTAGCGGCTGCCATCCGAGGAGTCCACGTACTCGAGCTTCTCGCCGCTGAACTTCGCGTGCTGCTTGAGATCGAAATCGCCGCGGTTGGCGATCCCCTCGAGCTCGCTGAATCCCATCGGGAACCGGTACTCGATGTCGGAGGTGGCGCTCGAGTAGTGCGAGAGCTCGTCGGCGCCGTGCTCGCGGAGCTGCAGGTGGTCCGGCCGGATTCCCAGGTCGGTGTACCAGCGCATCCGGTCCTCCATCCACTGCTCGTGCCACTTCGGAGCCTCCTCCGGGGGCACGAAGAACTCGATCTCCATCTGCTCGAACTCGCGGGTGCGGAAGATGAAGTTGCCCGGCGTGATCTCGTTGCGGAAGGCCTTGCCGATCTGGGCGATCCCGAACGGCGGCTTCTTGCGCGCGAACTGGAGCACGTTCTTGAAGTTGACGAAGATCCCCTGTGCGGTCTCGGGCCGCAGGTAGACCTCCGAGCCCGACTCCCGCGTCGGCCCCATGTGGGTCTCGAACATGAGGTTGAAGTTCATCGGCTCCGACAGCTCGCCGCCGCACTCGGGGCAGCGGATCTCGCCCTCGGCGCCCTCGGCGCCCAGCTGCTCGGAGCGCAGGTGGTCCTCGCGCCAGCGCTTCCTGCACTCGCCCAGGCACTGCACCAGCGGGTCGGTGAACCCCTCGAGGTGCCCGGAGGCCTCCCAGGTCTTGGGGTGCATCAGGATCGCGGCGTCGAGGGCGACCATGTCGTCGCGCTCCTGGATCACGGCGCGCCACCACTCGGCCTTGACGTTGTTCTTCAGCAGCACGCCGTAATGCCCGTAGTCGTAGGTCGAGCCGAGCCCACCGTAGATCTCCGAGGACTGGAAGATGAAGCCGCGGCGCTTGCACAGCGCCACCACCTTCTCCAGGGTGACGACGTCCGCCCCGCGCTCGGTCTGCTGCTGCTCGCCGGTCGCCTCTGCCATGGGCTGCAGCCTAGACTGACGCCCGCGATGCCGATCTACGAGTACCGATGCGAGAACGGGCACGAGTTCGAGGCGCTGCAGGCGATGTCCGACGATCCCGTCGAGACATGCGAGCAGTGCGGCGCGCCCGTGGAGCGCGTCTTCCACCCCGTCGCGGTCCACTTCAAGGGCTCGGGCTTCTACAACACCGACTACAAGAAGTCGGGGCAGTCCGAAAAATCGGACGGGGAAGGCGACTCGGGATCGTCCTCATCGTCGGGCGAGGGCAAGGGCGAGAGCAGTTCCGATTCGGGGTCGGGCGACTCCGGCAAGAGCTCGGAGAAGGCGAGCGAGTCCAAGTCGAGCTCGCCGAGCAAGACCGCCTCCGACTGACGATTGAACGCTTGACCACACCTGGGTGTGGTCAACGGTTCAAGCGCCGAGCTACGGCGAGCAGACGGGCTCGTCGGGTGGCTCGGAGCCGGTCAGCTCCTCGACCGCGCGCCGGCATTCGCCCTGGGAGATGAAGAGGCTGCCGCCGGGGCCGGCGGTGGCCGTGATCGTGTCGCCGTCCTTGCCGAGCACGTTGGTGTCCCCGCTGCCGCCCAGCACCGCCGCGATCGCGAGCTGGGGAAGCGTGAAGCCGCCCATGTCGCTGATGAAGGCCTTGGGCGCGTTCCATCCGATCCAGGGCCCCTTGATGAAGTTGTAGGGAAGGCGCAGCGGGTCGGTGAGCCGGCCCTTGATCCCGTTGATGATGACCTGCTGGCGCGCGGCGCGGTCGGTGTCGTCCTCGGAGGGGTCGCAGTCGTTCTTGCGGATGCGCGCCAGGGCCAGCGCCTTGTCGCCCTCCAGCGTGTGGGTCCCGGGCGGCAGCTTGATCGAGACCCCGCCCTGGCTCTTGCCGCCGTCGACGTCTCCGCAGACCTTGTTCTTGATCTTCACCTCGACGCCGCCGAGCGTGGTGATGAAGTCCGAGAAGCCGTCGAAGTCGATGATCACGATGTGGTTGATCGGGATCCCGAGGAAGTCCGAGACGGTGCGGATGGTCGAGGCCGGGTTGCCCTTGGTGCTGGTCGTGTTGCAGGCGAGCGAGGCGTTGATCTTCTGGCTGCCGCAGTCGGGGATCGCGGCGTAGGCGTCGCGCGGGATCGAGAGCTTGCGGAACGAGGTCAGCGACGCGTGCAGGACCATGATCGTGTCCGCTCGCGGCGGCCCCTGCCCCTCGCTGCCCGAGGCGTTCGACTGGCGCTGCCCGCGGCGGTCGCCGCCGAGGATGAGGATGTTCTGGCCCGCGAGCAGGTCGGGCCCGCCCTCGAGCGCGTCCTTGGCCGAGTCGGGAAGCTTGCTCTTCTGGATCTGGGCCGAGACGGCGAACGCGATGAAGCTGAGCAGGAGCCAGCCGCAGACCCCGATCAGGACCCAGCGCAGCCAACGACGGCCCCCGCGTCCGTCACCGGCGGTGCGCCGGTCGCCGAGGCGGCCGCTGCGTCGCTGTTGGCGCAGGCTCGCGAGGTCGGGCTTGCGCAGGCGGTCGCGCAGTCCCGGCCGGGACTTGTAGACCTTGTACTCGGGACGGGCACCCGCCTTGGCAGAGGTCTTGGAGGCCTTAGCCGCCGCCTTCTCGGCCTGCTTGGCGCTCTTCGGAGCCTTCTGCTTGCGCTGCTCCCCGCCCCTGCCGTAGACGGTGTACTCGGGCTCGGGCCCCGCGTCGGGCTTCGGGGCGTCCTCGCCCGGGGCGTCGCCTTCGTTGTCGGCGTCCTCGGAGCGCTCGGAATCACCTGGCCGCTCGGGTGGCCGCTCGTCTCCCGCGGAGCACATCAGATATCAATAGTTAGCGCATGCCGACGACGACCGATAGCCGGCGACCGTGAGCCTCCCCGAGGCCATCGGCCTCGACCTGGGCGGCACCAAGCTGCTGACCGGCGTCGTCGACACCGAGCTGAACGTGCATTACGAGAGCCGCGAGCGCACGACCGGCGCCAGCGAGCAGGAGGTGATCGACACGATCGTCGAGGAGATCGAGGAGGCCCGCCGCGCACGGCCGAACGTGGTCGCCGCCGGGCTCGGCATCCCCTGCACGATCGACCGCGAGAAAGGCGTCGCGATCAACGCCGTCAACCTCGAGATCACCGACGTTCCGATCCGCGACATCGTCTCCGAGCGAACGGGGCTGCCCGTCTTACTCGACAACGACGCCAACGTCGCCGCGCTCGCAGAGCACCGCTTCGGGGCCGCCAAGGGCACGACCGACGCGGTCATGCTGACGATCGGCACCGGCATCGGCGGCGGCCTGATCATCGACGGCGAGCTCTACCGGGGCTCGATCGGCGCGGGCGCCGAGCTCGGGCACATGGTGATCGACCTCCACGGTTCGCCCTGCCAGGGGACATGCTCCAACCACGGCTGCATCGAGGCCTGCGCCTCCGGCACGGCGCTGGCGCGCGAGGGCACGGCCAAGGCGGGCAGCCACCCCGAGTCGGCGCTGGGGCTGGCGCTCGCGCGCGAGGAGGCGGTCACCGGCAAGACAGTGACCGAGGCCGCGATCGCGGGCGACGAGGCCGCGCGCGAGGTGATGGACCTGGTCGGGACGCGGCTCGGGGTCGGCCTCTCGAGCCTCGCCAACATCTTCAACCCCGACGTGATGGTGATCGGCGGCGGCGTCATCGTCGCCGGTGACCTTCTGCTCGAGCCCGCCCGCCGCGAGCTGCGCAAGCGAGCCCTGCCGCCGATGAACGAGACCCCGGTGCGCGAGGCCCAGATGGGAAACGACGCCGGCATGATCGGCGCCGCCGAGATGGCGCTCGAGGAGTCGGAGGCCGTCAAGCGCTGATATGGCGCCCCGCTTGTCAAGTCGGCAGCATCGAGAGCCCGCCGCAAGGCGGGCTTTTTCGTGCTCGAGGGGCGGCGGGTCCGGCGTGGTGCGCGACGCGCGGTCAGGCTGATATGCGCGGATCCGGGTGGCCGCAGGACCGGGTTTCGTCTCGAGGGCCCGCGCTCTAGGAACGAGCGTCGCCGGCGAGCCGGCTGCTCATAGCTGAACCGCGGATGCCCTCGCGCGAAGGCCGGATCGCCGCCGCCCCTCCAGCACTCGGCGGATGACGTCGATCACTCGACCCGGGCGATCGCCCAGCAAAAGCCGGCGAGCTCGCGGGCGACGGCGACCGCGATCAGCGTGCGGCGCTTGCCGCGGCGCTGCATCCGCGACCAGGTGCGGTGCAGGCGGCGCCGGGCCGACCACGAGATCGCCACCGCCTCGGCGGGCTGGCCCTGCTGGCGGCGCTCGATCTCGGCCCCGACCCGGGGCGGGTTTCGGTGGTGCCACGCCGCCTCCACCAGCAGCCTGCGGGCGTGGCGCGAGCCCGAGCGGGTGATCGAGCCGAGCCTGCGGCTCTCACCCGAGGAGTGCTCGGAGGGGACCAGGCCGAGGTAGCTCATCAGCTGCCCGGCCCGAGCGAAGCGCTCGAAGTCACCGATCTCCGAGCAAAGGCCGACCGCGGTCAGGGTGTCGACGCCGCGCATGCACCGCAGCCGCCCCACCTCCCTGGCCCATGGTGAGCCCGGGACCGCAGCGGCGATCTGGCGCTCCAGCTCGGCCTTTCGGTGAAGCAGCGACTCGACCGCGCCGCGGTAGTCGAGCAGGGTCGCCTGGGCCGGCGGGTGGTCGAGCTCGACCCGCGCAAGCCAGGCGCGGTGGCGCTCGGTCCAGGCGCGGCCGTCGAAGCGGAGCTCGTGCCGAAGCAGCAGCTTTGAGAGCCGGTGGCGAGCCCGCATCAGATCCTGGCGCAGATCCTCGCGGGCGCGGACCAGATCGCGAACCGCCTCCTCGGCGGGGCCGGGGACCCGGACCGGATGCAGCTTCCCGGCCAGCAGCAGCCGGACCAGGTGCTCGGCGTCGCGGCGATCGGTCTTCACCTTCTCGGTCGCCCCGCGCGGGATCTTCCCCGGCGCCGCGACCGGGCACTGCACCCCGGCCCCCTAGAGGCCCCGGGCCAGCGAGTAGCCGGTCGGGCCTGCCTCGTGGGTTGCGCGAATCGGAGCGGGCAGGGAGCTGCAGAGATCGACGGCCACCGGTGTCTCCCCGCCGAGCCGCTTCACCCGAAGCTCGCCGGTTTCGACGTCGAGGATCGCGGCGACTATCTTGGCGGCATGCACGTCCAGGCCGACGAGCGTCCTAGCCTTCGCCATGGTCGGTTCCTCCTATGCGGTTGTGGGCGCCGCGCGGGCCTATTCCGTGCGGCTACCCAGTCCCCCGTCGCCGGGGGATCCGGCCATGCCCATCGACTGGCCCGGATGTGTCCGGGCCATAGGGTCTAGGGCTTGCAAGGCCGCAGCACTTCTGAGCGGCCGCGTCGGCGGCCGCGATTGATGACGGCGGCCGCCAGCATGCCCGCCTCATGGCGAAGCCGCAACTCGCTATACGCTCGGGCCTGTGCCCGGCAAGCTGACCGTCTGCCCGACGCCGATCGGCAACCTCGGCGACATCAGCGTTCGCGCCCGCGACGCCCTCGCCGGTGCCGACCTGATCGCCTGCGAGGACACGCGCAGGGCAGGCCGCCTGCTCGAGCTGCTAGAGATCCCGGCGCCGCGCCTGGTCAGCTACCACGAGCAGAACGAGGCCGACCGCGCCCGCGAGCTGGCGCAGGTGATCGAGCGCGGCGAGTCGGTGACGCTGATCTCCGACGCCGGCACGCCCGGCATCTCGGATCCCGGCTACCGGCTGATCAGGGCCTGCATCGACCGCGACATCGAGATCGAGGTTCTGCCCGGGCCGTCGTCGGTGACGACGGCGCTGATCGCCTCGGGCTTGCCGACCCACCGCTGGCGCTTCCTCGGGTTCCTGCCGCGCCGCGCAGGCGAGCTCGAACGGGTGCTGCAGTCCCCCGAGACGATCATCGCCTTCGAGTCCCCCCGGCGCCTGCCGGAGTCCCTCTCCGCCCTCGCCACCCTGGCCCCCGAGCGCCTGGCTGTCGTCTGTCGCGAGCTGACGAAGCTGCATGAGGAGATCGCGCGCGGGACCCTCGGCGAGCTCTCGCGCCGCTTCCGCGAGGGAACCCGCGGCGAGATCGTGGTCGTGATCGGCCCCGCGAGCGAGGCGGCGGGGACCGACATCGGGTTCGCGATCGACGCGCTGCGCGGACTGGTCCGCGCCGGAGCGCGTCCGCGCGCGGCGGCGAGCGTCGTCAGCGCCCTCACCGGGGTCCCCGCCAACGACCTCTACCGCGGGCTGACCGGGCGCGAGCCGCGCCGGTAGCTCCGCCGCCCGCGCTACCTTGGGCCCTGGTCAGATGGCTCAGAAGCGCGATCCACGCCTGGTCTCACTCGGCTACGGCAAGTTCGCCCGAGCGGACCGCATCTACGCCCTCGTTCCGCTCGACCCGAAGGATCGCGGTGACGGGCGGCGCACCTATGTCCACGTCGAGGGCGTCGACGAGCCGATCGTCGCCTCGCGCTCCGAGCGCGCGATCGTGGCCGAGATCGAGGAGGCGCTGAACGACGCCGCCGGCATCCCGCGCAAGCGCCGCCCGGGCCCGAAAGGCCAGGAGAAGCTGATCTAAGGCATCTAGCCGCAGTACCCGACCGAGGTCAGCGTGGTCGGGTTGAACATCGAGGTCCGCCAAGGGCCCTTTCGGCCGAGGCGCCTGGACTCGTAGAGACGGTCCAGCTCCGCTTGCCGGACCTGGTCGAGGCGTACACCGTCAGGAAGCTATGCCTGACGCTGCCGGGTGAGTTCCCTGACGCTGCCGGGTGAGTTCCAGCCGCCGGCGATCGGCGTCTGGCCCTTCGGGCAGGTGGCGGTCGCGGTGCCGGTGGTGCCGCCGTTGCCGTTCACCTTCACCGTCGTCTGGGCGGCGTTGACCGGGCCGGAGGGCTGCTCTGGGCCGGGGCCTTCCTCGCCGCGCCTGCGGTTGCGGGCAGGAGAAGCATCGACGCTGCGAAGAATGTGAGCAGGCCCCTGAGCATCCCCTCGCCTTCCGTTGTGATCCCCCGTCTGGACGGCCGAACCCCACCCTATCCGTATTCTCGTGCCGCGATGTCCTTCTACGTGACCACGCCGATCTACTACGTCAACGGCGAGCCCCACCTGGGGCACGCCTACTCGACGATCGCCGCCGACATCCTGGCCCGCCACCACCGCCAGCGCGGCGAGGACGTCTTCTTCCTGACGGGCACCGACGAGCACGGCGAGCCGGTCACACAGGAGGCCGAGCGGGAGGGGGTGGACCCGCGCGAGCTGGGCGACCGCTACGCGCCCCGCTTCAAGGACCTGGCGGCGCGGGTCAGCGCCTCCAACGATTTCTTCATCAGGACCACCGATGAGGGGCACATCAAGCGCGTCCAGGATGTGGTCCAACGCGTCTACGACAACGGGCACGTCTACGAGGGCACCTACGAGGGCTGGTACTGCCCGCGCTGCGCAGACTTCAAGACCGAGTCCGAGATCGAGGACGGCAGCCGCTGCCCGATCCACAAGATCGAGCTGACCCGGGAAGAGGAGAAGAACTGGTTCTTCCGGCTGTCCTCCTTCCAGCAGGACCTGGAGAGGCTCTATGAGCAGCGGCCGAGCTTCGTCGAGCCCGACTTCCGCCGCAACGAGGCGCTCGCCTTCATCAAGCAGGGGCTGCAGGACGTCTCGCTCTCACGCCGGCGGTTGAAGTGGGGCGTGCCCGTCCCCTGGGATCCCGACCAGGTGATCTACGTCTGGTTCGACGCGTTGCTCAACTACTACACGGCGCTCGGCTACGGGCGGGTAGGGGAGGATCTGACCGGCGAGTTCTGGCCCGCCTTCCACATTCTCGCCAAGGACATCCTCAAGTTCCACGCGATCTACTGGCCCGCGTTCCTGATGGCAGCGGGGATCGAGGTGCCGCGAGGCATGTACATCCACGGCTTCCTGCTTATGGAGGGCCACAAGATGTCGAAGTCGCTGGGCAACGTGCTCGACCCCTACAAGGCGATCGAGCTGTTCGGCGCGGACGCTCTGCGCTACTACCTCTTCCGGGAGGTGTCGTTCGGCCAGGACGGCCAGATCTCGACCCAGGGTTTCGAGGCCCGCTACGAGACCGAGTTGGCCAACGAGTACGGCAACCTCGCCAACAGGACCCTGTCGATGGTCGGCCGCTACCGCGAGGGCGTGGTTCCCGAGGCCGTCGCCGAGCCGGAGCTGGCCGGCGGCTTCGAGGGTGCCGCCGAACGGGCATGCGAGTTGCTCGACGCCTCCGAGTTGACCCAGGCCCTGGAGGAGATCTGGAAGCTCGTGCGCCGCCTCAACCAGTACGTCGAGGAGGCCGCGCCCTGGAAGCTCGCCAAGGACGACGCCGAGGCCGAGCGGCTGGACTCGGTCCTCTACGGCCTCGCCGAGGGCCTGCGGGTGACGACTCTGCTGCTCCACGCCTACATGCCCGACACGACCGGCCGGCTGCTGGAGGCGCTCGGCGAGCCCGGCCGCGAGCTGGCGGAGTTCGGGTCACGCGGCGGGGGCCAGCAGCTCGGCGAACTGGCGCCGCTTTTTCCGAAACTTGAGCCCGCCGATTAGGTTGAGCTGGGTAGTTGTGGAGACTCACACAAAGACTTCGGTTTCCGAGTCGGGCGTCCGACTCGGTCACGGGACGACAGCTTGCGCGACTGGGGCAAGGCCCGTATGGAGTCCCGGGCGCTCGCACCGGGCTGAGGTCCGGTTTCTCTGACGCTGATGTGCCGGGCGTGGTAGCCGCACGGCGACGTCCTTCCCAGTCAGTTCCCCGCGCCTAGACTCGCGCCCGTGATCGACTCCCACGCGCACCTGGGCCTCTGCGAGCCCTCTCCCGAGGAGCTGGTCGCGGCCGCGCGCGAGGCCGGAGTCGACCGCATCCTCACGATCGGGCTGGGCGAGGACTCGAACCCTGGCGTGATCGAGCTAGCGCGCGAGCACGAGCAGGTGTTCGCGGCCGTCGGTCGCCACCCCAACTCGGCAGCCGGCTTCTACGAGCTCGACGCCGAGGAGCTCGAGCGGCTCGCCGCGTCCGAGGAAGTCGTCGCCGTCGGCGAGACCGGGCTCGACTGGTACCGCGAGGGCGCGCCCGCCGACGAGCAGCGGCGCGCCTTCCTGGGACAGATCCGGGTCGCCCAGCAGGTGGAGAAGCCGCTGGTGGTCCACCTCCGCGACCGCGAGCAGAGCGAGGACGCCGCGACCGAGGCGTTCTCCACCCTGGAGGCGGAGGGCGCGGGCCTGGAGATCGTCCTGCACTGCTTCTCGGCCGGGCCGCGCTGGGCCGCCCGCGCGGCCGAGCTCGGCTGGTACTGCTCGTTCGCCGGCAACCTCACCTATCCCAGCGCCGAGCGGGTGCGCGAGGCGGCGGCGCTGGTGCCCGACGAGCTGCTGCTGGTGGAGACCGACTCGCCCTACCTGGCGCCCCAGCCCAGCCGCGGCAAGCCCAACCAGCCCGCCAACGTGGTCGCCACCGCCGAGCGCCTGGCCGAGGTCAGGGAGACCGACTACGAGCGGATCGAGAGCCTAGTCACCGCCAACGCCGCCCGGCTGTTCGGCTGGTAGCCATGGCCGCGACCGACCCTAGACTCCGTTCCGTGGTTTCCGGGCGGCCGCGAGCGAGCGCCAGACAGCGGCGCCTGGGTCAGAACTTCCTCGCCGACCCCAACCTGCTGGCGGCGATCGTCCGCGACGCCGCGCTCGAGCCCGGCGACGTCGTGCTGGAGGTGGGTGGCGGCGCCGGGGCGCTGACCGAGCTGCTCGCGCCCGAGGCCGCCCTGGTCCACGTCGTCGAGATGGACGAGCGCCTGCGCGGCGAGCTGGAGCCGCTGGCCGAGCGGCTCCGCAACCTCAGGCTGCACTGGGGCGACGCCATGAAGCTGGACCTGGCCGCGCTCGACCCCGCCCCGACCCGGATGGTCGCCAACCTGCCCTACTCGATCGCGACGCCGCTGCTGCTGCGCACGATCGAGGAGCTGCCGTCGCTGGGCGCATGGCTGCTGATGGTGCAGCGCGAGATCGCCGACCGCCTCCGGGCCGAGCCGGGTGGCCGCCGGTACGGCGCGCCCAGCGTGCAGGCCCAGATCGCCTGCGATGTGACGCTGGTGCGGCCCGTCGATCCCGCCGTGTTCACGCCGCGGCCCCGGGTCGGCTCGGCGCTGCTGCGCCTGGAGCGCCGGGGACCGGCCGCGCCGCCGCAGCTGCGCGAGCTGGTGCGCGAGGGATTCGCGCACCGACGCAAG
>VGBV01000063.1 GCA_016870325.1 Actinomycetota bacterium
CCACCCTGCTGCGTCCTCGGTCGTCCGAATAGCGCTGCTATTCGGACTCCCTGCGTCCTTGCCTGGCGGCGCCTGGCCTGCGTCATTTCCTGGCGAACGTTCCGAGAAGGGCCACTAGGCGAGGGCGTCGATCTTCGCCGCGAGCTCGAAGTCGTTGTCGGTCAGCCCGCCCTCGGAGTGGGTGCTGATGGTGACCGTGACCTCGCTCCAGGAGATCGCAAGGTCGGGATGGTGGTTCATCTCCTCGGCCGGCGCGACCAGCGAATCGGCGAACCTGACCGAGCCGACGAAGTCGCCGCGGTCGAAGCTCTTCGTGATCGCCTCGCCCTCGCGCTCCCAGCCCTCCAGCTCGCCGAGCTTCTCGGTGATCTCCACTTCGTCCAGCGTCGCCATTCAGCCACCTCCCGCGCGTCGGATCCGGTGCGAACTGCCATATTCGCAGGGTGCGCATCGCCAGCCTCGTCCCCTCTGCGACCGAGACGCTGTTCGCGCTCGGGCTCGGCGACTCGGTCGTCGCGGTCACCCACGAGTGCGACCATCCGCCCGAGGCGGCGTCCCGCCCACACCTGACGCGCAGCGTGATCCCCGAGGGGCTCGACGCCGGCGAGATCGACGCCGCCGTGCGCGAGGCCGTCGGCGCCGGCCGGCATCTGTACGAGCTGGACGAGCCCATGCTGAGCGAGCTCGGCGTCGACCTGATCGCGACCCAGGCGGTCTGCCAGGTCTGCGCGGTCTCCTACGACGACGTGGTCGCCGTAGCGGCGCGGCTGCCGTCGCGTCCGCGTGTGCTCTCGCTCGACCCTGAGTGCCTCGCCGACGTGCTGGCCGACGTGACCCGGCTGGGAGCGGCCGCCGGCGCGGAGGCGGCCGCGGCGCGGCTGCGCTCGGGCCTCGAGTCCCGGCTGGAGGCCGTTCGCGCCGCCGTCGCCGGGGCCCCGCGGCCCCGGGTGCTGGCACTGGAGTGGCTCGACCCGCCCTTCGTCGGCGGCCACTGGATCCCGGAGATGATCGATATCGCCGGCGGCGAGGATGCGGCCGGAACCGCGGGAGCGAAGTCCCGGACCGCGGACTGGGACGAGCTGGAGCGGGCGGGCGCCGAGGTCGTAGTCGCGATGCCGTGCGGCTGGGACGAGGCGCGCGCGCGCGAGGAGGTGCTGGCGAACGCCGAGCGCGTCGAGTCGCTGGGGGCCGAGCGGGTCGTCGCCGTGGACGCGGCGGCCTCCTTCTCCCGGCCCGGCCCGAGGCTGGTCGAGGGCACCGAGCTGCTCGCCCACCTGCTGGCGCCGGATAGGGTGGAGGCGCCGGCCGGGGTCGCCTTTCGCGAGGTCCGGCCGCGCGAGACGGCGAAGGGCTAGGAGGAGCGGATGGGACTCAACTGGGCCGAGCACAGGGAGGAGATCGCCGCCCCGATCGAGACCTGCTTCGCCGCGATCACCGACTACGAGAGCTTCCACGGCTGGCAGGACGCGGTCGACTCGACCGAGGTGATCGACCGCACACCCGAGGGCCTCGGCCAGGACGTGCGGCTGTTCGTCGACGCCAAGGTGCGCAAGATCGACTACGTGCTGCGCTACCGCTACGACCGCCCGACGCTGATCGAATGGGACTTCGTCGAGGGCAACGGCATGCGCGCGATGGACGGCCACTACGGCTTCGAGTCGCTCGGCCCCGAGCGCACCCGCGCCACCTACAAGCTCGGCGCAGACCCCGCGATCCCGGTGCCGGGGATGATCCTGCGCCGCACCCACAAGCAGCTCGTCGAGCGCAGCGTCAAGGACCTGAGGCGCGAGGCCGAGCGCCGCCACGCAGCGGGGGAGTCGCCCGCACCGGCGCGGGCAGCGCCCGCTGAGCCGGCCCCGTCCGATCCCCCGGCGCCCGCCCAGCCCCCGCCCGGGATGAACGAGCCCGAGCACGCCTGGGTGCCGCCCGAGGAGCCGAGCGACCTCGGCGCCGGCAGCCCCTACGACGCGCTCGCCGGGTCGGGGGCCGAGTCCGAACAGGTCCCGATCGGCGCCGCGGACGATTGGGTGCCGATGGCCGAGCGCGTCTCTCAGCCGCGCCCGGGCGACCCCCGGGAGAGCATCGGCGGCTCGAGGCCCGATGGGCCTCCGAGCGCCGGCGGCGGCTCCCCTGCCGATGCGGCCGGCGACCTGCTGGGCAAGGCCGTCTCGACCGGCCGCCAGGTCGCCGAGGGCGCGATGAGAGCCGGGGTCGGGGCCGCCGAGCAGGCGGTCGAGATCGGGCGCGAGACCGCGGGCGGAATCATCCGCCGCGTCAGCCGCAAGCTCGGCGCCGCCCGCGACGACGATCAGCGCTGAGCCGAGGGCTTCAGCTCACTTCTTCTTCTTCTTCAGCTTGCGCGGGATGCCATCGCTGCGATCCCGGCCACATCCGCAGCGACCTCGGCGTCCGTCGCGGTGTGTCGGCGGCCGCCTCGAGCGCCTCTGCCAGGGCGCGGTCCACCCGGCTGTGCACCGGACAACACCTGGCGAAGCGCCTCGAGCGCCTCGTGGTAGTTGGAAGCATTCTCAGCCGCCAGCTCCCCGGCCCGATCACCAGGGCCAGGGCCGGGGCCTGGGCGGCAGCCCCCCGGCTCGCGGCCATGCCTTGGACGACGCCCGAGCGGTCCCGGCGACCAACGAGGCCGAGAGCTGAATCACCAGCCCGCAGACCCCGCCTGCGCCGGGGATGTCATCGGGGTCGGAGGTGCGCTCGGCCAGCCCGGCGAGCGTGATCGAAGCGAAGTCGAGGTCGGCCATTCCTGGGTCAGGCGGCCCAGGTCCGCTTGCCGACGAACATCAAGTGCGGAGCCTGGTGTCTGGCGGTGTTGGAGGTGGGCCCACGCTCACTAGACGCTCCAGTCCGAGCAGGTCTTCCCCAGCGCCCGGTGCGCTTCAGGGGCGGGGGCGATCTGTTCCAGGGAAGAATTGCCTCACCCGATCAACCGGGTCGCCTGGCCCGCCGCCCACATCGCCCCGACCGTCGAGCAGACGATCACGATCCCCAGGGCAGCGATCTCGAGCAGCTTGCGGTGGCCGCCGCTGTGGCGCCTGGCGATCTGCTCCAGCGCCAGCGCCGCGACCGCTCCTCCGACCAGGCCGCCGAGGTGGCCGCCGATCGAGATGCCGGGGATGGAGAAGGTGAAGACGATGTTGAGCACGACGAAGAGCCCGATCTGGGAGGCGACCTGGTCCATGCCGCGGTGGCGGGTGATCACGAAGGCCGCGGCCATGAGGCCGAAGATGGCGCCGCTGGCCCCCACGGTCACCTGGTTGGGGTCGGTCGCCAGCAGGGCGCCGAGCGAGCCCGCGAGCAGGGCTGCGAAGTAGATGCCGAGGAAGCGGGCCGTGCCGATCGCGGGCTCGATCAGGGTGCCGAGGATGTAGAGGGCGAACATGTTGAGCAACAGGTGCAGGGGGCCGGCGTGCAGGAATGCGCCGGTGACGATTCGGAACAGCTCGCCGCCCTCGTTCGGCTGGGCGCCACAGAAGCCGCCGTCGTCGATCGCGTTGCCGCAGAGGCCGCCGTCGGAGATCAGGTTGCCTCCTCCCTCGAAGAAGGCGGCCCCGCCCCCGCCCATGATCTCGGCGAGGAAGACGAGCACGTTGAGCCCGATCAGGGCGTAGGTGGCGACCGGCTCGCCGCCGTCGCGCCCGATCGTCGCCGCGGTCTTGACCTTGGTGCGCTCGCGGGCGCACTCGGGGCAGCGCATTCCGACGGGGGTCGAGGTCATGCACTCGGGGCAGATCGGCCGCCCGCAGTTGGAGCAGGAGACACCCGTCTCGCGATCGGGATGGCGATAGCAGGTGTCCACGGCGCAAGCCTATTCGGGACGCGCTCGCGCGCTCGCCGCGACCGCTCAGAGCTTGGCGCCGAAGACGGTGCGCTCCAGGCTGGGCTGCTCCTGGCCGGCGCGGCGCTCGTGGGTGATCATCACCTCGGTCACGTCGCCGGCGGCCTCGGGCACGGCCGCGGTGGCGGTCCCGTCCTCGTGAGGGACGAACGCGGCCGAGGGCTGGACGCCCGCGGAGTCCGCGACCCAGACCTGGTAGACGTCGCCCTCGGGCAGCTGCCCCATGCCGTGCATGTGCAGGGTCGCCGAGTCCCGGTCGACGACCAGGTTGCCGCCGACGCCCGCCGGGGACTCGGCCAGGGGAACGGTCTCGGTGGTCGCCTCGTCGCCGTCGGCGACGACGTAGCCGATCAGGCCTGCGACGACCAGGGCCAGCGCGGCCACCCCCACCGCCGGGCGCATCAGCACGGCGGGCGTCCATGCTCGCCAGCCGCGACGCGCCGGAGCCTCGGCGTCGGATCGCGCGCCCTCGGCGAGGGGCGACTCGGCCGCGGCCTCCTGGTGGACGGTCGCCATCACGCTCTCGCGCAGGCTGTCGGGCGGCTCCACCTGCTCGACCGACTCGGCCAGCACCGCCACCGCGGGCGCCAGGCGCTCGCGCATCTCGGCGGCGCAGCGATCGCAGCCCTCGAGGTGCTCGGCGACCGAGCGCTGCTCGCGCTCGTCGAGGCCGCCGATCGCGAAGGCGGCGAGGTCGTCACGGCTCGGATGCCCGCTCATCGGCCCACCTTCTCGCGCCGCCTCACTCGTAGACCCCCTCCGCGAGCGAAGCGCGGATCTTGTCCATGCCCAGGCGCATGCGGCCCTTGATCGTGCCCAGCGGCTCGTTCAGCATCTGCGCGATCTCGGAGTGGCTGAAGCCGCCGAAGAAGGCGAGCCGGATCACCCGGGACTGCTCGTCGGGCAGGTCCGAGAGCGCGCCCCGCACCTCGCGCGCGGTCTCGCGCCGCAGCGCCTCGACCTCGGTCAGCTCGTCCGCCGGGCGCTTCTCCAGCAACTCCTCGGAGTCGAGGGCCAGCTTCGGCGCGCGGCCGGAGTCGCGCCGCAGCAGGTCGATCGCGCGGTTGCGGACGATGCCGAGCGTCCAGGCGCGAACGCTGCCGCGGGCGCGGTCGAAGCGGGCGCCGCTGCGCCAGATCGAGATCAGCGCCTCCTGGGTGACGTCCTCGGCCGCTTGGCGATTGCCGACGATCCGGTAGGCGAGCGAGAAGGCCGCGCCCCCGTGGCGGTCGTAGAAGACCTCGAAGGCGAGCGGGTCCTTGGCCGCGATGCGTGGCATCAGGTCCTCGTCGGCGAGCCGCTGCAGCTCGGACAGGTTCATCGGGCGCGAATCGTGGGATTCCTCACGCTAGACCCTACGGGAGCCGGCCCGGAACGGATCAGGGCCGGACTGGCGGCGGGTCGCGCCGCCGCGCTCATTCGGTCCGCGAGCGCACCGAGTCGGCGAGCGCGGCGAAGCCGGTCGAGCGCTTTCGCCGCCGCATCTCCACCAGCACCAGGGCGCCGCCGGCGATTCCGCCCACGGCGGCGGCCGCGACCGGGCGAACCCAGTTGCGCGGGTCGCGCAGCGCCGCGAGCTCGGACTCCGAGAGCTCCTCGGCCCATGCCGAGAGCTCCTCTGCGGCGGCCTCGGTGACGGCGCTCAGCGTCTCCTCGACCCGCCCCGAGAGGCTGTCGGGGGGCTCGATCGGGCGCAGGGCGGTGCGCAGCATCCTCTCGATCTCGGGCGAGGGCGGATCGCGCCGCTCGGGGCCGCTCGGGCCGGTGCCGGGCTCACTCATCGGCTGCCATCTCCTGTTCGAGTTGCTTGATCGCGCGATGGATCAGAACCTTGGTGGCGCCGTCGGTGCGACCCAGGGCGCGGGCGATCTCGCGGTTGTCCATGCCGAGCGCGAAGCGCATGATCAGCGCGTCGCGGCGATCGTCGGGAAGGTTCTCCAGGTTGGCCATCAGATGCTTCAGCTCCTCGCGCCCCTCGACGATCCGCTCGGTCCCGTGGGGCGCCGCGATCGGGTCGGAGTTGTCCAGGGGCGACTGCGGCTTGCGGGCCTTGTCGCGGTGGTAGTTGGAGGCGAGGTTGTGGGCGATGCGGATGAGCCACGGGCGCAGGGGGCGGCCGTCGGACTCGCGTCGGGCCCGTTCGAAGTGGCGGTAGGCCTGCAGGAAGGCCTGCTCGGTGAGGTCCTCGGCGTCGTGGTGGTTGCCGACGCGGTAATACGAGTAGGAGTAGACGTCGCGCAGGCGATCTCGGTAGAGCTGCTCGAAGGCGGCATCCATCTCGGCCTTGGCGGCCCCGGTCGGGATCGAGGTCTGCGCCCGTTCGGCCACGTGGCAAGCGTAGTCCTCACGCCGCCCTCCGTGCGCGCTCCGCCCTGCGCAGGCCGGCCATCCACTCGCCGGGGGTGATCTCGCCTGCGATCAGCCGCGACAGGCCCTCCAGCCCGGGCGCCTCCACACCCGAGCCGATGACCGTGGCGGCGATCAGCGGCACCGAGTCAAGGCCCTCCGAGGCTTGGCCGATGATCGCCGGGATCTCATCGGCCGGGGTGCCCTTGCCGAGCAGCTCCCCCGCCCGCCGGTTGCGGCTGCCCGGCGCCAGCATGGTGGCCGTGAGGTCGCCGATCCCGGCCAGGCCGGAGAAGGTCTCGGGGCGGCCGCCGCGCACCTGGGCGTAGTCCAGGCACTCTCGCCAGACCTCGGCGGTGGCGATCCCGGCGGCGTTCATGCCGTGCGGCTCGGCGGCAGCGGCGGCGACGGCGGCGGCGTTCTTGGCGACGCCCGCCATCTCGACCCCGGCTATGTCCTCGGTCCGCTCGCAGACCAGGCCGGCCTCGTCGAAGACCTCGCCGAGCTGGCTGCGCAGGTCGGCGTCGGCGCTGCCCAGGACCAGGGCCGCGGTGCCCGAGACGGCCTCCCTCGCGTGCGCGGGCCCGCCGAGGCAGGCGATCGCCCGGGACCGGACCCGCTCGCCGACGTACTCCGACGGCAGAGCCCCCATCGGGGCGACCAGGCCCTTGCTCAGCATCAGCACCGATGAGCGCTGCCCGACCCGGGCCCCGATCGAGCCTACCGCCGCCGGCAGGCCGCTCGAGGGGACACCGAGGCAGACCAGGTCCATCCCCGCCAACTCGATCTCGGACGCCTTCTTCACGATCACCCCGTCGGGCAGGCGCACGCCTGCGAGGTAGCGCTGGTTGACCCGGCTCTCGCTCATCTCCTCGGCCTGCTCGTCGGTGCGGCAGCCGAGCTGCACCTCGATCCCGCCCCGCGCCAGCAGCACCGCGACCGCGGTGCCCCAGCTTCCGGCCCCGATCACGGCCGCCTTGCGCAGCGGCGGCAGCCCGCCGAGCCACTCCCACTGCAGCTCGATCACGGGCCAGACGCGGGCGCCGACCGAGTTCGCGAGCGCGGGCGAGGGGCTCTCGGTGCGGGGGAAGGTGAGCGCGCGGCCGGCGCGGACCCGGACCTTGCGCGGGCGGATGGCCATCCCGCGGCGAACCTGGTCGCTGCCGTGGACGGCGACTGGCAGCACCGCGGCTCCCGTCTCCAGCGCCAACCGCCCGAAACCGCGCTTCGGCCGCGCCAGCGATCCGGTCCGGATCCGGGTGCCCTCGGGAAAGATGCAGATCGCACCGCCGCGGTCGAGCACCTCGTGGGAGGTGACGAGCGTCTCGTCGTCCGACTGGCCGCGGCGGACCGGGTAGGCGCCGAGCCTGTTCAGCAGCCAGCCCTGCCAGCGCGGGCCGAACAGCTCGACCTTGGCGACGTAGTGCAGCGGCCGGCCCCAGGGCAGGGTTGCGCCGATCACGAACGGGTCGAGGAAGCTGCGGTGGTTGGCGGCGACGATCAGCGGCCCATTGACCCGCGCGTGCTCGCGGCCGATCCGCGTCAGCCGCAGGTAGATGAGGAAGGCGGGCTGCAGGATCCCGCGCGCGATCACGTACATGAACCAGTTGACCCCGCGCTCGCGCGTGAAGCGGTGGTAGCTCTGCAGCCTCTCCTCGGTCATCGGCGCCGCCATGCCCTAGGCACAACACCGCGGCGGCGCGTCGTTACAGCCCCTGCCGGGACCACACCTACCAGGCGCCCTCGAGCAGGCGCTCGAGGTCGGCCGCCTCGATCTCGCCCGGGGTCATCCGGAACAGCTCCTGCCTCGCCATCGCCACCTCGATCGCCTCGCCCAGCCTGGCTCGGTCGGCGCCGAGCTCGCCGAGGCCACGGCGCCCGCCGCCGAGCTGCTCGATCCGCCTCCGGATCCCGTCCGTATCGGTCCCCAGCGCCTCGGCCAGCGCCGCGATCTGCTCCGGCGCGCGCCCCGACATCTCCTCCATCGTCACCGGCAGCAGCGCGGCGCTGGTGGCGGCGTGCGGGGTGCCGAGCACCCGCACCACCGTCTGGCTGAGAACGTGATGCAGCGCCAGCCCGGCCAGGTCGAGCGCGTTGGCGCTGAGCAGCGAGCCCAGGGCCAGCTCGGATCTGTCGCGCCCGGCGCGGTCGGCGTCGAGCGAGGCCGCGATCAGCCGGGCGCCCCTCAGCGCCGATCCCCGCGAGAGCTCGTCGGCGAGCGGCGTATACAACGAGTCGGCGCCGTGCGCTAGCGCGTTCATCGAGCTGGCGCGAAGCTCGGCCTCTGGGGCGCTCGCCATCAGCTCGGGGTCGGCTAGCACGAGGGCGGGGCGCAGGCCGGAGATCCCCTCATGGCCCGCCGGCAGCCGATGGATCGCCGTCATCTCTGCGCCCGACATCGTCGTCGGCACGGCCGCCACCTCCCCCTCCCTGACCGCCGCGATCGCCTTGGCGGCGTCGATCACCCGGCCGCCGCCGAGGGCGACCAGCCGGTCGGAGCCCACCTCGTCGAGGACTTTCGCAGCGACGTCGGGCACCTGGCCCGGCGGCACCAGGTGCGTCGCCCCCGCCGCCTCGGCGAGCCCCTCGGCGCCGGCCAGGGCCCGCTCGGTCGAGAGCAGCTCGAACCCGGTCCAGCCCTCGTCCTCGAGTGCGGCCGGCGCATCGCCGAGCAGCCCCTCGCGCAGCAGCACGGAGCGGTTGCGCTCGGCGTCGCGCCATCTCAGCTCCTCCGGCACAAGCCCGGGGCGGGACTCGAACCCGCACTGTCCGACTTACAAGGTCGGTGCACTACCAATTGTGCTACCCGGGCAGTTCGTAATCGCGCGCCCAGCGAACTCTCCGTCGCTGGCCGTTTCGTGTCGGTGCAACGCGGAGGCTTCCACATCCGCCCGTCACCTCCTCAATCGGCACAGCATAGATTCGGTCGTTGTCTGGGCAGGAGATGAGGAACAGCTCGACCTCGCCCTCATAGCCGCGCGTAAGGATCTCGCGCGTATTGCACCTGACGCTGATGCCGCTGAACAGGACCACTCCGTGGCGGAGGCGACCCGTCTTACATTGGACGCGCACGAAGCGGCCCCCGTCATCCAGCACCAGGTCGTAGCGCTGGTTCACTCCGAAGGGCAGCAGCACCGTGTAGCCACGGCGCACCAGTTCCCCAGTGATGTGTGCCTCGGTGCGAAGGCCGACATCGACAGGATGGGAACTCTCACTTGGAGGTGGAAGCTTCATCGTGCGTCCCTCGGGACACACGGTTGCTGGTCAGATGTGCTCCATTGCGCACGGAACGTGACGAATCCGTGACAGCGGCAGGGAGCAGCTAGAGAAAGTCGCCGTCGTCCTCTTCGGACCCGTCGTCCTCGAAGCCGCCGCCGTCCATGATCCAGGCGGCGTAGTCCTCGACGCAGGCGGGGAAGGTCTCCCACTCGAGGTAGAACTCCTCCTCGCCGTACTCCTCCAGCTCGACCAGGCACTCGTCGGTGGCCGCGGCGACGGCGCGGCGGGCGGCGGCCTTGGTGCGCTTGATGCAGGTCCGGGTCGGCCGCTTGGCGCCGTAGCGCTTGGCGAAGGCGCGCTTGCCGATCTTCGCCTTCTCGGCCGAGCAGGCGCCGGCGGCGAGCTTGCCGACGAGGCCGCCCGCGGCGCTCGAGGGGGCCGGCGTGGCGAGGGCGCCGAGCAGCGCGGCGCAGACGATCAGGATTGCGGGCTTTCGCGCCATTTATACGCCGGGCATCGGACGCGGCGCGGCCCGGCTTGAGCGCGATCGGGGGATCCTCGACGCGCGTTCGAGGGACGCTCAGCGGCGGGGGCCGCGGAAGCGGCCGACGCCCTCGGCGAGCGCACGCGGCGGCACCAGCGTCGGCAGGCTCTTGACCACGTCGCCCCAGCCGGCGTCGCCGTCGCCGGTGGCGGCCTTCCTGGTCAGCCGCGAGAAGTGGCGCTGCTCGCGGTCGCTGAGGTTGGCGCGGCGGCCGCGGGACTTGCGGATCAGCTCGGCGAAGTCGCCCCGCTCCTTCTCGTCCAGGTTCTGGTCGACGCGCCGACGCGCGTTCTTCCACAGCTCGAGCGCGATGAACGCGAGCGCCTGGATCTGGACGGAACTGCCGCGGATTCGTGTGAGCAGGCTCGCCGCTGCCATGGAGCCGTGGAAGGTAGCGCCTCTCGAAGCTAGATCTTCACCGCCCGCGAGGCCAGGTGGACGCCGACCTTGCGCTTGACGCGCTGCAGGGCGTTGTCGACGGTCTTGGTGTCGCACTCGAGGCGCTCGCCGATCTCCCCGTAGGGGCGACCGTCGAGGTAGAGCGAGAGCACGTGGCTCTCGAGCTCGGAGAGCACGCTCGTCAGGCAGCTGACGAGGCTGTCGAGCTCCTCGCTCGCGATCACCTGGTTGACCGGGTCGCGCACGGCGGGGCCGGGCAGGACCTCCTCCAGGGTGGTGTCGGATTCGGGGCCGGCGGCCGCCGGCGTCTGGCTGAACGAGACGTAGTGGTTCAGCGCCGTGTGCTTGTTGCGGGTCGCGGTCTTGACCGCGGTGATGATCTGACGGGTGATGCAGAGCTCGGCGAAGCCTCGGAAGCTCGCTTCGCGCTCGGGCTTGTAGTCGCGGATCGCCTTGAACAGGCCCAGCATCCCCTCCTGCATGAGATCGTCGGCGTCGCCGCCGAGCAGGAAGTAGGACGAGGACTTGACCCGCACGAAGCGGCGGTAGCGCCGCACCAGCTGGTCGTAGGCGTCGTTCTGCCCGTTCTTGGCCAGGGCGACGAGGAACTCGTCATCGGGGCCGGGGCCGGTGCTCCGCTGGCCATCCGGTACCGCTCGCGCGGGGACGGTGGCGTGCTCATGAGTGCTGGGGGTCGGTACTGCCACAGCAACCTCCTGGTTCGGTGGTTCGTCTGTGGCGCTCCTCACCTCCCAGCTTGGGGCGCCCCTCCCAATGTTCGAGGAAGGATCGGGGCGATCTCGACCTCGCGGGCAAAACTAGGCAGGCCCGCCCCGGATGTCAATCAAGGTTCGGGGCCGATGCAATTTGGCTTGCAGCCCCCGTGCCTGCGGGCGGCCGAAACGGGCGAATCGGGCGCTTCCGTCCGCGCCGGCCTCTAGACGGTTACGCGCTGGGCGTGCGCTGGCGCAGCGCCTCGAACAGGATCACCGCCGCCGCGACCGATGCGTTCAGCGAGCCGACCTCGCCGCGCCTGGGGATCGAGACGAGCCGGTCGCAGGCCGCGGCGACCCGGGGCCGGATGCCGCTGCCCTCGGAGCCCAGCACCAGCACCGCACGGCCCGACCAGTCCACGTCCGTGTAGGCGGCTTCCGCCTCGGCGGTCGCGCCGTAGATCCAGGCGCCCGAGTCGCGGGCCTCGCCGAGCCAGTCGGCGAGGTTGCGGACCCGGGCGA